>NZ_CP146232.1:3380000-3688750 GCF_037040815.1 Pararoseomonas sp. SCSIO 73927
GAGGGAAACAGCCCAGACCACCAGCTAAGGCCCCTAATTCGTGGCTAAGTGGGAAAGCATGTGGGACGGCCAAAACAACCAGGAGGTTGGCTTAGAAGCAGCCATCCTTTAAAGAAAGCGTAATAGCTCACTGGTCTAATAGCTGTTCTGCGGCGAAAATGTAACGGGGCTCAAGCCACGAGCCGAAGCTGTGGGTGTGCAGCAATGCACGCGGTAGCGGAGCGTTCCGTAGGCCTGTGAAGGGATACCGGTGACGGGTCCTGGAGGTATCGGAAGTGCGAATGCGGACATGAGTAGCGACAAAGAGGGTGAGAACCCCTCTCGCCGAAAGTCCAAGGGTTCCTGCGCAAGGCCAATCCGCGCAGGGTGAGCCGGCCCCTAAGGCGAGGGCGACAGCCGTAGCCGATGGAAACAGGGTGAATATTCCCTGGCCCCCCAGATGTGACGACCTTGAAGTTCTGTTCCCCCTTATCGGATTGGGGGGGCGGTTGGAGAGGTCCGGGAAATAGCACTGGGATTATGGACCGTACCCGAAACCGACACAGGTGGACTGGTTGAGTATACCAAGGCGCTTGAGAGAACCATGCTGAAGGAACTAGGCAAATTGCTCGCGTAACTTCGGGATAAGCGAGACCCCTGCTCACGCAAGTGGGTTGGGGTGGCACAGACCAGGGGGTGGCGACTGTTTAGTAAAAACACAGGGCTCTGCGAAGTCGAGAGACGACGTATAGGGTCTGACGCCTGCCCGGTGCCGGAAGGTTAAAAGGAGAGGTGAGAGCCTTGAATTGAAGCCCCGGTAAACGGCGGCCGTAACTATAACGGTCCTAAGGTAGCGAAATTCCTTGTCGGGTAAGTTCCGACCTGCACGAATGGCGTAACGACCTCCCCACTGTCTCCAGCATGGGCTCAGCGAAATTGAATTCCCCGTGAAGATGCGGGGTACCCGTGGTCAGACGGAAAGACCCTATGAACCTTTACTGCAGCTTGGCAGTGGCGCCAGGAAGGGGCTGTGTAGGATAGGTGGGAGCCGATGAAACAGGGGCGCTAGCCTCTGCGGAGGCAACCTTGAAATACCACCCTGCGCCTTTCTGGCGTCTAACCGAGCCCCGTTAGCCGGGGCCGGGACCCTGCCTGGTGGGCAGTTTGACTGGGGCGGTCGCCTCCCAAAGTGTAACGGAGGCGCGCGATGGTGGGCTCAGGCCGGTCGGACATCGGCTGTTGAGTGCAAAGGCACAAGCCCGCCTGACTGCGAGCGCGACAGCGCGAGCAGAGACGAAAGTCGGCCTTAGTGATCCGGTGGTCCCGCGTGGAAGGGCCATCGCTCAACGGATAAAAGGTACTCTAGGGATAACAGGCTGATCTCCCCCAAGAGTCCACATCGACGGGGAGGTTTGGCACCTCGATGTCGGCTCATCGCATCCCGGGGCTGGAGCAGGTCCCAAGGGTTCGGCTGTTCGCCGATTAAAGCGGTACGTGAGCTGGGTTTAGAACGTCGTGAGACAGTTCGGTCCCTATCTGCCATGGGTGTTGGAGACTTGAGAGGATCTGTCCCTAGTACGAGAGGACCGGGATGGACGCACCTCTGGTGCACCGGTTGTGGCGCCAGCCGCATCGCCGGGTAGCCAAGTGCGGAACGGATAACCGCTGAAGGCATCTAAGCGGGAAACCAGCCTCAAAACCAGGTCTCCCCAAGGGCCGTGCCAGACCAGCACGTCGATAGGCCGCAGGTGGAAGTCGGGTAACCGACGCAGCCGAGCGGTCCTAATCGCCCGATCGAACTCCACTCCCCCACCGCTGAGGGCTAACCCCCTCGCCGCACGCAGCACCAACACGCAAACACACCACCCACACACCACCTTCCATCCCGGGCAGAACGCTCCGCGTCCGCCCACCCATCATGTCCTCCGGCCCGGTGGCCTGGTGCCTATAGCGAGGCTGCCACACCCGATCCCATCCCGAACTCGGCCGTGAAACGCCCCTGCGCCCATGGTACTGCGTCTTAAGACGCGGGAGAGTCGGTCAGCGCCAGGCCACCCGACCGGAGAACATGATCACTACACCACCGCGGGGTGGAGCAGCCCGGTAGCTCGTCAGGCTCATAACCTGAAGGTCACAGGTTCAAATCCTGTCCCCGCATCCAAGCCTCAGAACCCCCTCAGCACATAACCGTGCCGAGGGGGTTTTGGGCTACGTGTATCTCTCCACACCGCAAGCGCCGCACCAGCTTGTACCGCGCTTCTCATGACATCGAAGACCAGCTGAGGCGCATCGACGGAGCAGGTCGAAGGGTGTCCCCTCCGCCTTGAAGATCTTCTGCATGATCGAAGTCTCGGCTGGGCCGCGCAGAAGCGGCCCAACCGGTGCCTTCAGCCCGCCGTCGCGCGTACGCGCCGATTGAACGGGTTGCGGATGCGGATCTTGCGGTTCCGCAGGATTCGGCCGAGAGGGCGCATTGCCAGCCGCGCCCCCTCCGGCCCGCGCTGCAAGTGAAGGGTGCGCTCGTGGAAGGCGTCCAGCCCCGGGCGGTGGCCGATGGAGATCAGCGCGCTCTTCGGCAACTCCTCCAACACCAGTCGCATCATCGCGTCCTGGTTCTCCTCATCGAGTGCGGCCGTGGCCTCGTCCATGAAGATCCAGCGCGGCTTCTGCAGCAGCAGCCGAGCAAAGGCGAGGCGCTGCTGCTCACCCAGCGAGAGCACCTGATCCCATCGCTCGTCATCCTCCAACCGATCCTCGAGATGGGAGAGGCCTACCCGTTCCAGCGCTGCGACCGCCGCCTTGTTGGAAACCTTCTCCGGCGGGTTGGGGTAGGAGAGGGCGCCCCGCAACGTCCCGAGCGGCAGGTAAGGGCGCTGCGGCATGAACATCGTGGCCTCCCGCGGCGGCATGTGGATCTCGCCACTCCCCCAGGGCCAGATGCCGGCAAACGCGCGAAATAGGGTGCTCTTGCCCGTCCCGGATTCGCCTTTCACCAGCACGCGCTCGCCGGCCCGAACCTCCGCGCTTGCCTCCGCGATCACCACCGAGCCGTTGGCGAAGGCAACCTGCACGTCGCGGAAGGCGACGCGCTCCTCCTCACCGGCCTTCTCCTCGACCCGAACGATGGTCGGCTGGTCGCCGTCCTCCACCATCTCCTCGATGACGCGCAGGGACTCCCGGAAGGAGAGCAGCCGCTCCACGGAGGAGCGCCATTCTGCCAGCCGCGGGAAGTTGTCCACGAACCAGTTGAGCGAGGCCTGCACGGACCCGAAGGCGGAGCCGATCTGCATCAGGCCGCCGAGCGTGATCGCGCCGGAGAAGTAGGACGGCGCCGCCACCACGGTCGGGAAGACGGAGGTGAGCATTCCGTAGGCGCTGGTGAGCCACATCAGCCTGCGCTGGCTCCGCATCAGGTCGCGCACCGCATCGGCCACGTTGGTGAACAGCCGTGCCAATCCCCGCCGCTCATCCGTCTCGCCGCCGATGAGGGCGATACCCTCGCTGCTCTCCCGCGCGCGCACCAGGCCGAAGCGGAAATCCGCCTCCTTTGCCGTGCGCCAGAAATTCAGCGCCACCATCGGCCGGCCGACGAGGTAGGTAAGGCCAGAACCGATGGCCGCGTAGATCAGCGCGGCCCAGACCATATAGCCGGGGATGGTGATGGCGTTCCCGGCGATCGTCAGGTTCAGCGCGCCGGAGATGCTCCAGAGGATGCCGACGAAGGCGATCAGCATCACCACGGAATTGAAGATGCCCGTCGCGAAGTCCACGGCGGAGTCCACGGCAAGCCGCGCGTCCTCCGAGATCCGCTGGTCGGGGTTGTCGGACTCTCCCGCGCGCTCCAGCTGGTAGTGGCGCGCATTTGTCATCCACAGGTCCAGCAGGCGCTTCGTCAGCCACTCGCGCCAGCGCAGCTGCACCAGCTGCTTGACGTAGAGCTGGTAGACCGCCGTGATCATGGAGGCGCCCGCCAGCCCCACGAAGAGCACCATCTGCCAGAGGAAGGCGTTGCGGTCGCGGTTCTCCAGCGCGTTGAAGAAGTCGCGGTTCCAGAGATTGAAGCGGATCTGGATGAGAATCTGCAGAAGCGTCAGCGCCAGCAGGCCGAAGCCCAGCCACTTCGCGCCCTTCGCGCGCAGGAAGTACCCGCCGGCCAGACGGAGGAAGGCCCCCACGGCCCCCGTCTGGATCTGGACTTTCGGTCCCGTTTCGTCACTCACCCTCTGTCTCGCCTGTCCTGGGTCTCGTCACCGTCCACGTCGTGGCGGTGGTTCTCATTGCGGGCGCTCCGCCGGCGGCAGGGGCCCGAGCTTGTCCGCGCTCTCGCCGATCCGCTCGGCATCCAGCGCTTTGCCGCGGCTCTGCACGGTGGCCCCGTGCCCCGCGGCGGCGATCGAGCGGCCCACGGCCAGCCTGTCACCCAGCGCCTGCGCCACGCCAGCGGGCACGCGGATCACCACGCCCTCGTCCAGCACGGCGCCGATAACGTCGCCCTGCGGCGTGTAGAGCGGCGCGCGGACGGTGCCGGACACCTGCAGCATCTCGTCGGCGGCCCGGTACTCCGGGAAAGTCCAGCTCGGGCGGTCCACGAACTGGGGCTGGCTGCCACCATCCCTGGCCCAGGCCAGAAGCGTGATCGCCGGGGCGCGCCGGGCGCGGATGCCGTAGACCACGATGGACTGGCCGGGAGGCACGGCCTTCATGATGTCGTCGGCGATGTGCTCGGGGAACAGCACCTGCGGCCCCTCGCGGAACATCAGCCGGTCAGTCTTCCCCTCCGGCGTCAGCAGGTAGCGGTCTACCACGCCGGTGAAGGAGGGGAGCTGCGTCGGGTCGAACCACAGACGTCCACCGCCCGGGTTCGGGTTCACCGGGCCGGAACCCCCCTGATTAGAACCCTGAGACAGGACCGGCCCCGCGACGAGTGTCGCGAGGCCGGCCAGAAGCGCCGTGCGGCGGTTCATGGAACCCTCAGATCCAGCCCCGGCCGGCCACGAGGGAGACCAGGAAGAGGATGAGGAAGATCACGAACAGGACCTTGGCGATGCCGCTGGCCGCGGAGGCCACGCCGCCGAAGCCCAGCACGCCCGCGACAAGGGCGATGATAAGGAAGATGACGGTCCAGTAGAGCATTGTTCCGGTTCCCTAGAAGAGGATGCGATCCCTGAACGTGGGATGCGCGGGCCGGTTGCCCTCTCGCCACGGAGCGTTGCCGCCTTGCTACACCGCCCGGTTGGAGGCCGCGTCGCCCTGGCCCGAGGCCCAGTCCGTCAGCTGCCGCTCCGCCTCGTCCTCCCCCACGCCGTAGCGCTCGCGAATGCGCTCGAGCAGCAGGTCGCGGCGGCCGCCGGCCTGACTGATGTCCTCCTCGGTCAGCTTCCCCCAGTTCTTGCGGACTTTGCCGCCCATCTCGCCCCAGTCGCCCGCCAAGCGGTCCCAATCCAGCTTCTTGGTCATCCCATCCTCCGTCATGCCCGCGCCGAGCGCGTACGGGCCCGTCTGATGGAACGGGGAGGCGGTCCGGCGGGTTGCCGGACCGCACGGGCCGTTCAGTCGAGCGAAACGCCGCCAGAGACTGCCTGGTAGGTGGCGATGGCCAGTGCCACCGGCTCAAAGGGCTTGCTGATGATGAAGGCGGGCTCAAGCCGCTCCGCCGTCAGCAGCCGCTCGGGATAGGCGGTCACGAAGATCACGGGCGTGTCCTGCTCCTGCAGGATGCGCTGCACGGCGGAGATGCCGTCGCCACCCGGGCCGAGGTTCACATCCGCCAGGATCAGCCCCGGTTTCAGGTCGCGGGCCATCTGCACCGCCTCCGCCTCGCCGCTGGCGATGCCCACTACGTTATGCCCGCAGCTCTCCACCAGCTGGCGGATGTCCATGGCGATGATCGGCTCGTCCTCGATCACCATGATGTCCGTCGCCGCCACGGCGCGCAGCGCGGTGCGTGCGGCCTCCAGCAGGCGCCGCCCTTCCTCCAGCGTCACGCCGACGGCGAGGGCGGCATCGGTGACCGTGAGGTCCTCCAGCGCGGTGAGGAGGAGAAGTTGGCGCTGCTTCGCGGAGATGTGCTCGCCGGGCGCGTCCGGAACCAGCCGGCTGACGCCGGCGAACAGCGCGAGCGGCCCCGGCACGCCCTCCGGCAGCCCGGCCCGCAGCGACTGGGCCACCAGGGCGTCGCCCTGCGCCTGGCTGCCGGTCAGGGCCCGTGCGTAGCGCCGGGCATAGGGCAGGGTGCGAAGCAACTCCCCCTGCGACACAGCATTCATCCGTGATAGTCCTCCGCCCCCCGCGGGCCGCCGCCGACATGGCAGGGCTTGCGGGCCGTTTCTCTACATGGTCGCGCCGCGCGCCGCCGGGAGGCGTCGCGCGGCCCTTTTCCAGCCGGGTGCATGACAGAAGAGCAGGATTTCCGCCCGGCCCTTACGCGCCTGCTGCCCGACCTGCGGGCCTTCGCCCGATTCCTGTCGCGCGATCCGGCCGCAGCGGACGACCTCGTGCAAGACACATTGCTGCGTGCCCTGCGCAACGAGGCGCAGTGGCAGCCCGGCACAAGCCTGCGCGCCTGGACCTTCTCCATCCTCCGCAACGCCTGGTTCGAGGACCGGCGCCGCAGCGCCGCCCGGCGGCGCGCCCTGGACCGCGCGCCGCCGGAGGAGGAGGGCCGGCCGGCCGGGCAGGAGCACCGGATGGAGGTGATGGGGCTGGCCCGCGCGATGAAGGATCTCTCGCCGGACCAGCAGGAGGCGCTGGTGCTCGTCGGTGCGCTCGGCTTCTCCAGCGAGGATGCGGCGCGGGTGGCCGGGGTGCAGGTCGGCACCCTCAAGGCGCGCGTCTCCCGGGCCCGGAAGGCGCTCGCCGCACGCTATGGAAGCGAGGCGGATCAAGGCGATGCGGAGTGAACCTCACCCCTGGCGTTTTCGTGATTAAGCCGGCGGTAACCGGAATCGGACCCCGTGCATTGGTCGGGTGAAGTTCGAGACGAGGGGATTGCCCAGATGACCGAGACCGTTGCCGTGACGACCGCCCCCGCCACCTCCCACACGGTTGCCGACTTCCACAAGTTGCTCGTCACGACCCTGCCGCGGCTGCGCGTGCAGGCCCTGGCGCTGACCCGCAACCGCGCCGACGCGGACGACCTGGTGCAGGCCGCCGTCACCTCCGCCCTCGCCGCGAAGGACAGCTTCACCCCTGGCACCAACTTCGGCGCCTGGATGTTCCGCATCCTGCGGAACCGCTTCATCTCCGACGTCCGCCGCAAGCGCGAGACGACGGACATTGACGACGTGCCGAGCTCCGCCTTTGCCCGCCCCGGCGCGCAGGAGGACAGCTTGGTGATGCGCGAGCTGCGCGGCCACCTCTCCCGCCTGCCTGCCGAGCAGCGCACGGCGCTGGTGATGGTGACGGTGCAGGGCATGTCCTACGAGGAGGTCGCGGCGGCGATGGATTGCGCCGTCGGCACCGCCAAGTGCCGCGTGTTCCGCGCCCGCCAGACTCTGCAGCGCTGGCTGACCGGCGAGGAGCGCGGCGTCGACGCGCCGAAGGTCGCCGCCTCCACTCGCAAGTCCTCCTCTTCCCCTCGGGCCACCCGCCGTCGTATGGCGACGGATGACACTGCTGCGGGGCACGCGAACCCTGTCTGAGGATGGCCGAGAGTAGCGACAAGGGGAAATCGGGGCCTGTGCCGAAGCCCGGAACAGTCGGAGGAGCCAACGGGCGCGGCGAGGCCGCGCCCGAGGCCGCTTTCGACCTCTGGCTTCAGCGCGGTTTGCATCAGATGTTTGACGACGTGATGCGCGAGCCGATTCCCGAAGAACTTCTGCGCCTGATCGAGCAGGACCAGCGGCGGGGCTGAAGGATCTGTGCCGGATGGAGGGATCTGTCCGGCACCGTGCGAAGGAATGTCCGATCCATGCCCGGGCAGGACAGGTTGAGGCAGCTGCGGCTGCGACTCGGCTCCGCCCTGGGCGGCATTCGCGGACGGATGATGGTGCTGGTGATGGTCGCGGGTATTCCCGTCGCGGCCATCGCGATCACGAACGCTCTGCAGGACTACCGCGCCGCGCTCGACGATGGCCGCCGGGGTGTCGAGACGCTGCGCGCGCTGGTGGCGGCCCGCTACGGCGTGGCCATCGGCAGCGCCGAATCCGTTCTCATCGCCCTGGCGCGCCAGGATCCCCGCGGGGGCGAGGACCCGGCCGGCTGCACCGCCTCCTTTCGCCGCGTGATCGACCTCCATCCCGGCGACATCGGCGAGCTCGCCGTGGTCGTGCCCGGCCAACCTCCGGTCTGCGGCACGCTTCCCACCGGCTTTGATCCCCAGCCCTTGCTGCGAGAAGCCCTGGCGAGCGGCGCCCCTGCCTACGGCGCCTTCCTGCCCGGCAGCCGCGGCCGCGCGCCCCTGATGCCGGTGGCCGTTCCCGGCGCCGCGGTGGGCTCGATCGGCGGGGAATGGGCGCTGATCGGGTTCGTGGTCCTGCGCGACGACGCGGGCCTTCCGGGAAGCGGCCGCACCCCCGGGGACAGGGTATGGCTCATCGATCGGACGGGGCGGGCCCTCTCCCCCAGCGGCGCCGGCGGCCCGACCCTGGACCCCGCCACCGTCGCCCGGGTGGGGGATGGGGGCGAGGTGACGGAAGGCCTGCGCGGCGAGGTGGTCTATGCCGGCGCGCGGCTCAATCCCGGGCTGCGCCTCGTGGTCGGACACCCGATCTCCGCCCCGAGAGAAGTGGCGCGCGGCATCCTCGTCCAGCGCATCCTGGAACTGGCGACCTTTCTCGTCGCCTGCCTGGCCGCCATCGTGGTGGGGGCGGATCTCGCCATGGTCCGGCCGCTCCGCCTGCTCTCGGTCCGGGTGCGGGGATGGCGGCCGGGCAACGCCTTCCCCGTGAACCCCACCGGCACGGAGCCGCGCGAGGTTCGCGCCGTGGAGCAGGCCTTCAGCGACGCGGCGGAGGCCCTGACCCGGCGGGAGGCCGACCTGCGGGCCGCGCTCGAGCAGCGCGATGCGCTGATGGCCGAGATCCACCACCGCGTGAAGAACAACCTGCAGATCGTCTCCTCCTTGCTGAACCTGCAGGCCGGGCGGATCAAGGACCCCGCTGCCATCGCGGAGTTCCTCGCGGCGCGGAACCGGGTGCGGACCCTGGCCACGCTGCACCGGCACCTCTACGTGCAGCACAGCTTCGAATCGGTCGCGCTGCCGCCCTTCCTGACGGAGCTCGCGAACCAGCAGTTCTCCTCCCACAACGAGGCACCTGGCGAGCGGCTGGCCCTGAAGCTGGACATCGCCGACATCGCCATCTCCACGGATCAGGCCGTCTCCCTCTCCCTCCTCGTCACGGAGGCCATGGGCAACGCGGTGGAGCACGCCTTTCCCGACGACATGCGCGGCACGATCCGGCTCTCCCTGCAGCAGGAGGGCGAGGAGGTGTTGCTGACGGTGCGGGACGACGGCATCGGCCTGCCCGATCGCGGGGCCCGCCCGCGCGGCCTCGGTCTCCAGCTCATGGACGGCTTCGCGAAGCAGCTCGGCGGCCCGCTCACGGGGGGGCGGTTGGAGGAGGGCGGAACCCTCTGGAGCGTGCGCTTCCCCCTTCGGGCCAACCCGCCGCCCCGCCCGATGGCGGCCTGAGCGTCGCGGGCATCGCGGCCGCAGGTCCCGACCATCCACCTCCCGCCGGCCTGCGGTTGTGTCCGCCGGGCCATGCCGCGTCGCGGCGGGCGGTTGTCCGCCGCGGCGGCGCAACTGCCCCCTCAGGGACGCGTTGGCGAGGGGATTGTCACACTATCCCCGGAGGGACCGATGGCCGCGAACAGCGACGCAGGCAAGGCAGTGGATCAGGCCGCCGCCAAGGTGAGCGACACCGTGAACAAGGTGAGCGACGCGGCAGGCGGCGTGGCCGACAGCGCCTCGGAGCAGATCGCCGCGCTCCGCAAGCAGGTCGAGGACCTCTACGCCGATCGCGAGAAGTACCTGTCCAAGGCGATGGACACGGCCGAGGGCTACGCCGCCCGCGCCAGCGACGCCGCCCAGGTGCAGTACGAGGCCGTGGCCGACCGCGTCCGGGAGCGTCCGGCTCAGTCCATCCTGATCGCCGCCGCCGCCGGCTACATTCTCGCCCGTATCCTGGGCCGCTGAGAGGAGTCGCGAGATGCTGCGGACCTTCAGCCTGGTCGGGATGGCGGCGCAGGCCGAAAGCCGCCGTCTCAAAGCGAAGGCGAGTGCCACGGGCACGCGCATGGCCTTCTACGCCGGGGCCGGCATCATGGGGCTGGCTGCCTTCGTGGTGCTTCACTTCGTCCTGTGGTTCCTCGCACGGAACACCTTCGGAACGGTCGTCTCCTCCCTGCTGGTCATGGTCTTCGACCTTGTCCTGGCCGGGATCTGCGTCTTTCTCGCCTCGCGCAACTCCTCCGTGCGCGAGGAGATGGAGGCGCAGGCCGTGCGCAACGTGGCGCTGACCGGGGCGGCCCAGTCGGCCGTCAGCGGCTTCACCACCCAGGCCGGGCCGCTCATGGCGCTGGCGGGTATTGCCATCGCCGCGCTCTGGCCGAAGCTCCGCGGCGGCCGGCGAGTCTAGCGCGCCGAAACCATGCGACGTGAATGAGAGGGCGCCTCCTTCCGGAGGCGCCCTTTTTCGTGCTCGGGCCACGGTCGCTGTCATTGAACCGTCATAAATTTGAAACTCACACGTCGCCGCCCTTACCTAGAAGGCGGCAGCCGGCCGAAAGGCCGGACCGAAGAACCACGGAGAAATGCTGGTGATCACCCGCCGTCTCGCCCTCACGGGCCTCGTCGCCGCCGCGGCCACGCCCGCGGCGCTCCCCGCCCTGGCCCAGACCGCCCAGATCACGGGGGCCGGCGCCTCCTTCCCGAATCCGGTCTACCAGCGCTGGGGCGAGGGCGCGAAGGCGGCCGGCATCCAGCTCAACTACCAGTCCGTCGGGTCGGGCGCGGGCGTGAACCAGATCCGCAATCGCACCGTCGACTTCGGCGCCACCGACGCCCCGCTGACGCAGCAGCAGCTGACCGAGGCGAACCTCCTGCAGTTCCCGACCGTGATGGGCGCCGTGGTTCCCATCGTGAACATCCCGGGCGTCGAGACCGACCAGCTGCGCCTGACGGGCGAGGTCCTGGCCGAGATCTATGCCGGCCGGATCACCCGCTGGAACGACCCGCGCATCGTCGAGATGAACAGCGGCGTCACCCTGCCGAACCTGGCGATCGCCCCGGTGTACCGCGCCGACGCCTCCGGCACGAGCTTCGTGTTCACCTCCTACCTCTCCGCCGTGTCCGAGAGCTGGAAGAACGGCGCCGGCGCCGGCACCTCCGTGCGCTGGGCCACCGGCGCGGGCGCCCGCGGCAATGAGGGCGTGGCGGGCACCGTCCGCAACACCCGCGGCGGTATCGGCTACGTCGAGAACGCCTACGCCACGCAGAACCGCCTTGCCACCGTGCAGCTGCGCAACAAGGCCGGCCAGTACGTGAAGCCGACGATGGAGACCTTCCAGGCGGCCGCGACCAACGCCAACTGGAACGCGCCGGGGATGGCGGCGAGCATCATCGACCAGCAGGGCGCCAACTCCTGGCCGATCGTCTCCCCGACCTTCATCCTGCTGCCGACCAACCCGACGGACGGCGCGAAGACCCGCGCGGTGATGCGCTTCTTCGACTGGGCCTTCACCAACGGCGGCAACGTCGCCCGCGAGCTGGAGTACGTTCCGCTGCCGCAGAACGTGCAGGCCGCCGTGCGCTCCGCCTGGGCCGGGATCCGGATCGACGGCCAGCCGGCCTGGCCGGCCCGCTGAAGCGCCGGGGCTCCGAAGCCCTGAGCTGAGGCAACCCGTCCGGCGGCCCCGCGCCGCCGGACGACCCTTTTTTCGAGGAAGACCGCGTGGCACAGGTCGCCGTCCCAGAAACCCTTGAAGTCGCCCCGGCGCGCCCCACCACCCGGAAGGGCAGCGGGACCGGCGACACCATCTTCGCCTTTCTCTGCCGCGCCTCCGCGGCGCTGGTGCTGGTGCTGCTCGGCGCCATCATCGTGGAGCTGTTCCTGGGCGGGCTTCCTGCCTTCCGGGCCTTCGGCGCCGCCTTCATCTCCTCCACGGACTGGGATCCGGTGCAGGAGATCTACGGCGCGGGCGTGCCGATCTACGGCACCATCCTCACCGCCATCCTCGCCCTTCTCCTCGCCGTGCCGGTCGCCTTCGGCATCGCCTTCTTCCTGACGGAGCTGGCGCCGGAGTGGATGCGCGGCCCCGTCGGCACCGCGATCGAGCTGCTGGCGGCCGTTCCCTCCATCATCTTCGGCATGTGGGGCTTCTTCGTCATCGTCCCGGTGATGGCGAGCACGATCCAGCCGGCAATCATCGACACGGTCGGCGAGCTGCCGCTGATCGGCAGCCTCTTCCAGGGCCCGCCCTTCGGCACGGGCCTTTTCACCGCCGCCCTCATCCTCGCGATCATGGTGCTGCCCTTCATCGCCGCCACCATGCGGGACGTCTTCCTGCAGGTCCCCGGCGTCTACAAGGAGAGCGCCTACGGTCTGGGCTCCACGCGGTGGGAGGTGATGCGCAAGGTCGTGCTGCCCTACACCCGCGTCTCCGTCGTCGGCGGCATCATGCTCGGCCTCGGCCGCGCGCTGGGCGAGACGATGGCCGTCACCTTCGTCATCGGCAACGCCAACCGCATTACCCCCTCGCTCTTCGGGCCGGGCAACACCATCGCCTCCATCGTGGCGCTGGAGTTCGGCGAGAGCGGCGCGGGCAGCCTGAAGCTCTCCGCCCTGCTGGCGCTCGGCTTCCTTCTCTTCGTCATCTCCTTCGCGGTGCTGGCCCTCTCGCGCTGGCTGCTCCGCTCGCGGCTGAAGGGCTGAACCAGGTGTCCGCCACAACCTCTCCCACTCCCGTCTCCTCGATCCCGGGCCGGGCCAAGGACCGCGCCACCTCCGAGGCGCTGGGCCGCAGCCGCGCCCGCGCGGACGCGATCGTGCGGGTGCTCTGCACCGGCGCCACGGTGCTGGGCCTCTTCTTCCTGGCCTCGATCCTCCTCACGCTGCTGATCCGCGGCGCGGGCGGCATCTCGCTGAGCGTGTTCACGGAGGTCACCCGGCCTCCGGGCTCGCATGGCGGCCTGCTGAACCCGATCATCGGCAGCCTCATCCAGGTCTTCCTGGCCACGATCGTCGGCACGCCGATCGGCATGCTCGTGGGCACCTACCTCGCCGAGTACGCCGGCGAGTCCCGCTTCGGCCAGCTCGTCCGCTTCGTGTCGGACGTGCTGCTCTCCGCGCCCTCGATCCTCATCGGCCTCTTCGTCTACCAGATCCTGGTGCTGCCCTTCGGCGGCTTCTCCGGCTGGGCGGGCATCGTGGCGCTGGCGATCATCGTGATCCCCGTGGTGGTCCGCACCACCGAGGACATGCTGCGCCTGATCCCGAACACCTTGCGGGAGGCGGTGATCGGTCTCGGCGCCCCGAAGTGGAAGATGATCGTGCTGGTCTGCTGGCGCGCCGCGGTCTCGGGCATCATCACCGGCATCCTGCTGGCCGTGGCCCGCGTGGCCGGCGAGACGGCGCCGCTGCTCTTCACCTCGCTCGGCAACCTCAACTGGTCGCTGAACCTCTCCCAGCCCATGTCGAGCCTGCCGATCACCATCTACTCCTACGCCGGTTCGCCCTATGAGGACTGGATCACGCTCGCCTGGACGGGCGCGCTGATCATCACCCTCGGCGTGCTCGGCCTCAACGTCCTCGCGCGCTCCGTGCTGCGCGCCCGCAAGTAGAGCCGGAGACCGGTCATGAGCATGAGCCAGAACAACAGCACCGGCGCCGCCATCAACAGCGGCGCCATGAACCCGGGCGCGGCCAACGCCGCCGCAGTGAACGACGCCCAGGCGGCCGTGGCGGAGCAGAAGGCGGCGGAGCTGGCGCAGATCGCCCAGCAGTCCCACCCGCAGCAGGCCCCTTCCGGCAGCTTCGGCGGCATGACCGTGCGGTCCTCCGCCGTGATGAACCAGGCCCGGATCGCGGTAAAGGACCTGAACTTCTACTACGGCACCAACAAGGCCCTGAAGGGCATCAACCTCGACTTCCCGGACCGGCAGGTCACCGGGATGATCGGCCCCTCCGGCTGCGGCAAGTCCACGCTGCTCCGCGTGCTGAACCGCATGTACAGCCTCTACCCCGGCCAGCGCGCCGAGGGGCAGGTGCTGCTGGACGGACAGAACGTGGTGGACGACTCCATGGACCTGAACTCGCTGCGGGCGAAGGTCGGCATGGTCTTCCAGAAGCCGACGCCCTTCCCGATGACGATCCACGAGAACATCGCCTTCGGCATCCGGCTGCACGAGAAGCTCTCCCGCGCCGAGCTGGAGGAGCGGATCGAGTGGGCGCTCACCCGCTCCGCCCTCTGGGGCGAGGTGAAGGACCGGCTCCACACCTCCGCCATGGGCCTCTCGGGCGGGCAGCAGCAGCGCCTGTGCATCGCGCGCACCATCGCCGTGCGCCCGGACGTGATCCTGTTCGACGAGCCGACCTCCGCACTCGACCCGATCAGCACCCTCAAGATCGAGGAGCTGATCGACGAGCTGAAGCGCGACTTCACCATCGCGATCGTCACCCACAACATGCAGCAGGCGGCCCGCTGCGCGGACCAGGTGGCCTTCTTCTACCTGGGCGAGCTGGTGGAGGTGGCGCCTGCCGCCGAGCTCTTCACCGCCCCGCGCCAGAAGCGCACCCAAGAGTACATCACCGGCCGCTTCGGCTGACCGGCGGGGGAACGGAAATGGCCTCGGAGCATATCGTGAAGTCCTACGATGAAGAGCTGAAGCGCCTGCGCGAGCTGATCGCCCGCATGGGCGGCCTTGCGGAACGCCAGGTGGCCGATGCCGCCTACGCCCTGGTCCGCCGGGATTCCGAGCTGGCCGGCGAGGTGGTGGGCCGCGACGCCCCGATCGACGCGCTGGAGCGCGAGGTGGACGCCTTCTGCGTGCGCCTCCTGGCGCTCCGCCAGCCGCTGGCGGCGGACCTGCGCTTCATCATCGCAGCCCTGAAGATCAGCCAGGACATCGAGCGCATCGGCGACTACGCCCGCAACGTGGCCAAGCGCGCGATCATCGTCTCCAGCCAGCCCTTCCTCGGCGGCGTGAACGGCTTCCAGTGGATGGCGCAGCTGGTGCAGCGCAACCTGAAGGACAGCATCGACGCCTTCGTGAAGGACGATGCGGACCTGGCCGAGCGGGTCTGGGCCGCGGACGCCCCCGTGGACGACATCTACACCGGGATTTTCCGGGAGATGCTGACCCACATGATGGAGGATCCGCGCAACATCACGGCCTGCACGCACCTCCTCTTCATCGCCAAGAACTTCGAGCGCATCGGCGACCACGCGACGAACATCGCGGAGACGGTGCACTACGCCGTGCGCGGCGCCAGCCTGCCGGACGACCGTCCGAAGGCCGACGCCTCCATCGAGGCGCCGACCCCATGAGGTCCGCGGCGCTTCCGGACGCGCAGCGCCCGACCATCCTCGTCGTCGAGGACGAGGCGCCGCTCCTCACCCTTCTCCGGTACAACCTGGAGAAACAGGGTTTCCGGGTGGAGGAGGCGGCCGATGGGCCGGAGGCGCTGATCCGCGTCGCCGAATCCCGCCCGGACCTGATGCTGCTGGACTGGATGCTGCCCGCGATGTCCGGGCTGGAGGTCTGCCGCCAGCTACGCCGCCGGCCGGAGACGCGGGACCTGCCGATCATCATGGTCACCGCCCGCACGGAGGAGGCCGACGCCGTCCGCGCGCTCGACACCGGCGCGGACGACCATATCGGCAAGCCCTTCACCATGGACGCGCTGCTGGCCCGCATCCGCGCGGTGATGCGTCGCTCCGGCGCCCCTGCCGCCCGCGGCACGCTGGCCTGGCAGGACATCGTGATGGACCAGGACGCCCACCGCGTGACGCGGGCCGGGCGCACCCTGCACCTCGGCCCCACCGAGTACCGGCTGCTGGAGTTCTTCCTGCAGCACCCCGGCCGCGTCTTCTCCCGCGAGCAGCTGCTGGACGCGGTGTGGGGCCGGGACATCCACGTGGAGCTGCGCACGGTGGACGTGCACATCCGCCGGCTCCGCAAGGCGATCAACGGGGAATCGGACGCGGACGTCATCCGCACGGTGCGCAGCGCGGGCTACGCCCTGGACACGGATGGCTGAGGGGAGGGGCCGGGTCTCCCGGCCCTTGTTCCCAAGCGCCGCCCGCCGCCCTATCGTCCCCGGTGAAGCGAGGGGGAAGGCGGGTTTGGACGCTGCGGCGCTGCGCCACGAGATGCCGCCCGAGGTGGACGGCCTGCCGGCCCTCCTCGACCGGCTGGAAGCCTTCTCGGAGGCCGCGGGCCTGTCCCCCGGCGCGGCGCAGCGCCTTTCCATCGTGGCGGAGGAGCTGGCGGCGAACGTCGCCATGCACGGCCGGGGCGCCAGCCGCCTGCTGGTGGAGGCACGGCGCGAGGGCGATTCGGTCCACCTGCTGATCGAGGATGACGGCCCCGCCTTCGATCCCCTCTCGGCGGCCGCGCCCGACCTCGACGCGGCCGTCGAGGAGCGCGAGATCGGGGGCCTGGGCGTGCACTTCGTCCGCCGCATGACGCGTGAGGCGGCCTATGAGCGCCGCGACGGGACGAATCGCCTGACAGCCCTGCTGGACGCGGGCTGAACGGGGCGGCAAAGATCAACCGCGCCGGCCACCCATGGCCAGAACATCCTCTCGGGCCGGCGCTGACTGGAGACACCATGCAGATCGCCGAGCACCGGGAAGGCGCGACCACCATCGCCGCGCTGGAGGGCCGCCTGGACACCGCCACCGCCCCGGCAACCGAGGAGAAGCTGGTCTCCCTGCTCGACGGGGGCGGGCTCGTCGCGGACATGTCGGAGGTCCGCTACGTCTCCTCCGCCGGGCTGCGGGTGCTGCTGAAGGCGGCGAAGCAGGCGCGGGTGAAGGGCGTGTCCTTCTCGGTCTGCGGGCTGCAGCCGGCGGTGCGGGAGGTCTTCGAGATCTCCGGCTTCGACAAGATCATCCCCATGCACGCCACCCGCGCCGAGGCGGTGGCCGGCGCCTGACCCCCGGGTGCGGCGGGGCCGTGCCCGTCCCCCGTACGGCCGCGTTCCCGCCCTCGGGCGACGCCTCTGCCTCCCGCGCCGGGGAGGGGCTGGCGGCCCTCGCCGGCCTTGCCCCCTCCGCCGTGCTGCAGCGCCGGCTGGAGCGGGCGGCCCCGCTCCTCCCGGCGCTGGAGACGCGGCCGGACATCGATTGCCCTGGCTGGGCCGCGCTGCTGGACGCGGTGACGGTGGGGGAGACCCGGCTCTTCCGCGCCGCGCCCCAGCTCCTCGCCCTGCGCGGCCTGATGCCGGGCCTGCCCGGCCGGCCGCTCCGCCTTCTCTCGGCCGGCTGCTCCTCGGGGGAGGAGGCCTGGAGCCTCGCCCTTCTCGCTGAGGGGGCGGGGATCGAGGCCGAGGTTCTGGGCCTCGACATCAATCGCTCCGCCCTCGCGGCCGCCGCTGCCGGCCGCTACCCCGCCGGTCCGCCGGACGCGCTGCGCGAGGTGCCGGCACCGCTCCGCCCCCGCTTCCAGCTGGCCGATGGTTGGGTCCTGCCTGGGGCCGCCCGGCCGCCTGCCTTCCTCCGCGCCAACCTGCTCGCCCCGCCGCCGGGCCTCGGCAGGTTCGGCGCCATCCTCTGCCGCAACGTGCTGATCTACTTGCTGCCGACGGCGCGGGACACGATCCTGCGCGACCTTGCCGGACGCCTGCTGCCGGGCGGCGCCCTCCTGCTCGGCCCCACCGAATTCCCGGGCCCCGACCTGCCCCTGCGCCCGGAGCCGGGCGTGCACGGCGTGTGGCGCCGCCTGTGAGCCCAACCGCCATCCGGGCAGGCGATGCCGCCCACCGCCTGCCCGAGGGCTCCTCCGCCGTCGCGCCGCCCGTGCTGCGGCCGGTGCCGGGGGGAGGGGGGCGGCTCTTCGTCGGGATGCTCGGCGGCGGCGCCCTGCCGGCCTGGGTCCTGCCCGGCGCCGGTTACCCGGCCCGTGCCTGGGCCCTGGTGCCGGGGCCGGAGGGCGCGGTGCTGGTGGGCGGCGACGCGCTGACATCGGCAGGGGGGGACGCAGAACCCCTGCAACTGCCCGACCCGCCGCCCGTCCGCACGCCCCTTGCGCGTCCTTCGGCGCCGGAAGGGGGGGCGGTGCCGCCCGCCCCGAGCGGGGGCGGCTTCCGCCTGGCCATGGCGGGCGGCGCGCTGGACCTGCCCTTCGCGGCGATGGAACGTCTCCTCCCCATGCCGTCCTTCCACCCCTTGCCGGAGGCGCCGCCCGGCGCGCGCGGCATGGCTTGGACCGAGGCCGGCGCCGTCCTGGTCCTCTCCGGGGAGGAAGGGGAGCCGCTGCTCGCACTGCTGGTGGTGGAGGGGCGCCGCCTGGGCCTGGCCTGCCGGGGCGCCGCGCCGATCGCGTCGGCGCCCGCCTTGCCCACCGCCCTCCTGACACCCGCTCTCCTGGCCGCGGCACCCCTGGCGCAGTCGCCGCCCGCCGCACCGGCCCCTCCCACGCGCCTGCTCCTCCTCGCCCGCGCCGGCGGGACCGGCTTCGCCCTGCCCTTGGAGGAGGTCGCCGCAGTGCTGCCGCCCCAGGCGCCAGGCAACCCCGGATCCGGCGCGCTGGCCGGGATCGCGGCGCATCGCGGCGACGTGCTGCCGGTGCTGGACGCCGGCGCGCGCCTCGGCGGCGCCCCCGTCCTCGCCGGCGGCGCCGTGCCGATGCTGCGTTTGCAGGGCGCACAGCCCGCCGCGCTCGCCGTCTCCGCCGTGCTCGGCCTGCGCGCCGTGCCGCAAGCCGATCTCGCCCCCGTACCGGGGGGAGGGCTGGTGGCCGCCATGGCGCGGCTGGACGGCGGGGTCTTGCCGGTGTGCCGCGCCCGGGTGCTGCTCGCCCCGCTCGGCTCCCTGGCCGGGGCGGCGCCGTGATCCGTGCCCTGGTGGTGGATGATTCCGGCTTCATGCGGATGGCCCTGCGCCGGATCATCGAGGCCGATGGCGACCTGCGCGTAGTGGGGGAGGCGAGCGACGGCGATCGTGCCGTGGAGCTGGCCGCCCGGCTGCACCCGGACATCGTGACCATGGACCTGGAGATGCCCGGCCTGGACGGCATCGCGGCCACGCGCCGCCTCGCCGGCCTGCCGGACCCGCCCGCGGTGGTGGTGGTGAGCCACCACACGCGGGACGGGTCGGAGGGCGCGGTGGCGGCGCTGGCGGCCGGGGCCGCGGACGTGCTGTGGAAGGGGTCGGCCATCGGTGCGCTGGACCTGGCCGGGATCGACCGGGCCCTGCGCGGCCGCCTGCGCCACTGGGCCGGGCAGCGGCAGCACCGGCCGCGCCCCATTCCCGGGACCGTGCTTGAGGCCGTGCCTGGGGCGGCACCTGGGTGGGGCCGGCCGCCGCCGCGCCTCGCCCCCGACGCCCCGATCGCCCCGGGCTGCGACGTCGTGGTCCTCGCCGCCTCCACCGGCGGGCCGGACGCGCTGGCGGCGCTGCTGGAGGCCGCCGGGCCGCTGCCCGTGCCCGTGGTGGTGGCGCAGCACATGCCCGCCGACCTCGGCCCGGACTTCGTGCGCCACCTCGCCCGGCGCGGCGGGGTGCCCGCGGTGCTCGCCACCCACGGCGCCGTGCCCCGCCCGGGCGAGGCGACGGTCATCCCCGGCGGGACGGACGGGCACCTGGCGCGGGGCGGCGCCGATGCCCCGCCCGGCGCCCTCGTGCTGCGGCTGGCGCAGGGGCCGGGCGTGGTGCACCCTTCCGCCGACATGCTCTTCCGCTCGGCCGCCCTGGTGGCGCGGCGCGCGATCGGCGCCGTGCTCACGGGCATGGGGCGGGACGGGGCCGAGGGGGCCGCCGCGATGCGCGAGAGGGGGATGGCCGTGCTGGCGCAGTCGCCGGAGAGCTGCGTGGTGGCGGGGATGCCCGGCGCGGTGATCGAGGCCGGCCCGGTCGCCGGGCTGGGCGATCCCGCCGCGCTCGGCATCCGGCTGCGCGCCCTGGCCGTGCCCCTCGCGCCCGCTACCCCATGGGGGCGGGGACCGGCATGAGCCTCGATCCCGAGATTCTCGCCTTCTTCCTCCCGGAGTGGGAGGAGGCGGCCGCCCGGCTGGCCGCGGCGCCGGACGAGGCCGCGCAGCGCCGCGCGCTGGACGCGCTCGGGGCCCTGGCGAGCGGGGCCGAGATCGCCTCCCTCAAGGCGGCGCTGCGCGCGCTGGAGCCGCTGCCGGAAGTTTTCGGCGCCCCGGCCACCGCCGCCGCCCTTACCGCCCATGCCCGCGCCGTGGTCGAGGCCGGGGAAGACCTGCCTTTCGCCGCCGATCCGGCAGCTCCCCTGGCCGCCCCCGCATCGGCTCCGGTCATCCGGACCCTGGTCGTGGACGACAGCGCCATGATGCGCCGCCTGGTGCGGGAGAGCCTCTCCGCCGACCCCGCCTTCGCCGTGGTGGCGGAGGCGGCGGACGGGCGGGAGGCCCTGGCCCGGATCGCGGACGAGGCGCCGGACCTGATCATGCTGGACATCGAGATGCCCGTGCTGGACGGGCTGGGCGTTCTGCGGGACTGGGCGTTGCGCGGCACAGGGGCGGTGGTGGTCGTCTCCTCCGCCGCCGTGCCGGGCGGGGAGGTGGCGGCGGAGGCGCGGCGGCTGGGCGCCTGCACCGTCGTCGGCAAGCCCTCCGGCGCCTTCTCCCCCGATCTCGGCGAGCGGCAGGGCGAGGCGATCCGCCGCGCCGCGCGCAAGGCGGCGGGGCTGCCCGTGGAGGGCGCCGTATGATCCCCGCGACGGGAGCGTCGCCATGATCTCCATGACGGGAGCGTCGCCATGATGGACGACGACACCCTCTGGGAGGGCTTCGCGGCCGAGAGCGAGGAGCACCTCGACACCATCGAGCGCCTTCTCTCAGCCCCGGCCGACAGGGAGGGGGTGAACACCCTTTTCCGCGCCTTCCACAGCCTGAAGGGCATGGCCTCCGTCCTCGGGGCCGCGGGGATGCGGGACCTGGCCCATGGCTGCGAGGACCTTCTCGGTCTCTCCCGCGCGGGGAAGCTGGCCGTCGCGGGCGGCGTGGCGGACGGGCTGACGGCGGCGGTGGATTCGCTGCGCGGCCTGCGCGCCCGCGTGCTGGAGAGCCGCCGCGACGCCCCCGCCGACCCTGCCCTGCTGCGCCGGATCGCGGCCCTGGCGGAGGGTGGGCCGGAGGGTGGGTCGAGGCCTGCCCCAGCGCCGCTGGCCCCGGTCGCGCCCGCCACTGCGCCGCCCGCCGGCCCCGATCCGCTGCTCGGCGCTTTCGCCTCGCGCTGCGCCGCCGCCGCCCCGTTGCTCGCCGGCCTCTCCGGCGGAGAAGACCCGGCCGCGCTGGCCGAGGCCGCGGACCTGGCCGCCGCCGCCCGCATGCTCCGCCTGCCCGGCCTCGCCGAGGCGCTGGACTCCCTGGCCGCCGCCGCGCCGAACGGCCTGCCCGCCCTCGGCCGCCTGCGCCGCCGCCTCGTTCTCCTGTCCGCGCGCGCGGGGGAGACGGCGGGGGCGGAGGCCATCCCTCGCGCCGCGCAGGGGCGGGTGGACACCGCCGCCCTCGCCGCCGCCGCCGATGCGCTGGCCGCCCCGCCCGGCGGCCACCACGCCCTGGCCGCCGCCGCGCGGGACGCCGCGGCGGCCGCCTGCGCCCTCGGCCGGGACGCGCTGGAGCGCGCGCTGCTCGCCCTCGAGGACTTGGCGGACCGCGCCGCCGATCCTGATGCCGCCTCCATCCTCGCCGCGCGCGGCCCGGCCCTGGCGGAGGCCATCCGCCACGCCGGGACCGGCGGCGCCGCGCCCGTGGCGGCCGGGGAGGGGGATTCCCGCATCCCCGCCGGCTTTCTGCCCCTGCTGAGCGAGACGGCGCGCCAGCGCGCCGCCGCCGCGCTCGATGCCGGCGCGCGGCTCTACGTCGCGCGGCTGGCGATGGGGCAGAGGGGCCATGGGGGCGAGGCGCTGGAGGCCGCCATCGCCGACGCGCTGCGGCCGGAGGCGGAGATCCTGGGCAGCCGCACGCTGCCCGGCGCCAGCCCGCCGCTGCTCGAGCTTCTCCTGGCGAGCGCGGGCGACCTCGACACCCTCTCCCGCGCCGCCACCGCCGCCGATCCCTCCCGCCGCGTCCTCCTCTCCCTCTCCGCGGCGGAGGAGGAGGCCTCCCACGCTCCTGCCACCGCCGGCGGCACCACGATGCGGGTGCGGCAGGAGACGATCGACGGGCTGATCGCGCTGGAGGCGGAGGTGCGCGCCGCCTCCCTCGCCCTGGCCGAGGCCCTGAGGGAGAGCGCCCCGCGCAATGCCATCGCCCGCCTCGCCGTCATCGCCGGGCGGCTGGACGGGCCCACGGGGCGGGAGCTGACAGGGCTGGCGGACCGGCTGCGCGGCTTCGAGGACGCGCTGGAGGAGGCGGAGAGCCGTCTCTCCTTCTCGCTCCGCCGCCTGGACGAGGCGGTGATGGAGCTGCGCGTGGTGCCCATCGGCACGCTCTTCGCCCGGCTGCCCCGCGTGGCCCGCGCCGTGGCGGAGCCGGCGGGCAAGGAGGTGGAGGTGGTGCTGGAGGGCCAGGACGTGGCCATCGACCGCGCCCTGGTGGAGGGGCTGGCCGACCCGCTGCTGCACCTTCTCCGCAACGCCGTGGACCACGGGATCGAGACCCCGGCGGAGCGCCGCGCCGCCGGCAAGCCGCCGCGGGCCGCGATCCGCGTCTCCGCCGCCCGCCGCGCCGGGGGCATCCGCGTCCGTGTCTCCGACGACGGGCGCGGCATCCACCATGGCCGCGTGCTGGCGCGGGCGCTGCAGCGCGGGCTGGTGACGCCGGAGGAGGCGCCCGGCCTCTCACCCGCCGCCATCGAGGGGCTGCTCTTCCGCCCGGGCTTCTCCACCGCTGAGACGATCACGGAAACCTCGGGCCGCGGCGTCGGGCTCGACGTGGTTCAGGAGGCCGCCCGCCGCGCCGGCGGCACGCTGGAGGTCGCGAGCACCCCCGGGCGCGGCACCAGCTTCACCCTGCGCCTGCCTTTCACCGCCGCCACCCAATCCGTGCTGCTGGTGGAGGTGGGGGGCCACCCCTACGCCATCCCCGCCGCGCGGGTGGAGGCGGTGCTGGAGGGAGAGGGGGATGGCCGCCCCGTGCTGCCCCTGGCCCCGTTGCTCGGCCTGCCGCCCGCGCCGATGGGCGCCGTGGTGGTGGCGCGCGCCGCTGCCGGCCCTCTCGCCATCGGGGTGGACCGGGTGCAGCGCCGCGCGGACATCCTGTTGCGCCCCCTGCACCCCGCCCTCGCCCGCCTGCCCGGCGTGGGCGGCGTGGGGGTGCTGGGCAATGGCTCGCCGGTTCTCTTGCTCGAGCCGGACGGGATCGGCGAAGGTGTTGCAGCTGCGACATGAATGATTCTTCATGTGACCCATCACTAAAATTAGGGATGAGAGTGATCGCAGAATCGTGACCATGGACCCGGGAGAGGTCAGCGAGGGATCCCGTCATGCCCGACCGACTTTTACGCCTGGCTGAGGCCATCCGTCCGAGGCGGGCCGCGCCGCACCCGGCAGGGCGCGCCATGGGCCGCCCGCCGGGCCGTGCCGCCCGCCCGCCCTGCCCGGGCGGGGAGGTGAACGACAACGGCTGTTTCGAGGAGGGGCCCAGCGTGGCGCCGCCGGATCCGAAGTGGCCGGGGCCGGGCACGATTCTTTCCCTCGGCACCCAGGACGGCCGGCACCGGATGGGCGCGGTCCGCGCCGCGGCGCGGGAGACTACGGGCGACCCGGGCGCGGATGCCGCGATCCTGCTGCGCCTCCTCGAGCATTACGGCGCCTGGATGGGCTTCGAGGGGCAGGTGGATCCGGTCCGCCCCGGCGAGATGCGCAGCCTGCCGGCCGTCCGGCGGGGCGCCGCCTCGGTCGAGTACCGGATGGACCTTCGCCAGATCGGCCGGAACGCGCAGAGCCTGACCGCGGACGGCACGATCCTGGTGGACGGGCGTCCCGCAGCGGTGCTGGACGGCGTGTCCATCGTGTTCCGTCGTCCCACGCGCCCCGATCCCCGGCCGCCGGCCGAGAGGCGGACCCGCCGGGACGCCTGAGGAGCCGCCGGGGCCTCAGCCCCGCCGCACGGCGAGGACCGTGATGTCGTCGGCCTGCGGCGCGCCTCCGGCGAAGCCGGCCACGGCCTCCAGCACGGTGTCCACCACGGCGCGCGGCGGCGCGTCCGCGGTCTCCGCCAGCCTTTCGGCCAGACGCTCCCGCCCGAAGAAGCCGTCCGCGCCGTCCTCCGCCTCCGTCACCCCGTCCGAGAAGAGGAACAGCGCCTGCCCCGGCGCCAGGGCCAGCGGGTCGGAGCGGTAGGGATAGCCTTCCATCGTGCCGAGCGGCGGCTGGCGGGAGAGGCCGGTCAGCACCCGCGCCGCCCCGTTCCCGAGAATGAAGGGCGGCTCGTGCCCGGCCAGCGCGATGCGCCCGGTGCCGGAGGCGGCGTCGATCGCCGCCAGCACCACCGTCACGAAGGTCTGGCTCTCGTTCTCGCGGGAGAGGTCGTCATTGGCCCTTTCCAGGATGGCCGCCGGGTCCGGCACCTGCCCGCCGGCCGAGAGCATCACGGCCGCGGCGCGGATCAGCCCGAGGGTGCGCGCCATGGTCAGCCCCGCCGGCGCCCCCTTGCCCGAGACGTCCGCCACCCCCGCGAGGAGCAGGCCGGGGGCGAGGCGCACGGCGTCGTAGAGGTCGCCGCCCACCTGCCGGGCCGGGATCATGGCCGCGTGCAGGGAGAGGCCGGGCGGGGCGATGACCGCGAAGTCCCGCGGCACGAGGTCGAGCTGGGCGGCGCGGGCGCTCTCCAGCTCCGCCTCCAGCGCGGCCAGGCGCTGGTCGGCCAGGTCGCGCAGCCGCTTCTTCTCCAGCACCGCGCCCAGCCGCGCGCGCAACAGGGGCGGGTCGAAGGACTTCGGCAGGTAGTCCTCCGCGCCGAGCTCGATGCAGCGGACGATCTTCTCCATCTCCGTCAGCGCGGAGATGACGATCACCGGCGGCGCCGCCCCGCGCGCGGCGTGCAGCGCCTCCAGCACGCCGATTCCGTCCAGGCGCGGCATCTCCAGGTCCAGCAGAACGATGTCGAAGGCGCCGCGCTCGATCGCGGCGAGGCCTTCCACACCGTCCACCGCCTCCGTGATGCCCGTGTAGCCCAGCTCCGCCAGCCGCTTCTTCAGGACCAGGCGGTTGAAGGAGGAATCCTCGACGACGAGGATGGACACCGCCTCGCTCACGCCGTGTTCCCCCGCCCGCCCTCGGTCGCGGCGTCCGGCACCGCCAGGCTCTCCACCACCCGCCGCGTGTCGCCGGCCAGGCGGGAGAGGTCGATCATCGTCACCGTGATCTCCTCCGCCGCCGTGGCGTTGGACTGGCCGATGCGGGTGAGCACCTCCACCCGCTCGCCCAGCCCCGCCACCACCGCCTGCTGCTGCTCCATCGCCACCGCGATGGAGGTCGCCAGCCGCGCGCTCTCGGCCACCATGTGCTCCAGCCCGTCCATCGCCTCTCCCACGGCGGCGGCGGTGCCGCTGCCCTCCCGCGCGCGGCGGCCGGCGGCCACCACGACATCCGCGATCTCCTGCGCCAGCGCCTCGGCGGAGGTCGCCAGAGACCGCACCTCCTCCGCCACCACGGAGAGGCCGCGCCCGTGCTCCCCGGCCCGCGCCGCCTCGATGGCGGCGTTGATCGCCAGGATGTTCGTCTGCGTGGCGATGCGGCCGATGGTGTTGGCGATCCGCGTCACGCGCTCCGTGTCCTCGCCCACCGCGTCCACCAGCCCGATCAGCGTGCCGATCTTCGGCAGGTTCTCCGCCACCACCGCCTTGGCCCGCTCCGCCCCGTCCCGCGCCTCGGCGGTGGCGCGGGAGACGTCGGCGATGCCCTCCGTGGTCTGGGACAGGGCCTCCGCCGTCTGGCGCAGCTCGGAGAGCTGGGTCATGGCGCCGTCGCTCACCCCCCCGATCGCGTCGGAGGCCTGGGTGGTGGCCACGGCCGTGCGCCGCGCGTTCTCCAGCGCCTGGTCGGTCAGGGCGCGGGCGGCGAGCAGGCTGTCCTTGAACACCAGCACGGCGCGGGACATCTCGCCCACCTGGTCGCTTCGCCCCGTCTCCGGCACCTCGGTGTCGAGGGCGCCGGCGGAGAGGCGGTCCATCGCGCGGGCCAGCCGCCCCACCGGGCGCGCGATCAGCCGCAGCAGCACGTAGAGGATCAGGGCGCAGCCCAGCACCCCGACCGCCCCCGCGCCGAGCACGATTCGGCGCGCCGCGGCGTTCAGCGCGTGGGACCGCTCCAGCGTGGCCGCGTTGTGCGCCACCACGATGCGGCGGGCGGCGAGCATCATCACGTTGAAGCTGGACTGCGCGTCCAGCCACTCCTCCTGGATGCCGAGGAAATCCGCGCGGCGATTCGCGGCGAAGGCCTCCCGCGCCCGCTCGGCGATCTCCGTCATGCGGCCGGCCATGTCCCGGGCGCCCGCGAGCACGATGGGGTCGATCTCCCGGCCCAGCCGCCGCTCCACCTCGGCGAAGGTCTCCTGCACGCGCTCCCCCCCGCGCACCATCAGTCCGGCGGCCGCGCGCGGAGGGATCACGCCCGCCAGGGCCCGCATGATCTGGGAGGTGAAGTCGGCGAGGCTGCCGGCGAAGCGGTCCACCGCCGCGTCCGCCTCCTGGTCCTCGCCCGCGATCCGCTCGACGATCGTGATCTGCCGCTCGCTCAGCAGCAGGGCGGTGGCGGTGAGCAGCCCGACCACGCCGAGCATGAGCAGCGCGATCAGCGCGGCCCGCGTGCCGATCCGGCCGGCCAGGGGGGCGGGGTTGCGGGCGGTGCCGCCCGGCGCGTGCGCCGGGGGAGGGGGGGCGCCCGCCGCGGCCGTTTCGGCGGGCGCCGGCGCGGGCGGGGCAATGTTCATCTCCGCGCGAGGCTAGCCCCCGGACCGTGGCCGGAACAAGCGGCCCACCGCGCCGCGCCTGTCATCGCCCCCATCGCGGCGGCTCCGGGTGGATTTGCCCTCCGGCCCCGGCGCGGCGATGCTGCGCGCCGCTTCCCGGCCCGGCCGACCCCGGACCGCCTGAACCGGATCGGCCGATCCCGGCCCGGCTGCTTCAGGCCCGGCCGGCCACCCAGGGCCCGGAGGCGCAACGCCCGAGGACCGCGAGAGGAACCGATGCCCGAATACCCCTTCACCGCCGCGGACCTCGAGGCCCTGCGGGCCTGGGACACGCCCACCATCTGCAACGCGCTGGAGATGGTGGCCCCGCACCGGCGCGGCCACGGCTTCACCGTGCGGCCGCTGGTTCCCGCCAGCACCTCGCTGCCGCCGATCTGCGGCTTGGCGCGCACCGGCACGATTCGCGCCGCCCATCCCTCCGGCCGCGCGAAGGAGGTGGACCGCGCCGCCCGCATCGGCTGGTACGAGTACGTGGCCGAGGCCGCCCTGCCCACCGTGGTGATCCTGCAGGACCTGGACGACACGCCCGGCACCGGCGCCTTCTGGGGCGAGGTGAACACCAACGTCCACAAGGCGCTCGGCGCCCAAGGCTGCGTCACCAACGGCTCCATCCGCGACCTGGACATGATCGCGGCCGGGTTCCAGCTAATCGCAGGCGTCGTGAACCCATCCCACGCCTACGTGCACATCGTGCAGTACGGGCAGGAGGTCTCGGTCCACGGCATGGCCTGCCACCACGACGCGGTGGTGCACGCGGACCGGCACGGCGCCGTGGTGATCCCGCACGACGCGGTGACGAAGATCCCCTCCGCGATCGAGCTGCTGTCGCGACGGGAGAAGGTGATCCTGGACCTCTGCGCTTCCCGCGACTTCACGGTCGCCACACTGCGGGAGGCGCTGTCCCGCGCCGACGAGATCCATTGAGCGAGGCCGCCGCCGCGGCACCGACGATGGCCGCCTCCGCGGCGGGGCTCACCCCCGCCGCGGCGCGGGTGATGGCGGCGCTGCACGGCGCCGACATCTACGCCGGCTTCGCGCCCATCCGCGCCCCGGACCTGCAGGGCTGGAACGGCGCCCACCCCGCCCTGGCCCGCGCGGTGGAGGAGGTGCGGCCGGCCCTGGCGCTGGATGTCGGGGTCTGGAAGGGCCAGTCCGCCGTCTCCATCGCGGAGGCGATGCGGCGGGCGGCCCCGGATTCCGCCCTGGTGGCGATCGATACCTTCCTCGGCAGCCCGGAGCACTGGAACCGGGAAAGGCCGGACCGGATCATGGACAGCCTCGGCCTCGTTCACGGCTGGCCTGGCCTCTACTGGCAGTTCCTGTCGAACATGGTGCATGCCGGCCACGCCGACCGCGTGGTGCCGCTGCCGCAGACGAGCGAGAACGCCGCCGTCATCCTGCGCCGGCTGGGCCTGCGCCCCGACCTCGTCCACATCGACGCCGCGCACGAGTACGAACCGGTGCGGCGCGACATCGAGGCCTATTGGGCCCTGCTGCGCCCCGGCGGCATCCTGGTGGGGGACGACTATCCCTGGCCGGGCGTGAAGCGCGCCGCGGACGAGTTCGCGGCCGCGCAGGGGCTGCCGCTGGAGGTGCAGGACCCGAAATGGATCATCCGCAAGCCCCATTGATGCAAGCCCCGGTGACGCGCCCCGTCCTGGCCCGCGTGCGGCCGGAATGGGTGGATCACTACGGCCACATGAACCTCGCCCCCTATGTCGCCGTGTTCGACATGGCGACGGACGCGCTCTGGCCCTCCCTCGGCCTCGGCCCCGCCTTCCGGGCGCGGGAGCTCGGCACCTTCGCGGCGGAGAACTGGGTTTCCTATAGGCGGGAGGTGCGGCAGGACGATCCGCTCGCGGCCGAGAGCCAGGTGCTGGACCATGACGACAAGCGCCTGCTCATCCGCCACCGCCTCTTCCACGCGGATGCCGGGTTCGAGAGCGCGCGGTGCGAGCTGCTCTTCCTCTGCGTGGACCTCGTGGCGCGCAAGGTTTGTCTCTGGCCCGAAGACGTGCGCGCCGCCTTCGCCGCCGCACCATCCGGCCCGCCGCCGGAACGACTGGCGCTGCGTCGCTAGACGGGCAGGGGGCCGCCCAATCCGGCGCCGCGCTGCGGCGGGATTGGGCAGGTGCTGCCCAACAAAGGCGAAGTCTCCGCATATCCGGGTTGACGATCCGTCATGGGAGGGCGGACCATCCCGCCCCACGGAGGACCCCCCGATGAACGTTGCCACCCCGCCCTCTCTGGCCCGCGACGGCGCGGCCCCCGCCAATATGTCCGCCGAGGAGTGGAAGATCCGCTGCGACCTCGCCGCCCTGTACCGGCTGATCGCGCATCACCGCTGGACGGACTTCATCTACACCCACATCTCCGCCCGCATCCCCGGGCCGGAGCACCACTTCCTCATCAACCGCTACGGCGTGCTGTTCGAGAACATGCGCGCCAGCGACCTGGTGAAGATCGACGTGGACGGCAACGTGCTGGACGGCGACGCCGAGTTCGCCGGGCAGAGCCGCCGCGTGAACGCCGCCGGCTTCACCATCCACTCCGCCATCCACATGGCGCGGCACGACCTGAGCTGCGTGGTGCACACGCACAGCGCGGCCGGCATTGCCGTCTCCGCCCAGAAGCACGGGCTACTTCCGATCTCCCAGCACGCGCTCAAGTTCTACGGCCACCTCTCCTACCACGGCTATGAGGGCATCGCGCTGGACCTGGACGAGCGGGACCGGCTGATCGCCGACCTCGGCCCGGACAACAAGGCGATGATCCTGGTGAACCACGGCCTTCTCGCCGGCGGCCGCTCCATCCCCGAGGCCTGGAACCAGATCTACTACCTGGAGCGCGCCTGCTCCGCCCAGATCGCCGCGCTGTCCGGCGGCGCCGAGCTCGTCCTCCCGCCGGAAGAGGTGCGGCTGAAGACCGCGGCGCAGTTCAACGGTCCGCACGCCCTGGCCCATGCCGAGTTCGCCTGGGATGCGGCGCTGAGCATAATCGAGGGCCAGGACTACCGCTCTTGAGCGCGCCCCTCCTCCTCTCCGGCGGGCGGGTCTTCCGCGGGCTGGCCAACGGCTTCGCGGAAGCCCTGCTCATCGTCGAAGGCCGCGTGGCGGCCGTGGGCACCAAGGATGAGGTGGAGGGGATGGCCCCCGCCGGGACAAGGCGGGTGGATCTGGAAGGCCGGGTGGTGATCCCGGCCTTCAACGAGGCTCACATGCACTTGCTGCCCTACGGGCTGGGGCTTTCGCAGGTGAACCTGCGGCCGGAGACCGGCACCCGCTCGCTGGACGAGGTGCTGAACCGCGTCGGTGAGGCGGCGAAGAAGGCCCCGAAGGGCGCCTGGGTGCTCGGCCGCGGCTACGACCATGGCGAGCTGGATATCGGCCGCCATCCGACGGCGCAGGAGCTGGACCGGGTTTCCCCCGATAATCCCGTCTACATCGTGCGGACCTGCGGCCACATGGGCGTGGCGAACAGCGCGGCGATGAGGGCGGCCGGCATCGGGCACAACACGCCGGATCCCGAGGGCGGCGCGATCGAGCGGAAGAATGGCGGGCTCACCGGCCTGTTCCTGGAGCGCGCCAAGCGCCTGATCGTCGATGCCATGCCGATGCCGAGCGAGGACGCCATGGTGGCGGCCATCGAGGCGGCGGGGCGCGACCTAGCCGCGCGCGGCTTCGCCACGGCCAGCGACATGAATGTCGGCATGACCGCCGGGCTGAACGAGATCGCCGCCTACCGCCGCGCCCTGTCCGAGGGGCGGCTGGTGCAGCGCATGTGGCAGGTGCTGGCCGGCAACCCCGAGGGCATTGCGGGGGCCGCCTGGGACGAGGGGCTGCGCCCCGACCACACGGACGACATGCTGGCCTGGGGCGCGGTGAAGGTTTTCGGGGACGGCTCCGCTGGCGGCCTGACCGCCGCCTTCTTCGACCCGTACCTGGAGAGCGCCGGCGGCGGCACCGGCATGTTCATGTTCCCCGACGAGACGATGGACCGCCTGCTGGCACTGTATCACCGCCAGGGCTGGCAGCTGGACATCCACGCCATCGGCGACGCCGCGATCGAGCAGGTGCTGGTGGGCATGGAGAGGGCGGGGGAGGGGGATGCCCCGCTCGCCGGCCGCCGCCACCGCATCGAGCACTGCGGCTTCCTCACCCCCGATCAGCGGCGGCGCATGAAGGCCAACGGCATCCTGCCCGTGCCGCAGCCCGTGTTCATGTACGAGTTCGGCGACCTGTACGTGAAGAACCTCGGGCTGGAGCGGACCGAGGCCGCCTATCCGATGAAGACCTGGCTGGACGAGGGGCATCACCCTTCCGCCTCCTCCGACTCCCCCGTTTCCAGCGTGGATCCCTTCATCAACCTCTTCACCATGGTCACGCGGAAGACGAACAAGGGCACCGTGCTGGGCGAGGCGGAGCGGCTGACGGTGGAGGAGGCTGTGCACTGCTACACCTGGTGCGGCGCCTACAGCCAGTTCGCAGAGGACCGGCGCGGCACGCTGGAGCCGGGGATGTTGGCGGACGTCGCCGTGCTGTCGAAGGACATCTTCTCCATCGCGCCGGAGGAGATCCTGACGACGCAGGCGGACATCACCCTGCGCGGCGGCGAGGCGATCTTCGACCGCCACGGCGCCCTGCGCGCGGCGGCGGCGGACGCGCTTCGCGCCCCGGCGGCCTGATCCCATGGGGCGCCACGCCTTCCAGCGATTGCTGATGGCTATCCCCGTGCTGCTCGGGGTCGTCCTGGTCGGGTTCCTGCTGATGCAGGTGGTGCCGAGCGATCCGGCGGTGGTGCGCGCCGGTCCCTCTGCCACGCCGGACGTGGTGGCGGCCATCCGCCGCGACATGGGGCTGGACCGGCCGCTCTACGAGCAGTTCGGCATCTATCTCTGGCGCCTGCTGCAGGGCGATCTCGGCGTTTCCATCATCAACAACGTGTCGGTGATGCAGGAGCTCGGCAACACGGTGGGGCCGACGCTGGAGCTGATGTTCGCCAGCCTGATCTGGGCCATTCCGCTCGGCATCGCCCTCGGCACCGCCGGCGCCTACTGGCGAGGTACGGTGGTGGACCGGGTCATCACCGCCATCGCCGTCGCGGGCGGCTCGATCCCAGTCTTCTTCCTCGGGCTGCTGCTGATCTGGTACGTCGGCTTCAAGCTCCAGCTCCTGCCCTTCACCGGCCGCGCGGGTCCGATCTGGACCTCGGAGGGGCTGCAGGCCATCGCGCTTCCCGCCATCGCGCTCGGCGGCACCTTCATCGGCCCCGTGGCGCGCATGACCCGCACGGCGGTGCTGGACGTGCTGGGCGTGGACCATGTCCGCACCGCCCGCGCGAAGGGGCTGGGCGAGTTCCGCGTTGTCACCCGCCACGCGCTGCGCAACGCGATGATCCCCGTTGTCACCCTCATCGGCCTGCAGATCGGCTTCCTGCTCGGCGGCGCGGTGGTAACGGAGACGGTCTTCTCCTGGCCCGGCGTGGGGCGGCTGGCCGTGGGCGCCATCCTCTCGGCGGATTTCCCGATGGCGCAGGGCACCATCATCGTCCTGTCCCTGGGCTTCATCATCATCAACCTGATCGTGGACGTGCTCTACGCGGCCCTCGACCCGCGCATGAGGACGGCATGAGCGCGACGACCGCACCCGCACCCGCCGCGGAGGCCGCCCCGCCGCGCCGCCCCGGCACCCTGGGTCGCCTGCTCCGGGAGCCCGTGGCCGCTGCGGCGCTGTTCCTGGCCGTGCTGCTGATCGGCGCCGCGCTGCTCGCCCCCGTGCTCTCGCCCACGGACCCCTATGACAATGACTTGGCCAGCGCCATGGCCGCGCCGGGCTCCCCCGGCCTGCCGCTGGGCGCGGACGCGCAGGGACGGGACATGGTGACGCGCACCCTCTACGGGCTGCGGCAGACGCTGGCGATGGGCCTCGCCTCCGTGCTGCTGGGCGGCGGCATCGGCGCGCTGATCGGCTTCACCGCGGCCTTCTACCGGCGGCTGGATGCGGTGCTGATGCGGCTGATGGACGTGATGCTGTCCTTCCCCGCCATCCTCTTCGGCCTGGCGCTGGCGGCCATCTTCGGCCCGGGCATCCCGGCCGTGGTGCTCGCCCTCTCGGTCGCCACCGTGCCGCTGATGGCGCGCATCGTGCGCGGCTCGGCGCTCGCCATCATGGCGCTGGACTACATCGAGGCGGCGCGGGCGACGGGCATGTCGGATTCTCGCATCATCCTGCGCCACGTCGCGCCCAACTGCCTCTCGCCCATCTTCGTCTTCGCCACGCTGCGCTTCGGGCAGGTCATCCTGCTCGGCTCCGCGCTCTCCTTTCTCGGCCTCGGCGCGCAGCCGCCCACGGCGGAGCTGGGCGCCATGGCGGCGGATGGGCGCAACTTCCTGTTCTTCGCGCCGCATATCGCCATCATCCCATCGGTGGCGATCTTCCTGGTGGTGCTGGTCTTCAACTTGCTGGGGGATGCGCTGCGCGACGCGCTGGACCCGAAGCTGCGCGTCTGAGAAACCGAGAGGGGCTGGGATGATGAAGAGGTTCTGGGGCGCCGCGCTGCTGGCGGCATCCGCGATGATACCGGCCGAGCAGGCCATGGCGCAGGCGGCGCCGCGCGACACGCTGGTGGTGCTGCGCGAGATCGACGCAGATCGCTACGACCCCGCCCGTTCCGCCGCCACCGCGGCCGGCGACGCCCTGTTCCTGATGGCGGACACGCTCGTCTCCATGGACTGGGACCAGCGCACCATCCGCCCCGGCCTCGCCGAGCGGTGGGAAGTTAGCCCGGACGGCAAGACCTACACCTTCCATCTCCGCCGCGGCGTGAAGTTCTGCGACGGCAAGCCGATGACGGCGCGGGACGTCGCCTACTCCATCACCCGCTGGGCCGATCCCGCCACGCGCAGCCCCGTGCGCTACCGCGCCGGCGTGGTAGAATCCGTGACGGCCATCGACGACTATACGGTCGAGTACAAGCTGAAGGAGCCCTACAGCGAGCTGCTCTACCAGCTCGCCCAGTACTTCGCCTCCATCGTCGATCAGGCTACGGTCGAGAGGCTGGGCGACAATTTCGGCGTGCAGGGCTTCAACGGCACCGGCCCCTATTGCTGGGCGAGCTGGACGCCGCGCCAGGAACTCGTGATGACCCGTCACGAGGGCTACAACTGGGGGCCGCCGATCTTCCAGAACCCGTCCCCGCAGATCGGGCGCATCGTGATGCGCGTGATCCCCGAGGCGAACACGCGCATCGCCGCCATCCAGTCCGGCCAGGGCGACGTGCTCGGCGGCGGCTACCTGCCGGCCTTCGCGATCGAGGGGCTGAAGCGCGTGCCGACGGTGCGGATGCAGCAGCAGCCGATCTACTTCTACGACATCTTCTTCGGCTTCCGCGTGGACAAGCCCGTGGCCAGCGACCCGGCCATCCGCCGCGCCGCCAACCTAGCCGTGAACAAGGACGCGATCACCCGCGCCGCCTATTTCGGCACCGCTACGCCGGCGACGGAGATGATCAACCCCGCCGCGCTGGATGCCGATGCGGAGGCCGGGCGGATGATCCCGCGCTATAACCCGGACGAGGCGCGGCGCGTGCTGGACGCGGCCGGCTGGACCATGGGCCCGGACGGCGTGCGCGTGAAGGACGGCCAGCGCGCCTCCCTGCTCGTCTACGCGCTGCAGCAGCAGATCAACAACACCATGCTGCAGGCCATGCAGGCCGACCTGCGCCGGGTGGGGATCGAGCTGCGCATCCAACTCTGGGACGCGACGGTGGGCTGGGGCAAGCTGGCGACGCAGGAGTTCGACGCCTTCACCATCTCCTACCCCTACGTTTCCGCCACCGACGCGCTGTCGCTCTACTTCTCCTCCGGAAACCGACCCACGCCGAACCGGATGAACTGGAACGACCCGGAGACGGACGCCCTGCTGACCGCGGCGAAGACCGCCACCGACCCCGCCGCGCGGGCGGAGGCCATCGGCAAGCTGCAGCGCCGCCTGGCCGATGCGAATGTCTGGATCCCCATGATCCGCACGCCGATGTGGCTCGCCACCTCCACCCGGGTGGAGGGCGCGCGGCCGCACGGCCTCTACGGCGTGTCGATCTACAAGGGCCTGGATATCCGCCTGACGCGCTGATGCTTCCGGGCGGCCGCGCTGAGCGGCCGCCCGCCACCTCCTGCCGGGGACGAACGATGACCATCACCGTGATCCGTGACGCCGATGTCGCCGTCGCCTGGGACGCCTCGGCGGGGCGTCACACCTACCTGACCGGGGCCGATGTCGCCTTCGACGGCGGCACCATCACCTTCGTCGGCCGCGCCTATACCGGCCCCGTGGACGAGGAGATCCCGGGCCGCGGCCTGATGGTGATGCCGGGGCTGGTGAATATCCACTCCCACCCATCCTCCGAGCCCATGAATAAGGGGCTGATCGACGAGATCGGCTCGCCCGGTCTCTACAATTCCTCCCTCTACGAATACATGCCGATCTTCCGCGCCGACGCGGATGCGGTGCCGAGCTGCGTGCGCGTGGCGCTCTCCGAACTGCTCCTCTCCGGCGTCACCACCGTCGCCGACCTCTCCATGGCCCATCCCGGCTGGCTGGACCTGCTGGCGGAGAGCGGGATGCGGGTCTGCGTCGCTCCCATGTTCCGCTCCGCCCGCTGGTTCACGAAGAACGGCCACGTGGTGGAGTACGAGTGGGACGAAGCGGCCGGCGAGAAGGCCATGGGTGAGGCGCTGAACCTCATCGACCGCGCGAAGCAGCACGAGAGCGGCCGCCTCTTCGGCATGGTGGTGCCCGCTCAGATCGACACCTGCGCGGAGGGACTTCTGCGTGAGAGCAGCCAGGAGGCGACCGCCCGCGGCCTGTCCTGGCAGATCCACGCCGCGCAATCCGTGGTGGAGTTCCACGAGATCACCCGTCGCCACGGCTACACGCCGATCGGCTGGCTGGACGCCATGAACCTGCTGAACGACCGCGCCATCATCGGCCACGGCATCTTCCTGGACGACCATCCCTCCACGCCCTGGCACACGAACTCCGACCTGTCCCGGCTCGCGGAGACAGGCACCACCGTCGCCCATTGCCCCACCGTTTTCGCGCGGCGCGGCATCACCATGAAGAACTTTGGCCGCTACAAGCGCGCCGGGGTGAACATGGGGCTCGGCACGGACACCTATCCCCACAATATGCTCGATGAGATGCGCCTCGTCGGCTATCTCGCCCGTACCCAGGCGACCGATCCGCGCGCCGTGACCACCACCGAAATCTTTGATTCAGCCACCATCGGCGGGGCTAAGGCGCTGGGCCGCGATGACATCGGCCGCCTCGCGCCCGGCTGCCGCGCGGACATCGTGCTGGTGAACGCGGAGCACCCGATGATGCGCCCGGGCCGCGACCCGATGCGCAGCCTCGTTTACGCCGCCGGGGATCGCGCGCTGCGCGACGTCTACGTGGACGGCCAGCTCGTCGTGAAGGACGGAATGGTACTGACGATGGATTACGAGGGCGCGGCCGCGCACCTGCACGAGGCGCAGAAGCGCATCCTGGACCGCGCCCCGTCGCAGGACTGGGCACACCGCCCCGTGGAGAAGATCAGCCCGCCGAGCTTCCCCTGGGCATGACCGTGGGCGGCATGAGTGACTCCCTCCTCCGTATCGAGGACCTCCGCACCGTCTTCCGCAGCAGCGCCGGCGACATCGCGGCCGTGGACGGCGTGACGCTCGACGTGCCCCGCGGCAAGACGCTGGGGATCGTGGGGGAGAGCGGCTGCGGCAAGTCCATGCTCTCCCTCTCTATCATGCGGCTGGTGCCGAACCCCGGCCGCGTCGCGCAGGGCCGGGTGATGCTGGACGAGCGCGACCTCGCCGCCCTTTCGCCTGCGGAGATGCGCGGCGTGCGCGGTGGCGACATCGCCATGATCTTCCAGGAGCCCATGACCTCGCTGAACCCCGTGCACAGCGTCGGGGACCAGCTGATGGAGGCGATGCGCGCCCACGATGCGAAGGCGAGCGCGGCCGACTTGAAGAATCGCGCCATCGAGGCGCTGCGCCGCGTCCGGATCCCCTCGCCGGAGCGCCGCTTCGCGGAGTACCCGCACCAGCTCTCCGGCGGCATGCGCCAGCGCGTGATGATCGCCATGGCGCTCGCCTGCTCCCCACGCCTGCTGATCGCGGACGAGCCGACCACCGCGCTGGACGTGACCGTGCAGGCCCAGATCCTCGACCTGCTGCGGGAGTTGCAGGCGGAGACGGGCATGTCGGTCATCCTCATCACCCACGACCTCGGCGTGGTGGCGGAGATGGCGGACGAAGTGGCGGTGATGTACGCCGGCCGCGTGGTGGAGCGCGGCACCGCGAAGGACATCTTCGAGGACCCGCAGCACCCCTACACCATCGGCCTGCTCGGCAGCATCCCCCGCATCGAGGAGGAGCGGGACCGCCTGCTCTCCATCGACGGCAGCGTGCCGCCGCCTTTCGCCCTCCCCAGCGGCTGCCGCTTCAACCCGCGCTGCCCCTTCGCCATCCGCGCCTGCACGGAGCAGGACCCCCCGCTCCGAGAACTCGGCCCAAACCACCGCGCCGCCTGCATCCGCGCGCCCGTGGAGCTCGCCCTGGACATCGCCGCATGACGGAAACGCCTCTCCTCGAAGCGGTCTCCGTCGCCAAGCACTACCCCGTGAAGAAGGGGATCATCGTCTCCCGTCAGGTCGGCGCCGTGCGCGCCGTGGACGGCGTGTCCTTCGCCCTGCACCGGGGCGAGACCCTGGCCCTGGTGGGGGAGAGCGGCTGCGGCAAGTCCACCACGGCCCGCGTGGTGATGCGCCTGATCGAGCCGACCGGCGGCGATATCCTCTTCAAGGGCCAGAACGTCACGAATATCGGCGGCGCGAAGCTGCGCGCCCTGCGCCGGCACCTGCAGATCGTGTTCCAGGACCCCTATGCCAGCCTCAACCCGCGCCTGACGGTTGCGGACACGGTCGCGGAGCCGATGGCCGTGCACGGCATCGGCGACGCCGCCAGCCGGAAGGCTCGCGTGCAGGAACTCCTGCGCCTGACGGGGCTGCGCGCCTTCCACGCGGACCGCTACCCGCACGAGTTCTCCGGCGGCCAGCGCCAGCGCATCGGCATCGCGCGGGCGCTGGCCGTGGAGCCGGAGGTGATGGTGCTGGACGAGCCCGTCTCCGCGCTCGACGTCTCCATCCAGGCGCAGGTGGTGAACCTGCTCGGCGACCTGCAGCAGCGCCTCGGCCTTTCCTACCTCTTCATCGCGCACGATCTGGCGGTGGTGAAGCACGTCGCCGACCGGGTGGCCGTCATGTATCTCGGCCGCATCGTGGAGGTGGCGGGGAAGCGGGAACTCTTCTCCAACCCGCGCCACCCCTATACGCGCGCCCTGCTGGCCGCCATCCCGCGACCCGACCCGTCCCGCCGCGGCGCCGTCACGCCGCTCGGCGGCGACCTGCCGAGCCCGCTGAACATCCCGCCGGGCTGCCGCTTCCACACCCGCTGCCCCGTGGCGCAGGCCGTGTGCCGGGAGCAGGACCCGCCGCTCCGCGAAATCGCCCCCGGCCACACCGCCGCCTGCCACTTCGCGGAGGATCTGCCGCGTTTCGACGCGGAGGCGGATGGCGGGATCGCCCCCGTCGCGCAGCGCCGCCTCGCGGCCTATGCCGCCGCCCGGGAACGGCGTGCCCTCTCCCCGGCGCCCGCCGCGTAGCGCCCTGGCCCTGGTCAGGCGCGAAAGGCGCACGATCTTCACCCCGTGACGGGAAGGAGAGAGGCCGATGTTCTTGGACCTGCCGGGTGCCGGCCCCTGGCGGCCGGACCCACCGAAGCCCCGGATCACGCCGAAAGGGGAGAAGGTCCTGGTCTGGATCGTCGCCCTGAACCTCGTCCTGCTGCTCGTTGCGCCCATCGGCGGCGCGACGGTGATCCACGCGCTGATCGCCCTCTTCCGGTAGTGCTCCCGGCATTGCCGGGGGCCGCCCAGCCACGCAGGATGCCCGGCAACAAGCCCGGGGGAACGCATCCATGCCTGTCCAGCTGCTCGCGCCGCGCCTGATCCTCTCGGGCGGTGGCGCCGTGTCGGAGGTGGCCTCCGTCCTCGCCGGGCTCGGCCTCTCCCGGCCCCTGATCGTCACCGATCCCTGGATGGCCTCCTCCGGCACGGTCGACCGCGTCCTCGCCCCGCTCCGCGCCGCCGGGATCGCGGCGGACGTGTTCCACGAGACGGTGCCGGACCCGACCGACACGGTGGTGGAAGCCGGTGTGCAGGCCTTCCGCGCCGGCGACTACGACTGCCTCATCGGCTTCGGTGGTGGCAGCCCGATGGATACCGCCAAGGCCATTGCCATCCTCGCCGCCGCCCCGGAGGGGGTGCATATCCGCGCCCTGAAAGTGCCCGCGCAGGCCAACAAGGGCGCCGTGCCCGTGGTCTGCATCCCCACCACCGCCGGCACGGGCAGCGAGGCGACGAAGTTCACCGTCATCACCGACACGGCGAATGACGAGAAGATGCTCATCTCCGGCCTCGGCGCCCTGCCGCTGGCCGCGATCGTGGACCATCACCTCACCTGGACCGTCCCCGCCCGCACGGTGGCCGATACGGGCGTGGACAGCCTGACCCACGCACTGGAAGCCTTCGTCAGCCGCCGCGCCAACCCGATGAGCGACGATTACGCCCGCCTCGCCATGCGCCTGATCGCCCCCAACCTCCGCCGCGCCTACGCCGACGCGCGGCGCGGCGGCAACGGCCCGCGGGACGAGGAGGCGCGGGAGGCGATGATGCGCGGCGCCATGCTGGCGGGCATGGCCTTCTCCAACGCCTCCGTCGCGCTGGTGCACGGCATGTCCCGCCCGATCGGCGCCCATTTCCACGTGCCGCACGGCCTGTCCAATGCCATGCTCCTCCCCGCCGTCACCCGCTTCGGCCTGGAATCCGCCCTGCCGCGCTACGCGGAGGCCGCGCGCGTCATGGGCGTGGCGGGGGAGGGGGATGACGACGCCACCGCCGGCCGGAAGCTGGTGGAGGAGCTGCAGGCCCTGAACCGGGAACTCGGCGTCCCCAGCCCCGCCGCCCACGGCATCCCCGCCGAGCGCTGGGACGGGCTGCTGGACACCATGGCCGCCCAGGCCCTCGCCTCCGGCAGCCCCGCCAACAATCCGCGCGTGCCGGATGCGTCGGAGATCGTGGCGCTGTATCGTGAGGCCTATGCCTGACAGCCATGCGGCGCCCGACATTGCCGAACTGATCCGCGCCGTCGCCGGTGGCGAGGCCGGCGCCCTGCGGCACCTCTACGAGGTGCAGGGGGCGCGCCTCTTCGGCATCGCCCTCGCCATCCTGCGGGATCGGGACGCGGCAGCGGACGCGCTGCACGACGCCGTGCTGAAGGTCTCCTCCCGCGCCGGGCAGTTTGACGCCGCGCGCGGGGAGGGGGCGGCCTGGCTCGGTGCCATCGCCCGCAACGCCGCCCTGGACCTCGCCCGCGCCCGGGGGCGCGAGACCCCCTCCGATGATCCCGCCCTCGGCGACACCGCGGTGGCGCCGGAGGCACTGGAGCGCCTGGCCGCCGCCCAGCAGCACGGCCGCCTGCACGAGTGCCTGGCCGCGCTGGAGGACCGGAACCGCGAGGGCATCGTCCTCGCCTTCGTGCACGGCCTCTCCCACGCCCAGATCGCGGCGCGGCTGGAGATGCCGCTCGGCACGGTGAAGGCCTGGATCCGAAGAGGGCTGATGCGGCTGAAGGGGTGCCTCGCATGATCCCCTCCGATCCCGAGGCGCTGGACGGCCTCGCCGCCGAGCACGTTCTCGGCACTCTCGATGCGCGCGAGGCGGCGGAGGTGGTGCGCGCCCTGCCGGTGAACGCCGACCTGCGCGAGGCCGTGGCAGGGTGGGAAGCGCGCCTCGCCCCCCTCTCGGACTTGGCCGTGCCGGAAGCGCCGCCGCCCGCGCTCTGGGACCGGATCGAGGCCTCGTTGAGGGCTCGCGCCGTTCCCCCGCCCGCCGTGCCGATGCGGCGCTCGTCCCTCCTGAGGGGCTGGGCGATCGGCTCCACGGCGGTCGCGGCCGGCCTTGCCGCGATCCTGCTGTTCCGCCCGGCCGAGCCGCCGCGGATGACGACGGTGCTCCTCACCAGCCAGGACCAGCCCGCCTGGGTGGTGGAGGCAGAGGGCGGCGGACTCCGCCTCGCCAGCCTCAACCCTCGGCCGGTCGAGAGCGGTCGCGTGCAGCAGCTCTGGGCGCTGCCCCCTGGCGCCACCGCACCCGTCTCGCTCGGCCTGGTGCCGGAACGCGGGCAGGTCAGCGTTGCGCCCGGGCTGGTCCGGCCCGAGCCGGGCATGCTGATCGAGATCACCCTGGAACCGCCGGGCGGTTCCCCCACCGGTCGGCCGACGGGGCCGATCCTCTTCATCGGCAGGCTGGCGCCGGCGCGGGGCAGCTGATCATCACGCGCGCGTGATCGCGCGGCCTGCGTCCGGTCGCGCGGCCCGGCCGTATCGCGGCGCGGGGCACGGCGCCCCGCCCATGATGGAGAGACGCATGACCCGCACGATCCGCAGCCTCGCCCTGGCCGGCGCTGCCCTTCTCGGCCTCGGCGGCGCGGTCGAGGCCGCCACGCTGGTCGGCCTGACCAATGACGGCCAGCTCCTCCGCATCGACACGGAGAGCCGCCGCGCCGCCGCGCCGGTCCGCGTGCGCGGGGCGGAGGGCCGGCTGCTCGGCATCGACGTGCGCCCGGCGGACGGCAAGCTCTACGGCGTCACCGATTCCGGGGCGATCGTCACCATCGACCCCGCCACGGGCATGGCGACGAAGGTCAGCCAGCTCGGCGAGGCCTTCGAGTCCGGCGGGCGCGCCGTGGTGGACTTCAACCCGGTGGCGGACCGGCTGCGCCTGATGGGCTCCTCCGGCACCAATTTCCGCGTGAACGTGGATAACGGGCAGGTCGCGCGCGACGGTGCGCTCAAGTACCAGGCCGGCACCCCCCTGGCTGACACGACCCCGCGCATCACTGCCGGCGCCTACACCAACAGCATGGCCGGCGCGCAGCAGACGATGCTGCTGACGGTCGACGGCGTGCTCGGCCAGCTGAACCTGCAGGCGCCGCCGAATGACGGCGTGCAGCAGATGCGCGGGCGCATCGGCAACGTGGGCGCTTCCGCCGCCCTCGACATCCACACCGAGGGAACCACCAACACCGCCTACCTCCTGGCCGGCGGCGTGCTCCACACGCTGAACCTGGAGAGCGGGACGCCGACGCCGCTGGGCCCCGTCGCGGGCTCCACCGAGGTGATCGACATCGCCGCGATGCGCTGACGCGCCGCGCGGGACCTGTTGACCGGCCAGGCGACCCCGCCCGGCCGGTCCTCTCAGACGGTGAGCGAAAGCCTGCCCGCGCCGCGCCAGGCCGCGATCCAGGCGGGAAGGGCCGCGGCGGGCAGCGGCCGCCCCACGGCGAAGCCCTGCGCGCGGTCCACCCCGGCACAGGCCATGGCGTGCCACAGCGCCGGGCTCGAAACCCCCTCCGCCGTCACCAGCATGCCGCGCGCGTGCGCCAGGGCCACCAGCCGCTCCAGCTCCGCCCGCGACCGCCGGCTTCGCGGCGCCTCGGTGACGAGGAAGCGGTCCAGCTTGATGCCGGTGAAGGGTAGGCGGAGCAGCATGTCCCGCCTCTCCTCCAGGCTCATGTCGTCCACCCACAGGTCGTGCCCCGCCCCGCGCAGCCGCAGCACGGCCCGGCGCAGCAGGGGCAGGTCGTGGACCGGGGTCGTTTCCGTCAGCTCGATCCCCAGCATGGAGGGCCGCAGCCCGCCCTCGCGGCACAGCCGGCCCAGCCAGGGCACGGTGTCCGGGCGCTGCAGCACCTCCAGCGGGAGGTTGATGGAGATCGGCAACGCCGTCCGCGCGCGCATCGCCCGCATGTCCTGCACCGCCATGTGCCCAACGGCCCGCGCCACCGCCAGGGAGAGCCCGTGCCGCTCCGCCATTGGGATGAAGGCGTCCGGCCCCAGAGGGATGGCGCGGCGCCCGTCCGGACGCAGCCAGCGCACCAGCCCTTCCAGCGCCACCGGCCGGCGGTCCGCGATGCGGACGATGGGCTGGTAGCGCATGGCCACCTCGCCCTCCGCCAGACCGCGCCGCAGCGCCGCGACCTCCTCCGCTTCGCTCGGGTCCGGGCGGCCGGTGATGCGGCGGAGCGCGGCCGTGAGCGCGGACGCGTTCCCCGCCAGCTTGGCGTCCATGAGGAGCACGCGGGTGGGGCTGAAAGGGTCCTGCGCCGCGGCGTGCAGCGCGCCCCAGCCCCTTTCCTCCGGCTGCGGCTCGCAGAGCAGGCCCAGCGGGGGGCGGCCGGGCCCGACCAGCCGCGCCGCCGCCTCCTCAGGCCGTACCGGCCGGGCCGGTGGCGCCCCGATCTGCTGAAGTGCTTCCTGCACCTGCGCGATCAGCGCGGGGCTCCGCAAGACGGCGAGAAGCTCCTCCGCGGCATCGGGCCTCGCGGCTGCGCGGGGCAGCGGCACGCTTTCTCCGTGGATCGCTTCGAACGGCACCGCGCTGACCTACTACCTCCGCGTGAAGGAACCATAACGTCCACACGCGGGCAGTGCCTACTCTCTCCCGGTCACGGCTGCGGGAAATCTATGCCGGGCGGTGCTAGCCGCCACTCACCGGCCAGGGCGAGGTCTCCCACCGGCTGCGAAGCTCCGCCGTCTCCTGACCCATCAGGACGCCCCAGGCCTGGCCATCCCGGAACAGGGGCAGGATGCCCCGCGATTCGCCCTGCGCCAGGAACTCCGGATCCGCCACGGCGGCGCGCAGGGCCCGGGCCACGCGGGCGGCCGCCTCCGGGGCGATGCGGGCCGGCGCCACCACGCCGCGCCGCAGCGCGCCCTCCACCGGCAACCCTTCCTCCCGGAGCGTGGGCACCTCCAGGAATTGCGGGTGCCGGGCCGGCGCGGCCATGCCGAGCAGGACGAGCTTCTCCTCTCGCACCGCCGTCACCGCTTCCGGCACCGTGACGAGCGCCGCCGCGACATTGCCCGCCATGGCGGCCTGCCGGGCCGCGGCGGCGGAGGGAAAGTGCAGCTGTTCCATCGGCAGGGATCCGGCCAGCTCGGCGGCCGCGATGGCGGAGGGGCTGGTCGGGGGCGGTAGACCCAGCGGGCGGCCATCCGGCCGTGTCCGCAGCGCGGCCAGCTCCGCTCCCGGAGGCGCGACAAGGGCCACCGGTTCCTCCGTCACGGCGCCGAGGGGGAGGAGGCGGTCCAGCAGCGCCGTCGCGTTCCGCTCCACCGCGCGCGCGGGGAGGATCGGCGTCGCGGCATAGGCCAGGACGGAGCCGTCGGGCGGCGCGTCGGCCAGGTCGCGCATCACGGCCAGCCCGCCCTCGCCGACGCGGTTCACCACCTGCACCTGCACCAGCTTCAGGTGCCGCTCCAGGAACGGGGCGAAGCCGCGCACCCAGAGGTCCGTGGTGCTGCCGCCGGCGGCCCCGACCAGCAGCGTCAGGCTTTTCGGTCGCGTGGGGGCCGGCACATAGGGGGCGGCGCCCTGGCCTCGCGCGCCGCCCGCCCCCGTGGCGAGAAGGGCGGAGGCGCCGAGCAGCGCGCGCCGCGTGGTCATCTCCGCGGTCCCGCCGCGCCCTGCGTGGCTGCCGCAGCCTTCGCCGCATTGGGTGGCCGGGGTGCCGCGACCTTCGGCGCCTCCGTCCCCCGCCGCAGCCGGTTCTCCCCTAGGAAAAGGAGGATCGGTGCCGCGATGAAGATGGAGGAGGAGGCGGAGACGACGATGCCGAACAGCATGGTCCAGGCGAAGCCCGACAGCGTGTCGCCGCCGAAGAGGGCGAGCGGCAGCGCCGAGAGGAACAGCGTCATGGAGGTGCCGAGCGTGCGGTTCAGCGTCTCGTTGATCGAGCGGTCAATCAGCTCCCGCAGCGGCATCGTCTTGAACTTGCGGAGGTTCTCGCGCATCCGGTCGTAGACCACGACCTTGTCGTTCGCGGAGAAGCCGATGATCGTCAGGATCGCCGCGATCGTCGTCAGGTTGAACTCCAGCCGCGTGACGGCGAGGAAGCCCACCACCTTCGTGGTGTCCAGGATCAGCGTGACGATGGCGCCGATGGCGAACTGCCACTCGAAGCGCACCCAGATGTAGATCAGCATCGCGCCGAGCGAGATGGCGAGCGCGATCAGCCCGCCCGTGAAGAGCTCGTCCGAGACGCGGTTGCCCACCGCCTCCGTCCGCAGGATGCGCGTGCCGGGCGCCGCCCCCTCCAGCGCCCCGCGGACGCGGGAGACGGCCTGCTGCGTCGCCGCCTCCTCGCCCTGGACGGGCAGGCGGATGAGGACGGTGTCGGCATCGCCGAACTGCTGCAGCCCGACATCGCCGACGTTCAGGCCGGAGACGGCCGCGCGCAGCCGGCCGAGATCGGCCGGCCCGGGCGTGCGGGCCTCCATCGTGATCCCGCCCTTGAAGTCGATCCCCTGCTCGAGCCCGGGATGGATGGCGAGGATAACGGAGCCGATGGAGAGGATCGCGGAGACGACGAGCCCCGCGACCCGGCCCTTCATGAACTGGATCTTGGTGTTGTCGGGAACGAGCCGGAAAAGGGGGCGGTAGAAGCCGAGCATGTGCGTATTCCCCTCTCAGACCGGCAGCTCGCGCGGGCGGCGCGCGCGGTACCACCAGGAGACGAGCAGGCGGACGAGGGTGGTGGCCGTCCACATCTGCACCACCGTGCCGATGGCGACCGTGACGGCGAAGCCCTTCACTGGGCCGGAGCCGAAGGCGTAGAGGCAGACCATGGCGATGAGGTTCGTCAGGTTGCTGTCCATGATGGTGCCGGACGCCTTGGTGAAGCCCAGCTCCAGCGCCTGGATCGGCGTTCGCCCGGCCTTCGTCTCCTCGCGGATGCGCTCGTTGATCAGGATGTTGGCGTCCAGCGCGGTGCCGAGCGTGAGCACGATGCCGGCAATGCCCGGCAGGGTCAGCGTGGCCTGCAGCAGGGACAGCGCCGCGATCATCAGCAGGATGTTCACGAGCAGCGCGACATTGGCGAACCAGCCGAGCAGCCCGTAGGCGAAGCCCATGTAGAGGAAGACAAAGGCCGCGCCCGCGAGGAGCGAGATCACGCCCGCCCGGATGGCGTCCGCCCCCAGCTCCGGCCCCACCGTCCGCTCCTCCACCACCGTCAGCGGGGCGGGCAGGGCGCCGGCGCGCAGCAGCACGGCCACGTCGTTGGCGGTGCGGGCGTTGAAGCTGCCGCTGATCTGGCCGCTGCCGCCGATGATCGGCTCCCGGATCACCGGGGCGGTGATCACCTTGTCGTCCAGCACGATGGCGAAGGGCCGGCCCACGTTCTGGCGCGTCACCTCCGCGAAGCGGCGGGTGCCGACAGAATCGAAGGTGAAATTCACCACCCACTCGCCGTTGCGGCTGTCCTGGCCGGCGCGGGCATCGGAGAGGTTGGCGCCGTCCACCTCCACGCGGCGGCGTACCGCGTAGCGCTCCGGCAGGCCGCCCTGCCGCGTCTCGCCCTGGAGAAACTGCACGCCGGGCGGCGGGGCGCCGGTGCCCTGCGGGTTCGCGTTCTCGTCCAGCAGGTGGAAGGTCATGCGGGCGGTGCGGCCCAGCAGGTCCTTGATGCGGTTGGGATCCTCCACGCCGGGGAGCTGCACGAGGATGCGGCTCTGCCCCTGGCGCGCGATCAGCGCCTCGGCGACGCCGGTCTCGTCGATGCGGCGCCGCACGATCTCGATGGACTGCTCCACCGCGCCCCCGGCGCGCGCCACCAGGGCGGCGTCGGACAGGGCGGCGGTCACCGTGCCGTCCGGCGCGGTCGTCACGGCGATGTCCGGCTCGGTCGCGCCGGTGGGGGAGCCGCGGACGGGGATGGGGTTGGACAGCTCCCGGATCGCGGCAGCGGCGGCGTCCACTTGGGCCGCGTCGCGCACGCGGAAGGACAGGTGGCGGTTGTTCGGGTCCCCCGCCAGGTTCATGTAGCCGACATTGGCGGTGCGCAGCCGGGTCCTGGCGCCGTCCACCAGGCTCTCCACCCGTTCCCGCACCACCGCGTTCATGTCCACCTCTAGCAAGAGGTAGGAGCCGCCGCGCAGGTCGAGGCCGAGGGAGATCTGCCGCGCCGCCCAGGATGGCAGGGCCGAGCGCGGGACGAGATTCGGGACGCAGAGAAGCAGGCCCAGGGCGATGACGCCCAGGATCGCGGCGACTTTCCACCGCGCGAAGTACAGCATGGCCTGTTCGGCCCCCCGTGAGTTAACCGGCGTCATGCCCGGGAAATAGGGCCGGAAGATGCGGCCCGGCCGCCCCCGATGCAACCCTTGCGAGGTTTTGCTACAGCGCGCGCGGTTTCGAAGGGATTAGCGGCATGCGTCTTCGGTTGGGCATCCTCGGCGCCGGGCATTTCGGCCGGTTCCACGCGCTGAAGGCCGCCAAGGCGCCCCGGTTCGACCTGATCGGCCTGCACGACGCCGATCCGGCCCGCGCCGCCCTGGTGGCCGGGGAGGCGGGCTGCCCCGCCCTCTCGGCCGAGGCCGTGATCGCCGCCGCCGATGCCGTGATCGTCGCCGCCCCCACCGCCTTTCACCACGGCCTGGCCCATGCTGCCCTTTCCGCAGGCAAGCATGTGCTGGTCGAAAAGCCCATCGCCGCGACGCTGGAGCAGGCGGACGACCTTGTCGCCCTGGCCCGGGCCAAGGGAGTGGTGCTGCAGGTCGGGCAGTTGGAGCGCTTTTCCGGCGGGATGCGGGCGCTTCGGGCAGAGGGCGGGCTGGCCGCCCGCGTCGGCCGACCGCTCTACATGGAGGCGATCCGCATCGCCCCCTTCCGTCCGCGCAGCCTCGACGTCTCCGTGGTGCTGGACCTGATGATCCACGACCTGGACCTGGCCTTGGCGCTTGCCGGCAGCCCTCTGGTGGGGGTGGACGCGGTGGGATCGGCGGTCGCTTCTCCCACCATCGACATCGCCAATGCCCGGCTGCGCTTCGGCAACGGGGCGGTGGCGACGGTCACCGCCAGCCGGGTCTCCCTGCATATGGAGCGCCGGCTGCGGCTGTTCGGGGATGCCGGCTACCTGAACCTGGACCACCTGAAGCGGGAGATGTTCTGGGTGCGCCGGGGGGAGGGGGCCTCGCTGGAGCAGATCCCCGAGCACGGCCTGTCCCAGGCCACCTGGGCCGAGAGCGACAGCCTGGAGGCCGAGCACGCCAGCTTCGCCGCCGCCTGCCTGGACGGTGCCCCGATCGAGGCCGATGGCGCCGCCGGCCGGGCCGCGCTGGACGCGGCGCTGCGGGTGGAGGCGGCGGTGAAGGCCTCGCTGATGGCGGCCGGCGCCGGTTAGGCCGCCGCCTTCCGCCCGAAGACCCGGGCGCAGAACTCCGGGTAGGTCTCCAGCATCTCCTCGCAGACCGGGCCGCGCAGGAGGGCGAGCTCCTCCGGCGTCGGGTCGGGGGTGGTGGGCACCATCTCAGGCGCGTCGAAGCCGAAGCCGGTCTGTGTCCGGATGCTCTCCGCGCTCTCGCCGGGATGAGTGCTCTCCAGTGTGAAGCGGGCCCGGCCGGGGTCGAAGCGGAACACGCAGCGCCCCGTCACCAGCGCCTGGGCGGTGCCGCGCCGGAACACCTCGGGCGGCGTGACCCCGGCGGCGGAGACGATGTCCACCCTCTCCACCAGCACACGCGGCGAATGCTCCTCCCGGAACAGGATGGTGCGGGGCGTCATCAGGTACATGAAGGCGCTGCCGAAGCTGCCGGGGAAGCGCACCCCCTGGCCCGGCCACTCGCCGGTGCCGATCAGGTTGATGTTCGCCTGGCCGTCGATCTGCCCGCCCCCGAGGAAGAACAGGTCGATCCGCCCCTGTCCCGTCAGGTCGAACAGCTCGCGCGATCCCTCCGTGAAGGGGTTGCCGCTGCGCTTGTGCAACAGGGAGAGCCGCACGGGGTGCCCGGACTTCGCCACCAGCCAGCACGCCGCCGCCGGAATGGGAGAAGCCGCGCCGACCGCGATGTGCCGCACCGGCGGCGCGGACGGATCGACGATGAGGCGGGCGAGGGCGGCCGCCAGCCGCTCCTCCGGCTGGATGTCGCTCATTCCGCCGCTACCTGGGCTGCGCGGCCGAAGACGTGCTCCTGCACCCAGGCCCGGAAGCCCTCCTCCGTCCTGGCGGCGCGGGCATAGGTGGCAACATAGGCGGCATCGAAGCCGTACTCGTCCAGCAGGGCCACGGGATGGGCCCCGCGCTCCGCCACCGCGAAGGCCTCCACATAGGTCGCGGAGATCGTGCCGGGCGCCAGGCGCTCATCCTCCAGCATGTTGCCGGCCACCACGCGCTCCACCGTCACCAGCAGCTTGCGGGAGGCATGGGCGAGGGTGGCGCATTCCCGCCGCCGCCCCACCCAGACGTTCCCCGCCTCATCCGCCATCACGGCGTGGATCGCGGCGGCGTCCGGGTGCAGGGCGGGCAGGAGCAGGATGGGGTCTGGCCTGTCGGAGAGCGGGTTCTGCACCACCCGCCAGTCCGGCCGGTGGGCGGTGATGTCGCTGCCGATCACCCCCCGCAGCGGCATGAAGGGCACGCCCTTCTCGGCGGCCTGGAGCATGGTGTGGATGGCCGGGCAGGTCGCGTCCCGCACCGTGATCGCCCCGGCCTTCACCGCGGCGGAGAAGCGGGGCGCGAAGCCGGCCTCGCCCAGCGAGACCGCGCTCGTCTCCACCTCCGCCACGCAGCCCGCGCCGATCAGCAGGTCCGTCGCGAAGCCGGAGACGGGCACGCCCAGCAGCCGCAGCTCCCGCGCGCCCCGGCGCACCAGCGCCTTGGCCAGCGCCACCGAGGGCAGGGAGTTGTCGGGCGGCAGGGCCAGAAGGGCGCCGTCCGGCACCGCCTCCGCCAGGGCCTCCAGGCTCACTCTCGTCATTGCGGTTCCTCCAGGGGAGAGGCTAGGCCGGGCGCCGACGAAAGGGGAGGGGAGTTCCCGCTCAGCCGAGCTTCCTGAGGTCCTCGATCCGGATCGGCCCCTCCGCGCCGGAGAAAGTCAGCGGCGCCGCGCCGCTCCCGTCCTGCGACACGCCGGTGATCCGGTGCTCCCCGCTGTCATAGAGGGTGACCGTTCCGTCCTTCTCCACCGCCACGCGGCGCTTCTCCGGGAAGGTGGCGTAGCGCAGCCCGTTCCCCCCGCCGCTGGAGCCGGGCTGGCCGAGCTCGGAAGGCCACCAGGGCGCCTCCTGCTTCATCGGCTTCATTGGTTCCATGGGCTTCATGGGTTCCATCGGCTTCATGCCCGGCTCTCCTGCGACGGATGGTGGGAGAAGGAACGGGGCGGCCCGTGCGGGGCTTCGCGGGGGGATCCGAAAAGCCCCTAGCCGAAGGGGCTGGCGTCCAGCGCCGCCAGCGCCGCCCAGGCATTCACCGCCAGGTGCCCGCGGGCGGGATAAAGGAAATCCGCCGCCCCCGGCCGCAGCCCCGTGCCCAGTCCGGTCGTCAGCCACGGCACGCTCGCCGCCGCGATCCAGCCATCCGCCCGGCGGTGGTGCGCGAGGGTGGCAGCAAAGCGGGCCGCCTGCGCCTCCCGTCCCATCCGGCGCAGCAGCAGAGCGGCCTGGGCCGTGCCCTCCAGCCAGATGCCGTCCCGGTCGTCGTTGAAGTCCAGCCCCTCCACCTCCGCCGGCGGCGCCCCCGCGGGCAGGCCGTGCCGCGCCAGCACCCAGTCCAGCGCCGTCCCGAACCCCGCGTTCGGCCAGGCGAGGACGGGCCAGAGATTGGCGTCCAGCGCGCTGCCCCCGTTCACGCCTCCCTCCGGCGTCAGCCCCATGGCGAAGCGCCCCTCCGCCGGCAGCCACATGGATCGGACGAACCCGGCCGCGTGCGCCGCCGCCTCCCCCCGCCCGAGCCGGGCGAAGACGATGGCGAGGTCCAGGTTCTGCTCCGTGCTCACCCAGGGCAGGGGATCGGGCGCGGGCTCGTGCCCGATCGTGCCGCCGCGGTAGCCGGCGGGGGCGCGCAGCCCCTCCAGCCAGTCCGCCGCCCGCTCCGCCGCCCGGCGGAAGGGCGGGTCGCCCAGCGCCGTCCAGAGCAGCGCGGCGAAGGCCACGGGCCCGGCCGCGCTGCCGGCTTGGTAGCCGTCCTCCAGCCACCGGCCGCGCGCCGGATCCCACCAGCCCGGCGGACGGGCGCTGCGCGGCGCCTCCGGGAAGACGCGCCCGGCGGCGTAGGCGTTCCGCAGCCGGCCATCCGCCCAGTGCCGGTCCTGTTCCTGGACCAGGCGCAGCGCCTCGGCGATCCGAAGCGCCAGCGGCCGGTCCCCGCCCGCCAGCAGGGCCAGCCCGGCCAAGGCATTGTCGTAGGTGAAGGCGACCTCGGCGTGGACCCGGTCGAAATCCTCCCGCCCTTCGGTCGTGAAGGACTTCAGCAGCAACGGCCCGTCCGCCGCCGCCACGGCGGCGCGGATCGGGGCCAGCGCGTCCCGCGCCAGCGCCGCCATGGGTGCCGGCTCCGCGCGGGCAGGCGCGGCCGCCGCGGGTAGCCCCAGGGGCGCGGCCAGCACGGCGCGGCGCGGCAGGAGTTGGGGCGCCCGGGCGGCGAAGGCCGGGCCTTGGGGGGTGCGGGGATGGGGCGTCGGCGCAAGGGCCGTCCAGGCGCCTTCGGGCGTGCTCATCCCGCCCTTCTAGCATCGCCCCCCTGGGAAAGCGGCCCATTCGGGTCGATACCTCTACCCGACGCCGCAGGAGTGAGTCGCCCGATGGAGCCCAGCCGCCAGGAGTTCCGCGATGCCATGGCCCGTCTCGGCGCCGCCGTGACCATCGTCACCACCGATGGAAGGGCCGGGCGCGTGGGTATCACCGCCAGCGCCGTCTGCAGCGTGACGGACACACCGCCGACCCTCCTGGTCTGCATGAACCGCAACAGCAGCCTCAACCCCGCGGTGCAGGCCAACGGCGTGCTCTGCATCAACGTGCTGCCGGGGCAGGCGCAGGAACTGGCGAACACCTTCGCCGGCTTCACCGGAGCGGATCAGGCCGTTCGCTTCGAGGAGGCCAGCTGGACCACCCTCGCCACCGGCGCCCCGGTGCTGGAGGAAGCGGTGGCCGCCCTGGATTGCACCGTGGAGGAGGTGGTGGAGAAGGGGACCCACAGCGTGGTCTTCGCCCGCGTCCAGGCCATTCGCCTTGGTGCGTCCGGGCCCGCGCTGATCTGGTTCTCGCGGAACTACCACCCCGTGGGGATGCCGGGGTAGCGCCCGGGAGGGGGCTGGCCCCCTCCCGGATACAGGCTCGGCTCAGCCGACGCGGCGACCCGCCAGGTAGACGAGGTCCCGCGTGCCGGTGCGCGCGCCGATGATGGCCGCGCCCGCGCCGAGGACCAGGGCCGCGAACACCCAGAAGCTGGCGATGGCCGCGGCCTTCGCCGCCGCATCCGCCGCCTCGCGGGCCTTCTGCTCGGCCTCCTGCGCCACGCGCTGCGCCTCCGCCTCATAGGCCTGGATGCGGCTCGCCGCCTCGGCCTCGGGGATGCCGGCCTCGGCCGCGACGAGCTGGTTCAGGCGGGTGCGGTCGTTGCCGGAGATCCCGCCATTCGCCACGCGCTTGCCGAGGAGCTCGCCGATCTCGGCGCCGCGCTGGTCCGCCGTCATGCGGGCGGGGTCGCTCGGGCCGGAAAGGGCGATGCGGGCCCGGTCGATCAGCTCCTCGGGGTTCGTCTCGGGCGCCACGGCGCTGGCAACCTGGCCGGCGCCCTGCGCCGCGCCGCCCAGGACCTGAGAGAGGGCCGAGCCGGCGGTGTTGGCGGCGCCGGAGACGAGGGAGCCGAGCAGGAGGGCCGAGACGAGGCTGGCGGTGGCCCACACGGAGGCGCCGTGCAGCGTGGCGTCCGGCGCGTCGGAGGTGCCGGAGAGGCGCGCGGCCGCGTAGCCGCCCAGCGCGAGGCCGAGCAGGTTGGAGACGAGCAGCCAGATGCTGCCGGCAATGCCCAGCGTGCTGGCGCTGGGCGTGTCGCGCGCCGCCGCGTCCACGGTGGTGACGCCGATCGCGAGGCCGAGCACGTTCAGCGTCAGCCCCACGACGATGGCGATGAGGGCGCCCGCGATGATCGCCCCCCAGGAGACGCGGTTCCGCAGGACGGGCGCGCCCTCCGGCATGGATGGTGTGGCGGTGGTTGTTTCGTAGGTGCCGGACATGACGTGCGTTCCTTGTTCTGGGGCCTGATGGCCACCATTCGGGAACGGAGCGAAATTCTGGTAAGTTGCCCCTGGGCCGATAATGCCTGCCCAGCGTGGCCCGGCGACAACGCCAGAGGTTACGGGAAGGGGGCAGGGCGAAAACGCAGAAGGCCCCGGCGATCCTTCGCCGGGGCCTTCCCATCGCGTGGCCGGTTCGCGGCCCGCTTCAATCGGTGACCCGTGCGGGTTCAGCCCTGCACGGTGATCCGAGTGGCAGCCACGAGGACCTGGTTAATGCGATGAGACACCGGATCACCTCCTTTCATGTTGTTGACGTGAACGAAGATGGTACGGCGCCTGCCAGGCTTCAAGATGACCAAGCTTGAAGATACCGCGGTCCGAGATGCTGGGGTTCAGGACATCTCGGCGTAGGCGCCGTTCCTCCAGACGTAGAAGACGAAGTCCGGCACGGTGACGTCGCCCTTGCGGTCGAAGCTGATCGGGCCCAGCACCGTCTGCCAGGGACCCGAGGCCTTCATCGCCTCCGCCACCCGGCGGGGATCGACGGTGTTGGCCTTCGCCGCGGCGGCAGCCCAGATCTGGGTCGCCCCGTAGGAGTAGAGGGCGAAACCCTCGGGCTCCACGTTGCGGGCCTTGAAGCGGGCCACCACCTCGGCCGCCTGCGGGCGCTTCCGGGGATCGGACGGGAAGGTCATCATGCTGCCCTCGCCGGCCGCGCCGCTGATCTGCCAGAACTCGCTGGTGGTCAGCGCGTCGCCGCCGATCAGGGTGCAGTTCATGCCCTGCTCCTTGGCCTGCCGGATGATCAGCCCGGCCTCGGTGTGGTAGCCGCCGAGATAGATCACGTCGATGTTCGCGGCCTTCAGGCGGGAGACCACGGCGTTGTAGTCGCGCTCGCCGGGGGTGTAGGCGGCGTAGAGCGTCTCCGTCAGGCCGCCCGCGTTCATCGCCTTCTTCGTCTCGTCCGCCAGCCCCTTGCCGTAGGCAGAGTTGTCGTGGAGCACGGCGACGCGCCGGCCCTTGAAGCGCTCGGCGATGTACTTGCCGGCCACTACGCCCTGCTGGTCGTCGCGCCCGCAGGTGCGGAAGGTGTTCCACGCGCCCTCATCCGTGTAGCGCGGGTTGGTGGAGGCGGGGCTGATCTGCAGCACCCCCTCCTCCGTGTAGACCTTGCTGGCGGGGATGGAGGAGCCGGAGCAGTAGTGCCCGATCACCACCCGCGCCTGCCGCCCGGCGAGCTGGTTGGCGACGGAGACGGCCTGGCGCGGGTCGCAGGCGTCGTCGCCCGTCTCCAGCGCCAGCTGCTGGCCCAGCACGCCGCCGGCGGCGTTCAGGTCCGTCACGGCCTGCTGCACGCCCTCGCGCATCTGGGCGCCGAAGGTGGCGTTGGCGCCCGTCAGCGGGCCGGCCATGGCGACGCGGATGGGGCCGCGGGCCTGGGCCATGGCGTTGCCGGTGGAGAGCACCGCCGGGGCGGCAAGGGTGGCACCCAGAAGGGTGCGGCGCTGGATGGTCATTGTGAAGCCTCCGCTGGAACGGTTTGGGGGGAGCCTAGGGCTTGCGACCGTTACGCTTCAATGGGTGCCGAGATAGGCGTCGCGCACCTCGGGCCGGGCGAGCAGCGCCGGGCCCGTATCCTCCATGGTGATGCGCCCGTTCACCAGCACGTAACCCCGGTGCGCCAGGCGCAGCGCCTGGTTGGCGTTCTGCTCCACCAGCAGCACCGTCAGCCCCGTCTCCCGGTTCAGGGTGCGGATGGCGGAGAAGATCCCCCGCACCACCAGCGGCGCGAGGCCGAGGGAGGGCTCGTCCAGCAGTAGCAGCCGGGGCCGGGACATCAGCGCGCGGGCGATGGCCAGCATTTGCTGCTCCCCGCCGGAGAGGGTGCCGCCGCGCTGCGCCTCCCGCTCCTTCAAACGGGGGAACAGGGTGAAGGCCTGCTCCAACCCCGGCGCTGGGTCCACGCCGAAGGACTGCGCGCCCATCAGCAGGTTCTCCCGCACGCTCATGCGCGGGAAGATGCGCCGGCCCTCGGGGGACTGCGCGATGCCGGCGCGGGCAATCTCGTGCATGGGCATGCCGGTGATGTCGCGCCCCTCGAACACCACGCGGCCGGTCCGGGCGCGCGGGCTGCCGAAGATCGTCATCAGCAGGGTGGACTTGCCGGCGCCGTTCGCGCCGATCAGCGTCACGATCTCCCCGGGATCGACGTGGACGGAAACGCCCTTCAGCGCCTCCACCGCGCCGTAGGCGGTGGTGACGTCCTCCAGCCGCAGCATGCTGCTCATGCCGCGCCCTCCGCCGTGGCGGGGGCGGGTTCCTCGTCCTCGTCGCCCGTGCCGAGATAGGCGGCGATCACCGCCTCGTCCTCTCGGATCCCGGCCGGGGTGCCGTCGGCGATCTTCTTGCCGTGGTCCAGCACGACGATGTGGTCGGAGATGTTCATCACCACGCCCATGTCGTGCTCGATCAGCAGGATGGAGCAGCCGCCGTCCCGGATGAGCCGGATCAGCGCCGCCAGTTCCTCCGACTCCCGCGGGTTCAGCCCGGCGGCGGGCTCGTCCAGGCAGAGCAGCACGGGATCGGTGCACATGGCCCGCGCGATCTCCAGCCGACGCTGCGCGCCGTAGGGCAGGGCCGCCGCCGGGTCGTCCGCCCGGTCCAGCAGGTCCGTGGCCACCAGCCAGTGCTTCGCGCGCTCGATCGCCTCCCGCTCCGCCGCGCGATAGCCGCCCAGGCCGAGCACCGCGCCGATGCCGAAGCCCGTTGCCGCCTGCAGGCGGTTGTGCTGCGCGACCAGCAGGTTCTCCAGCACGGTCATCCCGCCGAAGAGGCGGATGTTCTGGAAGGTGCGCGCCACCCCCGCCTTGGCGATGCGGTGGCCGGCGGTGGTGTGCAGCCCGCGCTCCCCCTCCCGCCCGTGCAGGATGATCTCGCCCGCGCTCGGCGTGTAGAAGCCGGTGATAAGGTTGAAGACGGTGGTCTTGCCCGCGCCGTTGGGCCCGATCACGGCGGTGATGTCGCCCCGCGCCGCCTCGAAGGAGACGTGGTTCACGGCGGTCAGCCCGCCGAACCGCATCACGAGATCCCGGACCTGTAGAATGGGCGCGCTCATCCCTGGCCCTCCCCCACGAGGTCGCCCGAGATGGCGCGGCGCTTCCCAAGGGCGATGGAGGGCGTGCGGGTGGAGACCAGCCCGCGCGGACGCCACACCATGATCGCCACCATGGCGCCGCCGAAGACGAGCATCCGGTACTCTTCCAGGTCGCGGAAGGCCTCGAACCCGCCGATCATCACCAGCGCCGCCAGCGCGACGCCGAGCTGGCTGCCGAGGCCGCCGAGCACGACGATGGCGAGGATGATAGCGCTCTCGATGAAGGTGAAGCTCTCCGGGCTGATGAAGGCCTGGCGGGTGGCGAAGAAGGCGCCGGCGAAGCCGCCGAACATGGCGCCGATGGCAAAGGCCGTCAGCTTCGTGTTCGTCACGTTGATGCCGAGCGCCCGGCAGGCGATCTCGTCCTCCCGCAGCGCCTCCCAGGCGCGGCCCAGGGGCTGGCGGCGCAGCCGCAGCGTCACCCAGTTCGTCAGCAGGGCGAGGACGAGGATGAGGTAGTACAGGAAGACGACGCGGTGGGTGGGCGAGGGCTCCAGCCCGAAGAAGTCGGAGAAGGAGCCGGGCCCGCCGCCCGCGCTGAAGGAAAGGCCGAAGAAGGAGGGGCGGGGAATCCCGGAGATCCCGTTCGGCCCGCCCGTCAGCGACACCCAGTTGATCAGCAGCACCCGGATGATCTCGCCGAAGGCCAGCGTCACGATCGCCAGGTAGTCGCCCCGCAGCCGCAGCACGGGAAAGCCGAGCAGCACGCCCCAGAACGCCGCCAGGATTCCCGCCAGCGGCAGGCAGACCCAGAAGGAAAGGCCGAACTGGGTGGAGAGCAGCGCGTAGGCGTAGGCGCCGACGGCGTAGAAGGCGACGTAGCCGAGGTCGAGCAGCCCCGCGAGCCCGACCACGATGTTCAGCCCCCATCCCAGCATGACGTAGGTCAGCACGAGGATGCCGAGATCCAGCACGTAGCGCGACGTGCCGGGCAGGAAGGGCAGGACGACGGCGAAGCCCAGCAGCAGCGGCGCAACGAAGGTGCCGATGCGGCGCAGCGTCTCCGTGCGCCTTGCCGTGGGCGCCGTGCGGGCCGGGCGATGGTCCTGCCAGAGGTTCAGCAGCAGCCGCCCGACGAAGACGAGGCCGACAAGGATCGCCACGTCCATCCAGCGCGTGCGGATGATCAGCCCGCTGCCCGGCCCCACATCCGTCCGCAGCCCGACCAGCGGCACGAAGAGCACGGCGGAGACGAGGGCCGCCATGACCGCGTCCCGCAGCGCGTGCGCGATCGGCGGGCGCGGTGCGGCGGGAGCCGGGCCGCGGGGGATGCCGCCCGTCTGGCCGGGGCCGGGCACGCCGTCGTCGCCGCGCGACACGCCGCCCTCATGCGGGCCGCCGAGGACGGAATCGCTCATACCTTCTCCACCTCCGCCCGGCCGAGCAGCCCGGTGGGCATGAAGATCAGCGTGATGACGAGGATCGAGAAGGTCGCCACATCCTTGTACTGGACGGAGAAGTAGGCGCTCCAGAAGGTCTCGATCAGCCCGATCAGCAGCCCCCCCAACACCGCCCCGGGCAAGGATCCTATGCCCCCCAGCACGGCGGCGGTGAAGGCTTTCACCCCCGCCAGGAAGCCGATGTAGAAGTCGATCACCCCGTAGCGCAGCAGGTACATGGTGCCCGCCACGGAGGCGAGCGCGGCGCCGATGACGAAGGTGATGCTGATCGTGCGGTCCGTGTCGATCCCCAGCAGCCCCGCCATCTTCCGGTCCTGCTCGCAGGCGCGCATGGCGCGGCCGAGCGGCGTTCGGGTGACGAGCCAAGTGAAGATCCCCAGCACCAGCAGCGTCACCACGATGATGGTGGCCTGCATGGTGGAGATCGAAACAGCGAAGCCGTTCCCATGCCACAGCTCCACGCTCCCGGTGACGAGGGCTTCGATGGGCTTCACCCGCGCGCCCTGCGCCACCTGCACGTAGTTCTGCAGCACGATGGACATGCCGATCGCCGAGATCAGCGGCGCCAGCCGGAAGGAGCCGCGCAGGGGCCGGTAGGCTACCCGCTCCACGCTCCAGCCATAGAGAGCGGTAACCGCCATGGAGACGAGCAGCACCAACAGGATCGCGCCCGGCCCCGCCGTCCAGCCGCCCATGGCGATCAGCACGAAGGAGATGAGGGAGATGAAGGCGCCCACCATGAAGATGTCGCCATGGGCGAAGTTGATCATCCCGATGATCCCGTAGACCATCGTGTAGCCCACAGCGATCAACCCGTAGATCATGCCCAACGCGACGCCGTTGATCAGCTGCTGCAGGGCATAGGCCAAGCGCGGTCTCCCATACGTTCATGGCCGGGGGTGTTCCCCCTGGCCCGCCTCTCGGCGGTGTAGCATCCCTTGTGCCACGCTACGCCGCCGGCCCGCCCCGCGCCAAGGGGGGCGCGGCCGGCGGGCCGCCTCAGCCCTTCAGGCGGATGGCCCAGTCCCGCAGCGCCGCGACCTGCCCGGCGATGAAGCCCCGCGTCGCCTCATCCGTCACCCGCCCCTCGGCGTCGATCTTCCCGCCGGACTGCATGATGAACACCTCCGGCTTGTTCAGCGCGTGGGCGTTGAGGAAGACGAACATCTTCCGCAGGTCGTACTGCGCGCGGGCGGTGCCGAGCAGGCTGGGGGAGGCACCGAGGATCGCCACCGGCTTCTCGTTGAAGGGCTGCTCCGGCGGGCGGGACGCCCAGTCGATCGCGTTCTTCAGCACGCCGGGGATGGAGTAGTTGTACTCCGGCGTCGCCATCATCACCGCATCCGCCTCCCGCAGCGCCGTGCGAAAGGCCTCCACCGGGGCCGGGTAGCCCTCGCCGGTGCGGACGTCATCGTTGTAGGGCGGGATGTCCCCCAGCCCCTCGTAGATCGTGATCTCCACCCCTTCCGGCGCCAGTTCCTGGGCGGCGCGCAGCACGGCGGTGTTGTGGGAGCCCCTACGAAGGCTGCCGGAGACGGCGAGGATCTTGAAGCTGGCCATGGTCAGGGGACTTTCCAGTGATGTCGGGAAGGGCATAGGCCCGTGCGGCGGGACACGCCACCGCGCGGGGTGGTCCTACTCCTCCCAGTCCAGCGCCTCGCCCCGCAGCCAGGCAGCGCCGGCGGCGTAGAGGGCACCCACCTTCTCCCCCTTCAGCCCGGGCATGTCGGTCTTTACCTCGTAGCCGATCCCGGATTGCAGGTAGGCGAGGTGCCGGTAGCCCTCGGGGAAGCGGCCCAGCAGTTCCGGGTCCAGCTCCAGCCGCTCGGCCGGGTTCACGGGATCCATCCGGTCCTTCTCGTAGATCGGCTGGCGCAGAACGATCTTCCAACCGTCCGCCTTCTCCTCAATGAAGTCGTAGAAGCGGCCGGTGCAGACCACGTCCACCACCACGCCGTGCACGGGCGCGCGCTGGGAGATGGTCATCTTCGTCTGGGCGATGGCCCGCTTCCCCACGATGTCCACGGAGCAGCCGCCGAGGAAGTGGAGGATGGAGACGCCCTTCGCCCACCCCTCCTGGCTCGCCCTGATGAATCCCTCCGCCGGAGCCTGGCACCAGGTGGCCATCATTCGCCCCTCCGGCGCCCAGACCGTGCGGAACCGTTCCCAGTCGCCGGCATCGCGCCAGACGGCCCAGTTCTGCACCAGTTCCATCACCGCAAGGCGGCGCAACAGCGCATCACCCGGCATCGCGTTCCCTCCCGTTCATTCCCTCCGCCGCATCGTGCTTGACGGTTGGTGCTCCGACCATCCCCAATGACGGCAAAGCGGGACCGGCGCCGCAAGGCCGGCCCATCCGGGAGAGTGTCCATGACCCACCTGCCAAGGGGGGCGCCAGGGATGGCGCGCCGCCGCGCGCTCGGCCTGCTCGCCGCCTCCCTCGCGCCGCCCGCCGCCCTGGCGCAGGGCAGCCCCCGCGCCGCCTGGCCGGACCGCCCCATCCGCTTCATCCAGGGCTTCGGCGCCGGCGGCACCACGGACATCCTGGCGCGGATCATCGCCCCGCCGCTCGCCGCCGCCCTCGGCCAGCCCGTGGTGGTGGAGAACCGGCCGGGCGCCGGCGGCACCATGGCCGCCGAGACCCTGGCCCGCGCGCGGGACGGGCACACGCTGATGCTCATCAACAACGGCTACGCCGTCTCCGCCGCCCTCTACCGACGCCTGCCCTACGACCCGCTGGCGGAGGTGGAGCCGGTGGCGATGGTGGCCTCCGTAGGCCTCGTCCTGCTGGCCGGCACGGGGCCGGAGGCGCCGCGTGACATGGCCGAGCTCACCCGCCGCGCGAAGGCCTCACCGGACGCGCTGCACGTCGCCACCGTCGGCGCCGGCAGCACGCAGCACCTGGTGGCGGAGGCGTTCCAGGCCGCGGCCGGCTTCCGCCTCACCCACGTTCCCTATCGCGGCACCCCCGCCGCCCTGGTGGCCCTGCGCAACGGCGAGGTGGAACTGGTGGTGGAGCCCGCCTCCTCCGTGCTCGGCGGGATCCGGGGAGGGGAGGCGAGGGCGCTCGCCATCACCTCGCGGGATCGCTCCCCGCTACTGCCCGAGGTGCCCACAGTCGCCGAACTTCTCGGCGCCCCGGACTTCGACATCCAGACCTGGTATAGACGCGCCGCGCCAGCCGGAGCGCGGGTCGCCCATCCGGCCCGTCACTGAAGGCTTGCCCTGCGTCAGGTTGTCCCATCTAGATCGCCCTACCCTGGCCCTTGTCGCTGGCGCACCGGGTAGGAAGCCGGGTAGAATTAGGGCCTGACCGGGTAGGACGGAGCGTGGGTGTGGCGGGCGACAAGCTACTGACAGACAAGCAAGTTCGCGGCGCCGCGAAGAAGGAGAAGCCCTACCGGCTCCCGGACGGGCGCGGCCTGCACCTGCAGGTGGAGACCACCGGCTCCCGCCTCTGGCGCTACCGGTACGAGTTCGGCGGCAACGAGAAGATGCTGTCCCTCGGCGCCTACCCGGACGTGACCCTGGCGCAGGCGCGCGAGGCGCGGGACGAGGCGCGAAAGCTGCTGGACCAGGGAAAGGACCCCAGCCTGGAGCGCCGGCTGCGCCGGGCCCGCGGCCGCGCCGACGCGGCGGACACCTTCTCCATCCTGGCGAAGGAGTGGCTGGAGCAGCGCCGGGGGATCTGGGCGGCCGCCCACGCGAAGAACGTGCAGGCCTCCCTGGACAACCACATCCTGCCCCGCTTCGGCCGCCTGCCGGTGCGCGAGATCACCGTCCCCATGGTGCTGGCGCTGATCCGGGACCTGGAGAAAGCGAACACCCCGCACATGGCCCGGATGGTCCGCCAGCGGATCTCGGCCATCTGCGTCTTCGCCATCGCGTCCGGCCTGGCCGAGAACGACCCGGCGGCGGTGATCCGCGGCGCGATGGCGCCGATCGCCGGAGACCGGCACCAGCCGGCCCTCACCACTCTGAGCGGCGTACGCGAGGTGCTGACGGCCGGGGAGGAGCAGAACGCCCACGGCTCCACTCGCCTGGCGCTGCGGCTGCTGGCGCTGACCGCCGTCCGCCCTGGCGAGCTGCGCGGCATGCGCTGGGACGAGGTGGACGGGCTGGAGGGCGACCTGCCGGTCTGGGACATCCCGGAGGAGCGCATGAAGATGGGGGTGGCGCACCGCGTACCTCTGGCGCCGCAGGCGGTGGCGGTGCTGCGGGCGATGCGGCAGCTGAGCGGGAAGGGGCCTCTGGTCTTCCCCAGCCTCCGGCATGCCCACAAGCCGCTCAGCGCCAACACGATCGGCTACCTGCTCAACCGCGCCGGCTTCGCCGCCCGGCATGTCCCCCACGGGTTCCGGGCGGCCTTCTCCACGGTGATGAACGAGCGGCACCCGGCGGACAAGCCGGTCATCGACCTGATGCTGGCCCACAAGCCGAAGGACCGCATTGAGGCCGCCTACAACCGTTCCGAGCGCTCCGTCCGCCGCCGCGAGCTGGCAGGGATCTGGGCAGACCTGCTGCTGGAGGGGCGGCCGGAGGCGAGGGCACTAATCAGGTGAAGCTGGGTGACCTGACACCTAGCTCCCGCTCTACACCCAAACCACTCGCGATGGTTGCATTAATCTCCTGCTGATCACCCTCGGGTAGAAACAATGCTAGGGCTAGCGGCGTTATCGGCCACAGTAAGGGGTCAACAACCTGATGGATAGTTCCGCCGAGATGCGATCGCGGCATTCCGCGGGGCGTCGCTGCCTAACCTGTGAGGGGCCGCTCTGGCGTGGTGACGCACTTACAGAGCTGGCTGACCGCCGCGAGTTCCGCGCGCGATTGGAAGAAGTGCTGGCCTTCGCTGAGCTCACCCATGGCAAGCAAAGTGATCGCTGCACAGCAGTCATGCTGCTCGATCTTGATCGGTTCAAGGCCGTCAACGACAGCCTCGGTCACCCAGCCGGTGACGAGTTGCTTCGCAAGGTTGCGGTGCGACTTCGATCTGCTCTTCGCGAACAAGATCTGCCCGCTCGCCTCGGAGGCGACGAGTTTGCGGTGCTTCTCGACAACCCCGTCACTCGGGACACGGCCGCGAGCATAGCTGCTCGGCTGGTTGACCTCATAAGCCGCCCATACATGATCGATGGGAGCATCGCGAATATCGGCGCAAGCATCGGGATCGCGCTTGCCGAACCAAGTTCGACTTTGGATGACGCGCTTCGCCGCGCTGACCTTGCACTTTACAAGAGCAAGGCAGATGGTCGGGGACGCTTCACCTTCTTTGAGCCATCACTCCAGACGGCAGCGGAAGCTCGTCAGGCGCTTGAATTCGATCTGCGCGCTGCGCTGGCGCTAGGGCAGTTTGAGCTATTCTACCAGCCCAAGCTCGACCTGCGGACTGATCAGCTTAGCGGTTTTGAAGCGCTTATTCGGTGGCGGCACCCTCAACGCGGGTTGGTTCCTCCCGACAGCTTCATCCCGATGTCTGAGGAACTCGGCCTCATTACTCGGATTGGTGAGTGGGTGATCCGAGAGGCTTGTGCCGAGGCGGCAAGGTGGCCGGACAGCCTGACCGTCGCGGTGAACGTTGCGCCTTCTCAGTTCAGCACAGGCTCATTGCTGCCGACGGTACAAGCTGCGCTCGCAGGGTCGGGCTTGTCCGGCTCACGGCTTGAACTGGAGATTACAGAGACTGCGCTGCTGCGTAACGGTCCAGATGTGATGAAGCAGTTGCAGGCGATCAAAGCTCTAGGTGTCCAGATCGCCCTCGATGATTTCGGCACCGGATATTCGTCCCTAACACAACTTCGAAGCTTTCCTTTTGATCGCGTGAAGATCGATCGATCGTTTGCTGACGATGTACAGATCGTGCGCGCGGTGACGGCACTCGGAGCCAGTCTCGGCATGTGTGTGACTGCTGAGGGCGTCGAGACTGCCGAGCAGATGCTCCGCCTTCGTGGAGACGGCTGCACGGAAGCTCAGGGCTACCACCTGAGCCGGCCAGTCCCATCGTCAGACGCTGTTAAGTTGATCCACCGGTACCTGAAGCAGTAGGAGGGGCAGGAGGAGCAATGGCCGTGCTGAACAAGATCTACCGTTTGATTTACGTGAGCCAGAACACGCTACATGGACCGGTGGAGGACATGAAGCGGGAAGTGGATCAAATTCTTGCAGTGTCCCGCCACAACAATGCGCGGGATGGCATCACTGGTGCGCTGTTGTTCAACTCCAGTTGCTTTGCCCAAGTGCTGGAGGGCGAACTGGATGCTGTCCACGGCGTGTTCGAGCGCATTCAGATGGATCCCAGGCACAGCGAGACTGTCGTCCTTGCGTGCGAGCCTGCCTCAAGGGAGTTCGGCGACTGGTCTATGGCTTACGCAGGGGCGGTTCGGAATGAGGAGATCGCGTTCTCCCCCCTAGCCGAACCTGCCGTTCATCAAGCTTCTGCCACCCGCATCCTGGACCTCCTTCGAGGCGTAGTTCTTCGACAGGGCGCCCAGTGATCGCTGGATACTGGGCCAGCCTCAGGCCGGGAACCGTAGCCGTTACATCATCTGCTTGGTGCCAATAAGCGCCCGCCTACTCCGCTGAAGCGAGCTGTGGGCCAAACGTCACTCGCTCTCGTGTGTCGGCCCAGCCTTTCACTTCAGATTGTCGCCAGCGCACCTGACCGCCGCCGACGTTCAGCGCCTCAGGGAAGCTGCCCTCGCGGATGCGCCGGTAGATCGAAGACCGGCCCAGCCCGGTCTGCTTCTCCACCTCCCCAATGCGGATGAGGTAGTCCACCTCGGCCTCAGCCATGGGCGGCCTCCCCGACAAACCCCTTGGCCCGCAGCGGGGCGTCCAGGGCGCGCATGGCCTCGTCCCACTGGCACTGCTCCAGCCCGTGACTGCCAGGCCTCCGGGGCCCGTCGGGCAGCATGCCCACCTCGCCCCAGGTCCTCAGGACGATGGCGTGGTGGTAGTGGAGCGCGCCGGCCTTGATCAGCCGATCCAGCACCAGCACCACGTCGTCGGCGGTGCAGGGCCGGGGCGGGCCAGCAGGCGGCTTGGCGCCCTCCTGCCGGGCCACGAGCCGAGCCATGGTCCAGAACCAGGCATCCTCGGCCGTGCGGAAAGGGTAGGTGACGGGCCCGTTCACGCCCGCCCTCCCGCCGCGCGCCGCCGTGTCAGCAGCTCGTCCACCAGCCGGTCCACGACCTTCCAGCCCGCCTCACCGGGCCGCTTCTCCCGGTCCACGAACGCGGCCGCCTCCAGGGTCACGTTGAGGCTGCGCCGTTTCCGGTCTGGCTTCGGCGTCCGCATCGCCAGCAGGGCGCGTTCCACCTTGTCCTGGGCGAGGTTCAGCGCGGCCGCGATCTCCGGCGCGTCCTGCCGCTTCCGCCGCAGCCGGCGGATGTTCTCCACCTGCAGGTCCGTCAGCCCCAGGCCGGGGCGAAGCGCCACCGTCCTGCGGCTCATGTCCCCGGCGTGGAAGCCGGGCGGGGTGCCCGCGAAGGTCATGCCGCCGCTCCCTTCCGAGCGCGCCGTGCCAGCAGCGTCTGCGCCAGCTCGACCTGCTCGGGCGTGATAGGCTCGGCGGGTGAGCCGTTCAGCACTACGCGGTGCCCCCCGGCAGCGACCGCCCGGAGGTACTGCGGCCGCCGAACCCACTCCCGCAGGAACAGGCGGACCTCATGGCGCGGGACCACGCCACTCTCCTCCAGCAGCCGGTGCACACCAATCGTCAGCGCCGGGCGGGGCTGGCCGTCCGGCGGGAAGGCGGCCGGGAAGGCGGTGCCCAGGGCTGCACGGTGCTGGTCCCAGCGCACCCAGTACTCGGATCGACGGCTCATTCTCCGAAGACCTCCTGGATCTGGTCAGCAAGGCGCGCCTCGCTGGTGAAGCACATGGTCTCCAGCAAGCGCTGGACCGCGACCCCGATGCTGATGAAGGGCGGTGGCAGATCCCCGGGATCTCCGGGCAACTCGCGGCTCGGCGCCGTGTCGAGGCAGGCTGCGTCAGCCATGGCCAGCGCCTCCAGTCTCCACGATCTCGCCGGCCCCTGAGGCCTCGACGTCGGGGTGGCAGGTCGTGCAGAACCAGATGCCGCCGTTCCCGCACCAGCGCTTGCCGTAGCAGGCGGAGCAGAAAGCCCCGACCATCGGTCGAGCTGCCGGGCCGTGCAGGCGGAAGGGCGCATCCGGGCGGAGCGGAGCAGGCCATCAGAGAGGGCGTCAGCCACGGGCCGCCCTCCGCTCCAAGGCATCTTCCTCGCGCATCTCGCGCGCGACCCGCACCAGCACCGGCTCTAGCATGGTCAGGGTGACGATCCGTGTCTCGGCGGCCGCCACCGCGCAGGGGGAAAGGTCCTTGTAGGTGACCGAGCCCCGGAGCCGCTGGGCGCCGCGCCGGCACGAGCCGGCCAGCACCATCACGTCGTCGGCCGTGACCGACTTCGGGAGGCGCACGAGATGCTCCTGGGAGGAAACGACCATCAGAAGGGGATGTCCGCGTCGGTGTCGTAGCGCCCGGCCATCGCCTCGCGCGCCAGGCGCATGTCCTCCAGCTTCCCGGCAAGCTGAGCCGCTACAATCAGGGTGCAGGACCTGGAAGCGAGCTGAGTGAGGTATGCCGGCCCACCGACCTCGCCCAAATCGTCGTTGCACTCGAAATAGTCGCGTAGTGCCTCCGTCGTCGGCGCTACGCCCTTGCCATGCAGCAGCTCGATCGCATCCCAGATGCGCTGATGGACGGGGTCCACGAACACGCGCCGGGACACGTCCTGCACGAGGATGCGGAAGAATTCGGTATGAGCGAGGACTGAGCCGAGGACCAGCTGCTCCGCCTCGATGTCCGAGGGTGGCACGTTCAGGGCGGCGCGCCCCTGCAGGTAGTCCACGATCTTCCGGATGTGCCGGTCGCCCAGGATGGCCGTCTGGGACGCCGACGCATCCGAGCCGCGATCTTCAATCCGCAGCATGATGCGGCCGTGCGTACCGTCGCTCTCCGGCCCAAGAATGATGCGGCCGGTCGAACCGGTCAGGATGAGTGCATTCGCCATGTCAGGCGGCCTCCGGGTTCGGGATCTTTCGGAGGTGCGCCGGCTGACGCGGGCACACCGGGTTCTTGCAGGCCCGCTCCGCGGTGGCGGGGCAGGCGCAGGTGCCGGGGGAAGGGTCCGCGGCGGGAGGCACGGGCGCGGCCACCACCTCGTAGGAGGTCACCACGACCTTGCGGACGCCCACGGCAGCGAGCATGCCGGGGCCGGGGTGGCGGTTGCCTTTCATCGCCTCGTGCACGTCCTGGCGGGGCAGGCCGTACTTCCTGGCGAAGGCGCTCTCCCCGCCTGCCTCGCGCACGGCGCGGTTCAGGCGGCCCAGCACGTCGGGCCAAGCGATGACTGTCACGTCCGCCCTCCCGTAGTCCGGCGGATCGGGCGCGCCACGTCCGGGCAGAGGGTGAGCGGTTGGGCGCTCACCTCTACCAGGGCACCCATAGCGGCCGGCATGCGCAGCTCCGACTGCACCGCTACGAAGATCGCGGCCGCCGCGGGCGGCACGCCGAGGAGAAGGGCGGCGCTGGTGGCCCAGGGAAGGAAGGGGCGCATCAGGTGGCGCTCACCTGGGACATCGCCGCCGCGTGTTCGTCGGGCGTGGCGTGCGGGTAGCGATACATGCCGAGGTAGTGGTTGCAGAACCGCTCGGCGCCGCCGGTCGCGTGCAAGGCGGCGAAGATGTAATAGGCGCCGGAGAGCAGCGTGCGCGCCTCCTCCAGCATGCGGCTGATCTCTTCGCGCGGGTGCTCGAAATCCTCCACGTCCGATACGAGACGAGACGCGCCAGCAAGGCAGAGGAACGCCCCGGCCGGGCTTCTGGGCCGCACGGTGGGCAGCAGGCGCCACAGCGCGTCCATGCGGGCGCCGGCGACCTGCGAAGCCAGCTTCTCGTGCAGCGTTTCTGCCATCTTCGTGGACCAGGCCTCCTCCGCGCAGTCCGCCTGGATGAAGTCCGGCAGCAGGGCGGCGGCAGGGCACGGCGGCAGCGGGCGGAGCGAGCCCACTTGGTCCGTCCCGATGAAGAGGACGATGTCCTTCGCCCAACTCTCGGCGATGGTGCCGTTCAGCTGATAGCTGCCGTCAGGGTCCCGCATTTCGGCTCTCGCCGCCCGCGCCTTGGCAGCGAACCCGGCCTGGGAACGCGGCTCGAAGTTGGTCACCGCGTCGCGGCTCCTGGCGTAGGCAAGCCAGTGCGGGCAATCGTCCCGGCCGCTCCCGCGCTCGTTCATCGCGGCGATGAACGCGGCATGCCCATCGCAGACGCGGATCCCCTCGGCATCGTCGGCCGTCGCATCCGCCTGCGCCCGCAGCTCGTGCTCCACGCGGCGGGCGATGGCGAAGGTGGCGTCGTCGGAGGAGTAAACGCCGGGGCTGCGGTGCTGGTCCTCGATGACGAAGGCGAGGGCGTCAGCCATGTGACCGGGGGAGAGCGGGACCGCAATCGCGGCCAGCCGCGCCTTCAGCACGTTCTCGACCGCGATCCAGCGATCCACCCAGGGCTGCGCCTCCTCGTCGGTCACGCCCCAGGAGCCGCGCGCCGGCTGCTGCGTGTCGATGCCGTCCAGGCGGTGCAGCAGCCCGAAGATCGCCTCGACCGTCGTCGCGCCGGGCAGGTCCCTCTCGATCGCCTCCAGCAGGGGGCGCGGATCGAACTGGCCCGGCTGCACACGCTGTTCCACCGCGGGCGCAGCGGCGACTTCCTTCGCCCTCGGCACGCGAATGGCGTCCCGGACACCGGACGCACTTTTCCCACCCGCCCTGGAGGCGGTATCAGTCCTCACAGCCATTGATCGGAGGCTCCTGGCCTATCGCGGTTGATGGTCAGGGCCGTTGGGGGAGCACCACCTCCGCCAGCGGCCCGCTTCGCCTGGGATCACCCGCCCAGGCGGCGGGGTCTCAGGCGGCGACGCTCTCCGGCTCGGAGGGTGGCAGGCCAAGGGCGGCGCGGCGCAGTGCGCGGAAGCGGGCGCCGGCGTCGAAGAAGGTGGTGGAGGTGGGGGCGAGCATCACCTGCTCGGTCAGGTCGAGGCGGCCCGACATTGCCCAGTAGTCGCCGTCCATGCGGACGAGCCAGCCGCCCTGGCCCTGCTGCGCGAGGCGGTACCCGGCGTCGTGCTGGTCTGCCTCACAAGGCATGCCGCCGCGGGTCAGGCTGACGTGGCGGCCATCATCGGCGAGGACAATGTAGGTGGTGGGCACGGGCAGTTCCCTCGGTGGGTGCCCCCATAGTGATGCGCTAGAATTGGCGCGTCAAGCGTGAACGCGCCAAAAATATCGCGCTAGAGATCGGTGGCGCGATCCATGAGCACGCTGATGACCCGTGAGGTGATGAGTACGTCTGGCTCCCCGGCCTGGTGGAAGGCTGCGTGATCCCAGTCCTGGGTGGCGAAGCTACCGTTCGGCGAGGCGACCGGCGCGGCGCCCTGCGGGATGACGATGGGCGCCTGAAAGGCGGGGTCGGTGCTTCTGGGCCACAGGACGTGACGCCCTTCCTCGTCCATCTGGTACTCCTTCACTGTCGCCTCGAACCCGCCGAGTTGGACACTTCGGCGCATGACGATGACGTCGTCGCCAGTCTTGGGGCCCCGCAGCAGGTCGTAATAGCGGACGCAGATCAGCATGGAGCCGGGGGGATATACCCTGTCCATGGATCGCCCTCTGACGAGAAGCCCGAAGCGTTCCGCCCCCTTGGGAAGGCGCGGGTCTGTTGGGGCCTGGATTTCGATCCAGTCGCCCGGATCCCACTCCAGAGCGTCCGTCCATACGCCTGCCTGCACAGCGCCCTTCACGAAGACAGTCTCCATCTGAAGGACGCCCGGCCGGCCGTCTTGAGGCGCTGCCGCCAGTAGGAAGTAGCTGGGCGGCACTTTGAGCGCGCTGGCGAGCTTCGCCAATGTCTGCGGACGGGGCGAGTGCCCCTTCTGAATATTGCGGAGCGCGTGCTCATTCACGCCGGCCTGACGCATGGTCTCCCGTTCACTCCAGCCCATGACGTCCATCCGCTCTCTGATGCGGCGGATCAGCATCTCTAGCTCGTTTTCCATGCGCGGTTTTTAGCGCAGGGCCTTGCGGCTGGCTTGCGCCAACCCTATCGTGCCACTGAGACAAAAATGGCGCGGAGGCCGCATGCGGCTCACAGACGAGCTGGTGGTCCTGGCGGAGAGGTTCGCCGCGATCACAGGCAGGAGCGAGGCCACGGTAGCGAACTTGGCCGGCCGGGATACGCACTTCTTTACCCGGCTCCGGGGCGAGGGGTCCTGCACGGTCGACACCTTTGAGCGGGTCAAGGAGTGGTTCTCCTCGAACTGGCCCGAGGGCGCGCCCTGGCCGAAGAAGATCGCCCGGCCTCGCGCACGGGTGGCGGCATGACCGCGCCCATCCAACCTGCCGGCGTCAGGATGCAGGTCAGTTCCTGCCCGTCACCACCCCTGCGGACGGCGGCGGTCACGCCGAGCACGATCCGTTCCCCCACGAACTCCACCGGCAGGCGGCGCGGCAGCATCTCGGCGCGCGCGGCCATCAGCCGCCAGATCAGCGTCTCCAGCTCCGCAGGGCCCAGGTCCCGCCCGGCTACCCGCGAGGTCTGCCCGTCGACGCCGACCAGCACCTCCACCCCATTCGTCGTCTCGCTCATCACTGCCTCCGTGGCTGATGCGCGGACCCTCTCCCAACCCGCCAGCCCTGCATATTGGAACCGTTCCAATGCGGGCGCCCTCACCGCCGGAGCCCTCGCATGAGCGAGCATCACCCCGTGGACATGCCGCTGAAGGTGGCGACCCGGCTGCTCATCGAGAAGGTCGGAGGCCTGGAGGCGGCGGCCAGCTGCACCCGTATCGGCAAGAGCCAGATCGCAAACTGCTACAGCCCGACCTCGGACCAGCATCTGCCGATCGACGTGGTCTGCCGGCTGGAGGAGATCGCCGGCGAGCCGCTCGTGACGAAGGAACTCGCCCGCCGGTCGCGCCACCGGCTGGAGCGCCTGGACGACGGCAAGCCGGGCGACGCCATGAAGCACGTCGCCGCGGTGGCTACCGAGATGAATGACGTGCTCGCCGCGATGGCCGCGGGTATGTCGGACGGGCGGCTCTGCGCTGAGGACCTGGGGCGGCTGCAGCGGGAGCTGCTGGACGTGTCGGTCCGGGCGGCGGCGGCTGCGGCGGCCATGGTGCCCTGCCAGGAGGGCACGGCATGAGGCTCGCCGACCGGATCGTCGCGGCTGGCCGCGACAAGCGCCACCCGCTCCAGCCGGACTATCAGCGCCTCGCCCAGGCAATCGCGCCGGCCTTGCACCTTGAAGTCACGCCACCGGCAGGGCGCCTTGCCGCCGTGATGGGATCGTCGGACGCCGCTTGGCTGCGCGACGTGCATTGCCTCGCGGTAGCCCCCGCCGAGGTGGTCTGGATCGAGTGGGACGGGGTAAGCAGCGCCTTCTACGGCGTGTCGGATCCGCTGGAGCCCGGTCAGATCAAACCGAGCCGGTGCGGCCTGCTGATCGAGACCGACGCATCCCGCCAGCGCGGCACTGTCACGCAGGCCTGGTACGGCACCGGCCCGGACGGCCGACACTCCATCGAGGTCTCGCCGCTCTGCGTCACCTTCGACTTCCGTCCGGAGCCTGGGCCGGTGCCCACGCTGGCCAGGGCTGACAGGTCCGCGCCGCTGTTTCCCGGTGGCGTGCGCACCCGAGCGGACAAGATGATCCAGGCGCAGCTCAGCACCCTGAGCAAGGAGGAGGTCCACGACGAGCTGGACCGCTTCGGCTTCATCCCGAACGACCGGATGCGGGTATTCCAGGACGCCCTGGATGCGGCGGCCCGACAGAACCCGGTGGCGGCCTTCATGCGCTTCCAAGGCATCGTCCGGGACTGGCACGGCGAAACGAACTTCATGCACGCCTTGCTGGTGTGCCTGAACGCGAAAGGCGCCATCTGGATCGGTGAGCGTGAGGACGTGGAGACGCAGAACAGGGCGCGGCGCCGGCTGGGCAGGCCGTCTCTGTTGCCGTTCTCGCCGATCGAGGCGGTTGAGGTGCCTGCTTGACCCAGGACGCCCGGCCGGAACCTCTCACGCCGCCAGATTGCGACCTACGGGACTTCCAGCACATGCAGCTGGACGTGCGGCGGCTGCTCACCAGCGAAACTTGGGTGCTGGGAACCGCCGAGGAGAAAGTGGCAGCTCTCACCCTGTGGCTGGAGAGCTGGCACCAGCAGCCCGCGGCCAGCGTGCCGAACAACCCGCGCATGCTCGCCCACCTTTCCCAAGCCGGCGCCCGCTGGCCGAAGGTGAAGGAGCACGCCCTCCGCGGCTGGGTCCTGTGCAGCGACGGCCGGCTCTACCACCCCGTGGTGGCGGAGAAGGCGCTGGCGGCCTGGGAGAAGCGCGGCGCGCATCGCACGAGGCGGGAGAGCGCCGCGGAACGGCAGCGCCGGGCCCGCGAGGAGCGTGACCGCCTCTTCGAGCAGGCACGCGGGCGGGGCCTCACAGTGTCCTGGAATGCCAGCACCGCCGACCTGCGCGCGATGCTGGCGGAGACGCCCGACGACGTGACAGGCCCATCCCCGTCACATGACCCCGCACACCCTGTCACGCGTGACAGGTCGGAACCTGTCACGGAACCTGTCACGCCCCGTCACGACCTCGCACGGCTAAGAGAGGGAGAGGGAGAGGGAGAGGGAGAAAGAAGAAGAGCTACGCTCTCGTCGCCTGACGGCGACGCGCCCGCTGCCGGGGCTGGTGGGGGTTCCTCGCCAGCGCCACCCCCCGAGGTCGCGGCAGCCGGCCCGAGCCCCGTGGACGAGGCGCTCGCGGCCTGGGAGGCGATCTGCGTCCCGGCCGGGCTGTCCCGGGTCGCCAAGGTCACCGACAGCCGGAAGCGCGCCATCGCGGCGAGGTTGCGCGGCGACTTCGGCGGAGACCTGGACCGGTGGCGCGGCTACCTGCGCCGGATCGCCTCGTCCGGGTTCTGCCTCGGCGGCGGCGACAAGGGCTGGAAGGCCGACATCGATTGGGCGGCGAAGCCCGACAGCGTCGTGCGGGTCGCGGAGGGCAAGTACGACGACCGCGGTTCCGGAGGCGCGCCGGCGAAGCCCGCTCGCGAGCTGAACGAGAGCTACTGGGACCGCCCCCCGAGCGCAGTGCGACAGTTGCCAAAGCCCACGCTCGGGACGCCTGAGCGCCTCGCCTGGGACGAGGCGCAATTCAACCGATCCGCCCCTCACCCCGTGACCCGGAAGAGCTACGCCCCCACATGAGCGCGCCCGACAACCTGCCCGAGCTCCTGGGCGAGCACGGCATCCGCCTGAAGCGCTACGCGGCCGGGCACACCGAGCGCCTGCGCTGTCCCCGCTGCGAGGGCGGGCGGAGCCGGGAGGAGTGCCTGGCCGTCACCATCGACCCGGACGGCGAGGGCGCCGTGTGGGTCTGCCACCGCGGCCACTGCGGCTGGACCGACGGCGCGCACCTGCCGCGGCGCGATGGCGGCCAGGGGTGGCGGCGCGAGGTGGAGCCGCCGCGCGAGGTGCTCCAGCCCACGCCGCACCGGGAGGACCAGCAGCGCCGGCCGGAGGGGCTGTACGCCTGGTTCCGGGCCCGCGGCATCAGCCAGGAGACCGTGGACGCATTCGGCATCTACGAGACCACGAAGCGCTTCAGGCAGCCCGGCGACACCTGGCAGGACAAGCCTGCCATCGTCTTCCCCTACCTGTTCGAGGGGCGGCTGGTGAACCGGAAGTACCGCTCCCTGGACAAGGAGCTGATGCAGGACAAGGCGCCGATGCCGACCCTGTTCAACATCGACGCGGTGACCGGCGACGACGTGCTGATCTGGGTCGAGGGCGAGCCGGACGTGATGGCCGTGCATGAGGCGGGGTATCCGCAGGTGGTCAGCCTGAAGGATGGCGCGTCGAAGCGTGTGCTGGCGGCCGACGACCCAAAGCGCCAGGAGCAGAAGCGCTACCTCGCCCTCGGCACGCACGCCGAGCGGCTGGACAAGATCGCCAAGCACATCCTGGCCGGCGATGGCGACGAGCCGGGCAAGGCCCTGCGAGAGGAGATGGCCCGGCGCCTCGGCTTCCACCGCTGCTGGTTCGTGATCTGGCCGGAGGGCTGCAAGGACGCGGGCGACGTGCTGCGCCTGCACGGGCCCGAGCGGGTGCGGGAGTGCATCGAGGCGGCGCAGCCCTACCCGATCGAGGGCGTGTACCGGATCCAGCCGGGCGATCTGGTCGCGCTGCGGAACCAGGGCAAGCCGCCCGTGCTGTCCACCGGCACGCGGGCGACGGACGCCATCATGGCGCTGCCCAGCGAGGGGCGGCTGATCGTCATCACCGGCATCCCGAACCACGGGAAGAGCACCTGGGCGATGTTCGTGAAGGCCCACATCATGCGGCACCACCAGCGCCGCTTCGCCATCTTCAGCCCGGAGATGGAACCCTGGAAGCGCTTCGTCGCGCACATGGGCTCGGTGCTCTGGGAAAAGCCCTACTACCGCTCCGCAGCCGGCGACGAGATGACCGACGCCGAGCTGCGGGAGGCCGAGGCCTACCTGAACCCGCGCGTCGCCATGCTCGTCGCTGACCCGGACAAGGAGAACCAAGCGCCAACGCTGGACTGGCTCCTGGAGCGGGCGCGGCTGGAGGTGCTGCGCTCCGGGGTGACGGACCTGTTCATCGACCCGTGGAACGAGCTGGAGCACCGCCGAAGCCGCGAGTTCAGCGAGACCGAGTACGTCGGCCGGGCGCTGCAGCGCCTGCGGTCCTTCATGCGCCGGCACTCCTGCAACGTCTGGGTGGTGGCCCACCCGACGAAGCTGCACCCGGAGAAGCCGGGCAAGAAGGTGCTTCCGCCCACGCCCTACGACATCGCCGGCAGCGCCAACTGGGCGAACAAGGCCGATGTCGCGATCACCGTGCACACCGAGGGAGGGCAGACCCAGATCCACCTGCAGAAGGCACGCTTCCAGGAATGGGGGCGCCGAGGCTCGGTAGCCTACCTGGAGCTCGACCAGCGCTGCGGCGTCTACTCCGACGCCCCCGTGCCGCTGCCCGGCGAGGACGAGTGATGCAGGGGCAGCCGGACGCCAACGACCAGGAGCGCGCGCTGAAGGTGCGGGCCCTGATCGCCCGCGAGGCGACCATCACCCAGCACGGCGGGGACATGCTGGCAATGTCGCTGCCCGGGGTCGGCAACACAGCCTTCCTGAGCGGTGACGAGATGCGGCGGATCATCCCGGGGTGGCCGCGCCCGGACGAGGCGAAGGTGCCAGGGGGAAGGCGATGAGCCACATGAGGAAGCCGCGCCCGGTGCGCGAGATCGCCACCGGGCGGCCGCTCGATCCCGTCTTCCCGCCGACCCTGGTGGAGCACCGCCGCAGGATCCTGCCCGACCCTCATGCCGAGGAGGCGGATCGCGTCGGGCGGGAGGGACGGCTGCAGCGGGCGCGCATGCTGTGCAGCGTGCTGGTCTCGCGAGAGCAGGCGGCGGCCAAGGCGGAGCGGCTGGCCGCCCAGCGCGCGCAGCTGCGCCGGGTGGGAGCGTCCGAGACATGGGCCAGCGATGCCGACAGGGGCGCGCAGGGCCCGGCCATGCGGGCGAGGGGGGTGAAGGTGGAGGACGTGCTGGTGGACACGCGGGAGGGCGACGACGGGCTGACGAAGCTGGAGCGGGTCACGGTGGCGCGGGTGAGGGACGGGGTGATCGACCACTATGAGCGGGCAGGGGTGCTGTGGGGGCGCCGCCTGGAGGCGATGGAAAAGCTGGCCGGGCTCTACCAGTCCAGCCGGGTGAGCCCCGGCGTGCAGCGGGGCGGTGACGGCCTGGACCGCGGGCACGACGAGATCAAGGACCGGCGGTCCACCGCCTGGGGCAAGTTCTGCCAGGCGTCAGACCACCTCTCCGCCAGCGTCCGCAACGTGGTGGAGGACGTGGCCCGCGGCCTATTCCCCAGCGCGCTGGACGCCGTGCCGAAGCTGCGGCTGGGCGCCATGCAGCTGGCCGACCACTTCCAACTCTGCCCCGACAAGCACCCTTGACGGTGCCCTGCAGGGATCGTAGATGAGGCAGGCATTCGCTGTTACCCGAATTGCGTCCGAAGCCCGGAGCCACTTTCTGGCCCCGGGCTTTTTGTTGCGGGGTTACCTCTTCGCCAAATGCCCGGTCACATCGGCCGTGCTCGTGCCTACCACACGCACAGCGTCGAGCACCTCCCTGACTGGTATGCCCCATCTACCCGCCCAGTAGCCGACCTCCCAATTATCATCGACGTTGATCTTCTCGGGGTTCTTCGGCCCGCGCCGAATGGGGTCTGTCGTCATCACGTCCTCGCGCAGTGAGCCAGCATCTCTCGCTGGCGTGATCGGGCAGCTACTTGCGACGAAAAGTCCGGGTGAGCAATGACCAGATGCCGTGCCGACCCGGGGTTTTTCATGTCCGCACGGATGGTGACATAACCCTGGTGGTTGACCTTCTCGCCCTCAACGGTCCTCTCGCACGAGGAACTTGAGTAGCGAGAGGATGCCGGAGGCTGAGACAGAGGGGAGGCTGAGGTCCGAACCGGCCGGCCGCGATGACAGTGGAACTTGGAGTTGACGCTCCTCGTCCACAAAGGCCATGGACCAGTCTCCGAAGAAGCGGACGTCGGAGGGCTCGAACTGGAGAAGTGTCGGGAAGCGGTGTCTGGGGTCGCAGGCAATCTTTCCGAACAGTGTGCGTAGCGTCTCTCGTTCACCTTCAAGAACTTGAGCGAACTGGCCCTCACTCGCCATGAGGGCGCCCGTCAAGCCGTATTTCGGGTTGTGCGTGCGTGACCACTCCAGGATCCCTTGGATATCCTCATTGAAGGGTAGCCGTGACGCACTGATGTTGGACGTGCTCTTGTAGACAAGCCGAAACAGGCCTCTTTCCATGGCAGGCAACGTCTCTCCTCGGCTCGGTCTATTGACCCCGAGCATCGCTGTTGTGCTTCCATTCTAGCACTGGCAGCCCGTGGTTCTACAACCTTGGGTATTCTGCTGGATGCGGCCACAACTCCGGCAGGGTTCAGCCAATGCGACGCTCAAGACCCGCCATTGCGAAGCCGGTCCTGACCGTCATCGCCGGCGGCCCCGACACCGGCAAGAGCCTGATTGCCGAGGCGCTCGTCGCCTACCGCGGCCAGGCCATGATCGCCCGGGACCACGTGCGGGCGCTGCTGCAGCATCAGGTTGACGAGTGGCTGATCACCCTGACCACCTTCGCCATGGCGCGCGAGTTGCTCCGTGCCGGCATCAGCGTCTGCGCGGTCGGGTGGAACCTGGAGCCCGATGACCGGGCCGGGTGGACCGCGGTGGCGCGGGAGACCGGCGCCGACTGCCGGTGGGTGCAGGTCGAGGCGGGGTAGCCCCCCCCTCCCCCCCTGGGCACCCCCCCCTCCCCCGCCGGGGCCCCTGGGGGTCTGATCGAATTACGGTGGGGCAGAGTGCTCGATCTCGCTAGCCACGAGGTTTTCTAAGGGGGTTCCGCTTCCGGTTCGCCCGGAATGCAGCAAATCCGGGGGTTCTGGCGCTGCCGGGGCCCCTTTTTGTCGTCCGCGACCATCCCGACCGCTTCCGGTCTAGGGCGCGTGCTGGAGGGGGTTCCGGTTCATGGCGACGGACGCGGAAGTCGGGGCGCACCTCGACCTGAGCGACCGGACCGTGCGCGACCTGAAGAAGCGCGGGGTGCTGCCGGACGCGGCCCGCGGGCAGAACGACCTCGACGCCTGCCGGCTGGCCTACATCCGCCACCTTCGCGACCAGGCCGCCGGCCGGAGCCATGAGATGGGTCCGAAGAAGCTGGACTTCATGGCGGAGAAGGCGCGCGACGCGAAGGAGAGCGCCGACGCCCGGGCGATGAAGAACGCGGTGGCCCGCGGCGAGCTGGTGCCGGCCGGCGCGATGAGCGCGGCCATCATCGGCATGGTCGAGATGGCGAAGGCCCGGATGCTGCGTGTGGCGGCGGTGGTGGCAAAGGGCGATGTCGCCCTGCAGGACCGCATCGACCGCGCCATCCGAGACGGCCTGGAGGACCTGAGCGCCACCCGCGTGGAGACGGTGGCCGGCGAGGAAGACGATGGAGGCGACGAGCCCGCCGACGCCCCCGACACCGAGGGGTGAGCCCTTCCCCGTAGGGGACGGGGTTCTCGCCGGGCACGTCCGGGCCTGGTTCGACGCCTGGCAGCCGCGCCAGCGGCTGAGCCTGCCGGAGTGGTCGGCGGAGCACGCGAGGCTGGAGGACGGACGGGCCTACCGCGCCTTCCCGTTCCAGCGCGACATCGCGGCGGCGTTCACCCAGCTGGGCGTGCGGCAGATCACGGTGATGAAGAGCGCCCGCGTCGGGTACTCGAAGATCATCCAGAACTTCATCGGCTACAGCATCGCGCAGCACCCGAGGAAGGTGCTGATCTACCAGCCGACGATCGACGACGCGGAGAAGTATTCCCGCGACGACATCGAGCCCGTGCTGCAGTGGAGGGCGGTGCGCGAGAAGGCGGTCTTCAAGCCGCGGCACAGCGACAACCAGACCCGGGCGAAGCGCTTCCCCGGCGGCTGGCTGCAGATCAAGGGGATGAACTCCGCCAAGGAGTTCCGCCGCGTCTCGGCGGACGTGGTGATCATCGAGGAGCCGAGCGGCGCTCCGCCGACCGCCGGGATCTCCGGCGACCAGTCGAAGCTCGCCTTCATGCGGTGCTTCACCTCGGACGATCCGTTGAAGGTCGCCGGTGGCACGCCGCTGGTCGCCGGCAGCGACCGGACCGAGGCGCTCTTCCTGGAGGGCACGCAGGAGCACCGGTACGTCCCGTGTCCCCACTGCGGGCACCGGCAGGTGCTGGTGTTCGGCGACGGCACGGGCCCCGGCATCCGGTTCGAGCCGAGGGAGAAGCCGACCAGGGCCTGGTACCGGTGCGCGGGCGAGAAGGCCTGCGACATCGACGAGGAGTGGAAGTCCTGGATGGACGAGCGGGGGGAGTTCGTCCCCCACGCACCGGAGAATGGCCGGTCGCACCGCTCCTTCCACATCTGGGCGGCCTACAGCCAGTTCCCGGAAGCGTCGTGGCTGAACATCGCGAGGGAGTTCCTCGCCAGCCGCAAGGATCCGACGAAGCTCCAGCCCTTCACCAACGAGTGGCTGGGCGAGACGTGGCGGCTGAAGGGCGAGGCGCCGACCTGGCGCCGGCTCTACGACCGGCGCGAGGAGCGGCGGAAGGGCCTTGTCCCGCGCGACGCGTTGCTGCTGCTGGGCGGCATCGACGTGCAGGGCAACCGCATCGAGATCTTCGTCTGGGGCTGGTCGTCCGACCGGCAGAGCTACCTCGTGGACCACCACGTGGTGGTCGGGAACCCGGTCCTGCCGGCGACCTGGGACGAGGTGAGCAGGTTCGTCACCGGCGAGTGGGACCGCGAGGGCGGCGGCTCCATGAAGCTGGCGAAGGTGGGTGCCGACACCGGCTACCAGCAGACGCATGTTCTGGCCTGGGCGCGGAAGCACCCCGGCCTCGTCGTCCCCGTGAAAGGCGCGTCTTCCCACCAAGCGCCGGTCTTTGCCTGGGGTGAGGCCCGCGACCCGGGCCCACGCGGCGGCAAGCGCAAGAAGGGCCAGCGTCTCGGCCTCGTCGGCAACACCGTGGTCACGACCGAGCTCTACGGCTTGCTGAACCTGGACCCGCCGACGCGGGAGGAGGCGGAGGTCGGGGTGTGCCACCCGCCCGGCTACGTCCACCTCTCGGACCTCGCGACCGAGGAGTTCTGCAAGCAGCTCGTCGGCGTCGAGTGGATCGAGAAGACCGGGCAGTGGAAGGACGTCCACGTCCACGAGGCGCTCGACGGCTGGAAGTACGCCCGGGCGATGTTCACCGCCATCGGCGCCGATCGCTGGTCGGCGGCGCACTGGCGCGAGCTGCGCGCCTCCTGGGACGCGGTCGCGGACCCGGAACCTGCCCCTGCGGTGCCCGAAACCGCGCTGGCGCCCCCACCGCAGGCAGCGCGCCAGCGGCGTGTCGGCCGCTCATCGTACCTATCGAGGATCAATCGCTGATGCCCTACTCGCAGGAGGACCTCGCCGCGCTCGACGCCGCCATCCTGCGGCGCGGGGGCGGCCGCCAGGTCACGCAGGTGCAGACGCCCGAGGGGCAGCTCCGCTACGCGGACACGCCCATCGCCGAGCTGCTCACGCTGCGCGACCGCATGGCCCGCGACCTCGGCGCGCCGCCCGCGGGCCAGCCCCGCCCCGCGCGCGCGTTCCGCGGCACCATGGCGTCCGGGTACTGAGCATGGACCCCGTCGCGCCGGCCAAGCCACGCATCCGCGTGCCTGCCGGCTCCTCGCGCATGGACACGCCCCTGGGCGCGCCGGTGGCCCTGCCCATGGCGGCGCCCGCGCAGCCGCACACCGGCGCCAGCACGGGCCGGCGGCTCATGCACTGGCGGCCGGGCGCCAGCGGCCCGAACGCGGTGGTGCAGGCCAGCGGGCCCGAGCTGGTCCGCCGCTCGCGCGACGCACGGCGGAACAACCCGCTCGCCAAGCGGGCCATGGACCTCATCCCCACCCATGTGGTGGGGACGGGGATCAAGCCACGCAGCCTGTGCTCCAACCGCAAGGTGCGGGAGGCGCTGAACCAGCTCTGGGCCGACCAGGTCCCCTTCATGGACGCCGATGGCACGCTCGACTTCTACGGGCAGCAGGCCCTGGCGGTATCCGAGATGGTGGAAGGCGGCGAAGCGTTCGCCCGCCTCCGCACGCGGCGCATCACCGACGGGCTGCCCGTGCCCCTGCAAATCCAGCTGCTCCCGGGCGAGATGGTGCCGCTGGACTACAAGGCCCTCGCCGGGGCGAACCCCGTAGCCCAGGGGATCGAGCGCAACGCGATCGGGCAGCGCACCGCCTACTGGATGCTCCCGCGTCACCCGAACGAGTGGATCGGGACCGACTTCGGCCTCGACATGACGCCGCGGCGCGTGCCGGCGGGCGATGTCTGCCATCTCTTCAACGTCTCCCGCGCCGGCCAGCTGCGCGGCCTGCCCTGGCTGGCGGCCGGCATAGCCACGCTGCACCAGGTCTTCGCCTACCAGGACGCCGAGCTGCTGCGGAAGCAGATGGCCGCATCCATCGTGGCCTTCGTGAAGAAGGCCGTCACCGGCGACACCACGCCGGAGGAGATGGCGGCCGCCTACGGCCAGGTGCAGCAGGGGCTGGGCGACCTGCCCACAGTCTCCATGGAGCCCGGCACCGTCCAGTACCTGGAGCCGGGCGAGGATATCACCTTCAGCACGCCGGCCGACGTGGGCACGAACTACGAGCCCTTCCTCGCCTCCGGCTACCGCGCCGTCGCCGCGAGCGTGAACGTCCTCTACGAGGAGCTAACCGGGAACTGGAAGGACGCCAACGACCGCACCTTCCGGGCGCAGTTCGGCACCTTCAAGCGGGCCGTGCGCCAGTGGCAGTGGCACCTCGTCTGCGCGCAGTTCAACGAGCCGATTTGGCGCCGCTTCGTGTCCTATGCCGTCGGTTACGGGCTGGTGCGGGTGCCGAAGTCCGTCACCGAGGCGGACCTCTACCGCGTCGAGCATCGGCCGGAGCGCTGGGAATACCTGAACCCGAAGCAGGACGTGGAGACGGTCTCCTCCGAGATCGAAGCCGGCCTCACCTCCCGCGAGGCCGCGGTGGCGGAGCGCGGCGACGACATCGAGGTGATCGACGCGCAGCGCGCGAGCGATCTGGAGCGCGAGGAGCGGCTGCGCCTGAGCCGGCCCGCCAAGCCGGGGTCGCAGCTGCCCGAACAGGCCGATCCGTCCGGCGCCGAGTAGGAGCCATCCCGTGAACCACGTGCGCTTCCTGAGCCGGCTGCTCAACCGGCCGCAGATGATCGCGCCTGCCGCCGGCGCCTCCGTGCTCGCCGCCCTCATGCCGGGCGCGTCGCTGCGTGGCTGGGACGGTGAGCCGGACACCATCGAGCGCGACGCCCGCGCCTACGGCGTGGTGAACGGCATCGCGATCATCCCGATCGTCGGCGAGCTCGTGCACCGCGGCGCCAGCATGGACGCCCTCTCGGGCCTCACCAGCTACCAGGCCTTGGGCGACATGGTTTCCGACGCGCTCTCCGACCGGAAGGTCACCAGCATCATGCTGGACGTGGACAGCCCGGGCGGCGAGGCCGGCGGCTGCCTCGACTTCGCCGAGTGGCTGGGCCAGCAGCGCGGCGTCAAGCCCATCTGGGCCAGCGTGAACCAGCGGGCCTGCTCCGCCGCCTACGCCATCGCGAGCGCCGCGGATCAGATCCTGATCGGCGAGAGCGCGCTGGCCGGCTCCATCGGTGTGGCCTGGTACTACGCGGACCTCTCGGCCGCGCTGGCGAAGGAGGGGGTGAAGGTCACCTTCCTGTACCGCGGCGAGCGGAAGCTGGCGGCTCACCCCGCCCTGCCGCTCTCCGACGAAGACGCCGCGATGATCGATCGCACCATCGGCGTCGACTACGCCCGCTTCTGCTCCCTCGTCGCCCGGCACCGGGATCTCTCGGTCGAGGCCGTGGAGGGCACGGAGGCGGGGATCTTCATCGGGCAGGACGCCATCGCGGCCGGGCTCGCCGACAGCATCGCAACCCATGAGGAGGCATTGATGGCCCTCGCAACCCACATCGCCCCTGCCGGGGCGCGCATCGCCTCGCCCAGTGCCAGGGCGGCTCTCCTGGCGGGCGCCGCTGGGGCGGCTCTCGCCGCACCGAAGACGGGCGGCACGCCGGCCCCCGCCGCTCCGGCGTCGCCCCCGGTCGATCCGGCCGCGCCCGCGCCGGCTGCCCCGGCCGTGCCGCCCGCCCCTCCGGAGCCGCCCGCCGGCGACCCGCCCGCCGATCCTCCCGCCGGGCCCGCGCCGGCCGACGTGCCGCCGAACCCGGCGCACTACGACCCGCCGGCGACGAACCCCTTCCAGCCTGCCGACCCGGTGGCGGTCGCGCAGGCCTGCGAGCGCGCAGGCTTCGCGCAGCTCACCTCCGGCCTCCTCGCCCAGCGTGCGACCATGGCGCAGGTGACGGCGCGGCTGACGCTGGCGAGCGAGATCGTCTCCTCCGCCCGCCTCCTCGGCCAGCCGGCGATGGGCGCGGAGCTGGTGGGTGCCGGCGTCTCGCTGGAGACCGCCCGCAAGCTGCTGAACACGAAGGCGGCCGAGGCAGACGCCGCGATCGTCACCGATCCCACGAACTCCGACGGCCCCGGCAAGGCGAAGCCGGCGCTGGACGCGGGCGCCATCTACGGCCGCCTGAACGAGACCATCACCCCGCAGCGCCGGAGGGCCTGAGCCATGCCGAACGTCATCAACGAGCCCGTCCGCACGGGCGAATACATCGTCGGCGAGGAGGAGGACTACCGCTCCCGCGACGTGGCGGTGATCGCCTCGGAGGCCTTCGACCGCCCGGCCGGCACAGTGCTCGGCAAGGTCACCGCGACCGGCAAGCTGAAGACGCTCGCCCCCACCGCCACCGACGGCACGCAGACCGCCGTGGCCATCCTCTACCAGGGCGTGCCGGCGAACACCGAGGCCAAGCGCACGGTCCACTCCCGCGAGTGCACCGTGAACGGGCAGAAGCTGACCTGGCTGGCGGGCACGACCGACCCGCAGAAGGCCGCCGCCACGGCGCAGCTCACCGCGCTGGGCATCATCACGCGCGTCTGACCCGCAACCGCCGGCCCGTCAGGCTGCCGGCCTGGAGAACAATGCCATGTCCGGCACCATGATGGACATCTTCAACGGGGACGCCTTCACCAGCGTGACCCTCACGTCGAAGGTGAACGAGACCTTCCCCTACGTCCCGACCTTCCTCTACGACCTGGGCATCGCCCCGGCCGAGGGGATGGTCACGCTGACCGCGGCCTTTGAGGAGGAGACGGGCGGCATCCGCCTGATCCCCACCTCGCCGCGCGGCGCGCCGCCGAGCCAGCAGACTGGCACCAAGGCCAAGCTGCGCAAGCTCGACGCGGTGCACTTCGCCCGCGAGGCGCACGTGAACGCGGACGAGCTGCTGGCGCTGCGCGGCCGCGGCGCCCTCACCCCGGAGACGGCGCAGGGGCTTCTGCTGAAGCGCACCGATGGCCCGGTCGGCCTGAAGGTGGAGTGGAAGCTCACCCTGGAGCACATGCTGCTGGGTGCGGTGGACGGCGTGGTCTACGACGCCGACAACAGCACCGTCCTGTACGACTACTTCGACTGGATGGGCACCACCCGGCCGGATGCGCTGAACCTGCCGATCAGCACCATGACGGCGGACACGGCCGTCTTCGAGGCCTTCGCCATGGCGCTGCGCCGGGAGATGATCCTGGCCCTCACCGGAATGGCGTTCGCGGGCGGCCAGGTCGTCGTACTCTGCGGCGACAACTTCTTCGACGCCCTGATCACCTCCAAGGAGCTGAAGGCCGCGAAGAAGAACGGCGCCATGGGCAACCAGGACGCCGCGCTGAAGATCGCGGACAACTCGCCCTACTCGGCCTTCATCTATGCCGGGATCGTCTGGGTGAACTACCGCGGCACGCTGGACACCAAGGTGTCGGTGCCCACCGACGAGGCGCGCGCCTTCATGCTCGGCGTGCCCGGGCTGTTCCAGACGCTGTTCGCGCCGGCGGACACCTTCGACACGGTCGGCGCGGAGGGGCTCCCCCTCTACCTGCTGAACCTGCCGGAGCGGCAGACCAGCAAGCGCTTCACGGCCGAACTGCAGTCCAACCCGCTGATCGCGTGCCTGCGCCCGCGCAGCCTGCGCCGCATCACCAAGAGCTGAGGGGGAGCGCCATGAGCAACGCGAGCACGCGGGTCGTCCCGCTGACCGGCATCATGACCGAGGACAGCATCCAGCGCCCGGAGTTCATCAGCTGCGACCTCCCGAACGAGGAGGCCGAGCGGCTGGTGAAGGTCGGGTCGGTGGTGAAGGTCCTGAAGTCCGAGGTGCCGGAGGGCGCCCGGGTCGAGATCTCCGCCCCCGTGGCGGAGGCCGTGCCGGAGCCCGTCCCGGTCCCCGCGGCGCCGATCCGCATCCAGCTCGGCGCGGCCGGCGAGACGGCCAAGGCGGTGAAGGCGGAGGAGGTCGCCCCGGAGCCCGCGCCGGCGCCCACCGCCGCGTCGGCCGAGGCCGCCACCGGCGAGGCCGCCAAGGCGGGCAAGGCGAAGCCCTGATGGACCCCTTCACCCAGGCCGCCGTCGATCTTGCGGCGGGCGACCTGGGTGTAGACGCCGAGTACCGCGCGCAGGGGACGGGCAAGCCGATCCCCTGCCGCATCCTTCTCTTCACCGAGCCCGACGACACATCCCGGCCTGGGCTTTCGGCGGGCGCCATGGTGGCGTCCGGCCACCTCCACCCGACCCTGGGCATGGTCGCCGTCGCCCGCAAGGACACTTTCGCCGTCGCCGGCCGAGGCCTCCTGACGGTGGATCAGCTCAAGAAGCCCGCCCGCGGCTGGGACTGGCGGGTCTACCTCCAGGAGGCCGGCTGATATGGCCCGCATCGCCCTCCGCGAGGCCTGCTACGCCGCGCTCGCCGCGCGGCTAGTGGCGGCGCTCACCGGCGTACCGCTGGAGCGGAACCGGCGCTCGCAGATCTCCGATCAGGAGGAGTTCCCCAGCCTCGTCCTGCGCGACGGCGGCCAAGTGCCGATGGATGACAGCGAGAGCATGGGCGAGTTCGCCCGCCACATGACCGCGACCCTGGAGGGCTACGTCAGGAGCCCCGACGCCGACGCCGGCGCCGAAGCGAGCGACCTCTACGCCCGCGCGGCCGAGGCGCTCTGCGACACGCCGGTCATCCCGGACGCCACGCTGCCCGGCGGGGTCCAGATCGAGATCTACGTCACCGAGGGCGCGCTGGACTTCGACGCCGCGACGGTGGCCGAGAGCAGCAAGCCCATCGCGGCCTTCTACCTGGACCTGTCCTTCGCGGTCCGCGTGCCCTTCGGCACCCGCTTCCTCGAAAGTCGCTGAGGTGCCCATGACCGACGAACAGTTGCGCCGTCTCGGCCCCGGCGACGTGGTCCAGCACGCAAACGGCGACGGCTACGTGATCATCCTCGACCGCGGCGCGACGAAGGTAGCCGTGCGCACGGTCGAGGTGAGCAACCCCGCCGAGTGGACGCTGATCCGCCCGGCTCCTTCCTCCCCCACCGCCTAACCAGAGGAGGCCCGCATGGCCACCCCGCAGGACTATGTGGTCTGGAACCTCTCCGCGATCGCGGTGCGGACCGAGACCCTCGCCTCCGTCGATGCCATCAACGGCACGCCGGCGCTCTCCGACATGATCGTCGGCGAGATCACGGTCCGCATGCCGCAGCAGGCGGCCGAGGACCCCTCCATCAACTTCAGCCTCGACAGCAACGCGCCGATCGTCACGGGCATCAAGCCCGAAGTGACGATCCGCGTGCCGCTGCGCGGCGCGGGCACCCCCGGCCAGGCGCCCGAGTGGGGCAAGCTCATGCGGGCCTGCCGCTTCGCCGAGCTGCTCACCGCGGCCGCGATTGGCGCCCCGACGGCGGCCACCGCCGGCAACCGGACCAGCGTCACCCTGCCGGCCACGCCCTTCTCCGGCGCGGCCAACGCTTACCGCGGCATGCCCACTCAGCTCTCCGGCGCGCCGGCCTCCGCCATCGTCCTGCCGGCCTCCGGCTACACGGCCGGCCGCACCCTGACCCTGCCGTACTACTTCGATGCGCCGCTCAGCACCTCCACCCTGGTGCAGGTTCTGCCGAACGCGCTCTACACGCCGACCTCGGACATGGCGCTGATCAAGCCGGTCACGATGTACGCGTACCGCAACGGGCTGCGGCACCGCATCGTCGGCAGCGTCGGCAGCGCGCAGCTGGAGATGAACGCCGGCCAGCCCGCCTTCATCACCTTCACCATGAAGGGCATGCTGCTGGACGCCTTCCAGCCGGCGAACCCGCCCGCGGGCTGGAACCAGGTTGCCCGCGTCCAGCCCCCGGCCTGGCTGAACGGCGTCTCCCGTCTCGACGGCCTGCTCTGCAACTGCGCCCGCTTCACCTGGGATCTAGGCGTCGAGGTGGTGGACCCGGAGAACCCGGAGGCGGCGCAGGGCTTCGACAACCCGATGATCGTCTCCGCGACCCAGCGCCTGACGATCGACCCGTTCTCCAACAGCACCCGCTCGCCGACGCGCTTCACGAAGTACCAGGCCGGCCAGGGCCTCGACTTCGCCGCCGTCATTGGTCAGACGGCCGGGAACCGCATCTCGGTGTGCATGCCGAGCGGCATCCTGACCGCCATGGACGAGAGCAACCGCTCGAAGCTCGGAGTGGACCAGATGACGCTCGCCCCGAACTTGCCCGACGCGGGCGTGTTCCTGGCGGTGTTCTGATCCATGTCCACGAAGAGCACTCGCGCGGCCCTGCTGGCCACCACCGCTGCCATCGCCCCTGTCGTCACCGGGGGCGGGGTGATCGAGAAGGTCACCCTGGGCCCGCGCGTCTACACCCTGGCCGCGCCGACCCTGGCCGAGGTCGGGCAGCACCTGGACGACCAGGCGCGCAACGGCGCCCCGGGCGCGGTGGAGATGATGGAGGCGGTGCGCGCCGCCCTGCAGGAGGACGGGGAGGGCGACAGCGCTCTGACCGCGTTCGAGGAGGCCGAGGACGCCTGGGTGTCCTTCTCCTCCATCCACATCGTCACCGGCCCGGACGCGACCGAGAACATCCAGGCGCAGGCGACGGCGCTGCATCTCGCCCTGCTGAAGGCGCGCCGCGGGCGGGACCGGGCGGTGGCGAAGGTGGCGCGGCACGCGCAGGTGCTGGACATCCGGGCGCAGCAGGAGCGCGCGCAGTGGGAGGAGCACTGCCGGATCGTGGCGCTGCTCTGCCGGAGCTGGGAGGGCGCGGGCCTGCCCGAGTTCCCGAAGGATCTGGACCGTGAGGCGGTGGCCGCCACCCTGCCCATGGGCGACGTGGCGGCGCTCGCGCGGCGGGCCTACCAGCTCATGCAGCCGACCGGGGACGCGGAAAAAAACTCCGCGCCGCCCTCGTCGTAGCACGGGGGCCGATGGCGTTCGCCGGAGGGCTGTATCACCCCTCCGGCGGGGACTGGATCGTCGGGGCGACGGAGCGGCGCCGGAACCCGCGCCTCACCCTCCCGGCGGTCTACAACCACGTGGTGCGGCTCTGGGCCCGGTGCCGGGGCGGGATGGGCGCGGGGCTTCTGCCCGAGGCGGGCGGGGTCAACGATCAGCCGAACTGGCTGATGAAGGCCTTCGCGCTGTTGGATGGGGCCGACGCCGAGTTGGAGAAGACGGGTAAGGATGCCTAACATGGAAGCGACCCAGCTTGCCGTGCCCGACCCCTTCGTGCTGTTCGATGGGGAGGCCGGCCGTGGGATGAGCGCTTGCACAATGGCAGCCTTTCCCGACTTTGGCTTCAGCAAGAACGAGGTCAGGCGAGCCGGAGAAGTCATTGCCAGCAGCCTCGTTTGGAGCCCCGAGACAGAGGAAGAAATCCTTCAGGCTTTCAAGGTGGCAAACAGTTGGCGCGATAGCCACGCCTACCCGATGCGGAGCATTCGGAACTCCGTCATCCAGCATATCCATCACGCGGGACTGGACGGGCTAACCGCGGCGCGGCTTAAGCGGATGCAAGCTATCAGGCGAAAGCTGCGGCGTACCGGAGCCACCTTTCTGCTGAACCAGCTGCAGGATCTCGGCGGGTGCCGGGCGATCATGGACGACATCGGTGGCGTCAGGGTGCTGGCTGACCGCCTACGGTCACAGATGCGGCACGAGATCCGGAAGGAGGACGACTACATCAGCAATCCGAAGGGGGACGGCTATCGCTGCCATCACCTCATGTTGTCGTTCGTGCCGGATGACCCCGAGCGAGCCTCTTTCGCAGGCAGGCGCATCGAACTTCAGATCAGGACCCGTCTTCAGCACTCCTGGGCAACAGCTGTGGAGGCCGTTGGGCTTTTCCGCGGCGAGGACCTGAAAGGTCACCAGGGCAGCCCCGAGTGGCTGCGGCTGTTCTCCCTCATTTCAGCCGAATTTGCCGAGATGGAGGGGTGCCCACTCCCCCCGGGAACCTTGGACAAGGCGGACCGGGTCAGTGAAATCAAGCGCCTCGCCGGCGAGCTAAGCGCGGCGAAAACCCTGGAAAGCATCAAGCATGGGGTCCGTGGGACTGACTTTCCGATCTCTCCGAACTACCGGCCGACCCATTACTTGATCGTGTTCGACCACGCCACGCAGTCAGTCCGGGTCACTCCGGCAGCCGCGCCTGTGAATGCGGCCGTCCTGTACGACAGCGCAGAATTCCACGACAACCGGGCCGATAGCGATACTCAGACGGTGGTGCTGGTCGAGGTCGACAAGATGGAAAGCCTGAAGGCGGCTTATCCGAACTATTTCGGCGACGTGACTTTGTTCGGCGAGCAGCTTGAAAGCATAACGCGGACGGGGTTCGGGTTCGGTTATGGTGTCGCACCACGGCAGCCTGCACCGCGTCCAAGGGAGAAGTGGGGCGACCTGTCCTGGCTGCGCCGGAGACGGTTTCCACAACCCTCCCTGAAGGACCCCGAGAAGAAAGAATAGGCCTGCGCCTACAACCCGTAGGCCCGGTAGCAGCCCTGCCTCGCCTCCTCGGCCGCGAAGGACGAGTTTAGCGAGCCGACGATGGCGGAGCCCAGGACGCCCTGGCTGGGGCGGTACGGGGTCTGGACGCCGGCGCCGACCGCGGAGGCCTGGGCGTCGCAGGCGGCGCGGGCCTGGGCGCGGGCTGCGGCAGCCTGGGCGGCCTGCGCGGATGCGGCGCCAGATGCCAGCCGGTCGCGGCGGCGCCTCTCCACCGCGTCGGAGAGGCGGGCCACCTCTGCGTCGATCCGGGCCTAACGCGAGGCGCGGCTCTCGCGAGGAGTGGGGTTCTGCTCGCTGATGTTCGCCTCGGCAGCACGGCGGAGGGCCTGCACATAGTCCGGGCGGCCTGAGAGGGCGTCTTCCAGGAGGGAGTTCTCGCGGGCCTGGGCAGGGGTGGGTGTGGCGGCCCTGCTGACAAAACCCGGCGCGCCAGTGATCAGATCGCGGCCATAGCGGATATCGCCCTCTGCTAGTCCGCCAGTCCCGAAGGCGGGGCAGGTCTCACGAATTGCCTCCGGCTGTGGGGAGCATGCCGCAAGTGCCAGGGCGGCGAGAACGACGATCCGGCGCATGGCGCTCCCTTGCTCTAAGAGGGCGGGGAGGATGGCCGAACGCCGGGGCGCGAGCAAACTGGCGCCCCGGCTCGTTACGCCGCGCGCCGCCGCCAGTCCTGCGGAGGCGGGGAGGCTGCATGGGCGGCCGCCAGAGCCTCAAGCCAGGAAGCAACGCTCTCCGGGACAGAGGCCGCCCCGGACGCCCAGCGGCGCACGAGACGATCGTCACAGGACAGAGCCTCCGCCAGCCCCCGAAGGGACCAGCGGAGAAGGGCAAGGCATTCGCCCAGGCGGGCGGGGCTCACCCCCCGCCTCCTAGCCACCGGGCGATGACCGGAAAGGCCGCCGTCAGGGCGGCGAGGGCAGCGATCACGGCGGCGGTGGGGGTGACGTAGCGGGCCACGCGGAGGTTGTTGGCCTCCTCCGACAGCTTGCGCTGCTCGGCCGCGAACTTGTCCGTCTCGGCCTGCGCGCGGCGGATGCGGGCGATCTGCTCATCCAGATCGAGCGGGCTAGGGGCGGTGGTGATGCTCATCGGGGCATTGCCTCTCGAAACCGGCGGGGATCATCCGCTCGCCGTGTCCGCAATATGCGGACTAACGCGCGTGCCGTCAACAGGTTTGTCCGCGCATTGCGGACAGTATTTCGAGGTGCCTCCCCCGGGGCGCCAGTCCCCGACCGAGGAGACCGCATGCTCGCTCCGCGCATCTCGCGGTTCGGCCGCCCCATGCCCGACCTCCTGGCGGCGTGGCGGCACGACGTGGCCACCGCCGTCCAGGCCTCGGTCTACGAGGCCGAGACCGGGATGACGGAGGAGTTCCGCGACGACCTCGGGGCGGCGTTCCCCGGCTCCCGGCGCGCCCGGACGCTGGTCACCGGGCGGGTCTACCCGGACCGCCAGGGCGCGGTGTCCATCAACGCCGCCGGCTCCGTGGTCGGGCGCGGCGGCAAGAACAGCCCCTGGCCTCTGCCGCTGAAGGCCTTCAACGAGGGAGCGGAGATCCGTGGCGCGGCGCAGGGTGCCAGCCTCGCCATCCCAACCGCCCGCGTCCCGCGCGTCGGCGGGCGCCGCATGACGGTGGCGGAGGTGGAGGCGCGCTTCGGCGAGAAGCTGACCTTCATCCCGCCGAAGGACGGTCAGCGCGGCGCCGGCATGCTGGTGCTGGAGCAGCAGACCACCGGCCGCTCCGGCGGCGTTCGCCGGCTGAGCGCCGGGCGTGTTCGGCAGGGCCGCAAGGCGCAGGCCCTCGTCATGTTCGTCCTGGTCCCGAAGGTGAAGGTCCCGACGAGGCTGCACTTCGAGGCCATCGCCAAGCGGTGGGCCGACACCATGCCGTCCATCCTGGACCGGCAGGCATCTCGCATCATGGGAGGGAGGGCGTAACCGATGTCTGGCAGCCGCACCTACGCCTTCCGCCTGGAGGCCGATGCCGCCCCGCTGGAGGCTGCCTACGGGCGTGCCACCCGGGCGACGGACACGTTCCAGAGCGCGACCGAGGCGTTCTCGGCCGCCATGGCGCGCACCGGCGCGCCGATCGACGCCTTCACCGCGTCGCTGGCGAAGATCTCGGGCGGGACCAGCAGCGCGGAGCGCGCGACCCGCTCGGCCGCCACCTCCTTCTCCAACCTCGTGGCCAGCCTCGACCCGGTGACGGCCGCCTACCAGAAGGCCGCGCGCGCCGAGGCGGCGATGACCGACCTGCAGGTCCGCGGCATCGCCATCTCCGACCGCGAGCGCCAGGTCATCGGCGGCCTGTGGAGCGAGTACGAGCACTTGGCCGCCTCGATGGGGGCGGCCGGCGAGGCAGCACGGCGGAGCGTCGCAGCGCGCGAGGCGTCCACCGCCGCCGCGGTGCGGGAGCGCGAGGCCGAGGCGGCGCTCGGCGCCGAGCTCGACCGCATGCAGGCGCGGCTGAACCCGCTCATCGGCCTGAACCAGCGCTACCGCGCCAGCCTGGAGGAGATCGGCACCCTCCAGCGCGCCGGGCGCCTCACCTCCCAGCAGGCGGCCGAGGCGGTGGACCGGGAGACCGCCGCCTACGACCGGGCCCGCGAGGCCATCTCCGGCCGGGTCTCGGTCGATGAGCAGGCCCGCCGCGCCGCCGCCCAGACCGCGTCCGAGACGGAGCGCGCCGTCGCCGCGCTGAACGGCTATGTCCGGGCGCTGGACCCCCTCGCGGCCTCCCTGGCCCGCGTCACGCAGGCCGAGGAGGACCTGGCGCAGGCGCAGCGACAGGGCGTCGCCACCCCCGCGCAGGTTGCGGCCGTGACCCAGATGCGCCGCGGCCACGACGAGCTGGCGGCGGCCTCCAACAGGGCTGGCGGCGCGATCAAGCTGCAGGCGCACGAGATCACGAACCTCTCCGCCCAGGCGCAGGGCTGGCTGGTGCAGGTGATGTCGGGCGGCGGCCTGTTCCTGCCGACGATCCAGCAGGCACCGCAGGCTGTGGGCGCGGTCGGCGGCGTCTCCCGCGCGCTGGAACTCCTGCGGCAGACCTTCACGCCCACGCGCGTCGCCGCCCTGGCCTTCGCCGCCGGTGGCGTCGCGGTCACCGCCGCCGCGATCTCCCAGGCCAACGAGCTGGCCCGGCTGGACACGCAGCTGAAGGGCATCGAGGGCACCTACAGCCGGACGGCCGCTGCCGTGAAGGCCTCGGCCGAGAGCGTGGCGCGCTCGGCCATCGGGGTATCCGGCAGCGAGGCCCGCGCCGCGCAGGTCTCGCTGGCCAGCAGCGCCGCCGGCGCCCGGATCGGCGGCCTCGACTACGGCGAGCTGACGAAGCAGACGGCTGACCTCGCCGCCCGCCTCGGGATCGACCTCGCGGCGGCCCTCGACAAGGTCGGCGGGGCGATGAGGAACCCCGTCGCGCTGGTGGACGAGCTGCGGGCCCGCGGCTTCCCGGGCATGACCGAGAGCCTGCGCCTGACGGTGCAGCGCCTGGTCGAGGCCGGCGACCAGGGCACGGCTTTCGCCCTCGTCATGGGCCGGGTGGGCGAGACCAGCCGTGACGCGGCGAAGGAGGGCGGCCCCCTCCAGCAGGCGTTGCGCGAGCTGAAATCCAGCTTCGGCACCATCTGGGACGACATCAAGGACGGGCTGGCGAACGCCGGCACGCCGCTGCTGTCCTGGATGGCGGGGGTCATCAAGGAAGCGCAGCGCATCCGTGACCTGAACCTCGGCAAGGGCGCCGGGGATCAGCCGGGCGACCTACCCTTCGGTCGCACTCCGTCGGGGCGGCCTCGCAGCGCCATTGAGGAGATCTTCGGCCTGAACCGGGCCGACGCCGGCGCGCCCGGCGCTGCCACCGCCACCTCGGGCCGGGTGCCTGCCGACTACCGCCCCAGCGTCGACCGGGGCGCGGACGTTGCTGGCGTCGATCGCGAGCTGATGTACCGGATCTTCGCGCTGGGCGAGCGCAGCCGGCGCGGGGCGGACGGCAACTGGCTCGTCAGCCCCGTCGGGGCGCGCGGGGGCATGCAGGTCATGCCCGGCACCTTCGCGGAGATGGCCTCCCGCTACGGCATCCGGGGCGGGATCGACAACGACGACGCGAACGCCGAGGCCGGGGCGCGCTACATGCGCGAGCTGCTGGACCGGTTCGGCGGCAATGTCCCGCGCGCGGCCGCCGCCTACAACGCCGGCCCGAACCGCCCCGAGGCGACGCTGCGGGCCATCGAGCAGGGCGCCTACGCCCGGCGCGTGACCGACGGCTACACGGGGCCGGGCACGGTTTCCATCCGGGTCCCCGAGGTGCGGGTGGAAGCCGACCGCATCACCATGCGGCCGGACTTCGACCGGAACATGGGCGACAACGCCCGCCAGCCCGCGATGGTGGGCGGCAACGCCTATGAGCTCGCCCTCGGCATCGCACGCGGCGCGCCGGGCTCGCCCCAGGTCAGTGGCGGCACGGACGAGGCGCGCGGCCGCAGCGCGGCCGGGCTGATCCGGAACCTGCAGGAGGGGCTGCGCGCCGCGGCCGGCACCGACCAGCCGGTCGACAGCATCGTCCAGAAGATCCGCGAGCTGAACCAGGTCGTGGACAAGGGCCAGGGCACGCAGGCGCTGTTCCTGCGCGGGCTCCGGGAGCAGTCGGAGGCTGCAGCAATCCTCGACCCGCGCCTGAAGGCCACGGCCGAGGCGCTGGCGCAGTACCGCGACCGGATGCGCTCGGCCGGCGAGGCGGAGACCGACGAAGGGCGGAAGGCCGCCGTCGCGGCCGCCCTGGCCAACCTGGGCGTCGCCTACAAGGCCGCGGAGCAGGAGGTCGGGCGCAACATCGCGGCCCAGGGGCGGCTCTCCGTGGCCTGGGGCGAGGGGCGGGATGCCGTGATCCGCCTCACGGCCGAGGAGCGCGCCCGGGAGGTGGTGCGCCAGGCGGGCTACGCCGGCACGACCGAGGAGGACGCCCGGGTCCGGAAGCTGACGGACGCCTACCTCCTCCTCGCCCAGCAGCAGGCCGAGAACAACCAGCGCGCCCAGAACCAGGGGGCGCGGGACAACCTGGCTCTTCTGGAGAAGGAGAGGGACCTCATCGGTGCCACGGCCGATGAGCGCGAGCGGGAGCTGGCGGCCTTCCGGGCGCGGCAGCAGGCGCTTGCGTCGGGCGTGAAGGACGAGGGCCTGCTGCGGGAAACCCAGGACCTCGCCCGCGCCCAGGTGGACGCCACCCGTCGCAACCAGTTGCTCACCAACTCGGCGACGGCGCTGCGGGACATCTGGTCCGAGACGGGCGACGTGATCCGGACCTCGATCGTGGGAGGGCTGGCCTCCGGCGAGGCGAAGGCGATCAGCTTCGGTAACGTCATGCGCGCCATCCAGGCGCAGTTCCTGGGCAAGGCCTTCGAGTTCACGATCAGCAACCCGCTACTGAACCAGCAGGATGGCGGCACGCGCGCTTCAATCTGGAGCGCACCAGGCACGCAGGCGACGCTGAACCGCATCGGCGGGTGGTTCTCCGGCGGCGGCAACACGAGCGGCAGTGCGCCCGCCACCCCTGGTTCCTCCGGCTTCTCCATGGGCGATGTGAGCAGCTGGGGTAGTGGCATTTCCAAGCTGTGGGATGCGGGCAAGAACCTGTTCCGGGGTGGTTCAACCTCCCTAGCCGCCACCGATCCGCTCGGCACGGGCGTCATCGGGACGGGAGAGGCGGTTGGCTCCGTCGCCCCAGCCGCCACCGGTGGCATGGACTTCTCCGGCGTCGGCATGGGCATAGCGATCGGCTCCTTCGCCGGCGGCCTGATTGCTGGCGCCAAGAACCCCGCCCGCCAGCAGAACTCTCAGATCGGCAGCACCGTCGGCGCGATCGTCGGCGCCTACTTCGGCCCGATCGGCTCCATGGTGGGCGGCGCGCTCGGCGGCGCCATCGGCGGCCTCTTCGGGCCCAAGGGTGCGTTCACCGGCGGCTATGCGAGCTTCGGCGTCCAGGGTGGCCAGTTCACCACGACCAATGTGAACGGCAAGCGGGTGGACGGCGCCCAGCTGCAGAATGCGGCCGACGAGCAGGTCGCCGAGGTCAACCGCGCGATGAAGCGGGTCGGGGTCACCCTCGGTGGCCTCGACATGCCCCTGGCGGCGATCCAGGGCTTCGGAGACGCCGCCGGCCGCAGCGCCGAACCCGACTTCGTGCGCCAGATCAGGAGCCGCGTCGTCACCGGTTCGGCCGTGGTGGACAACGTTACCCGGGCCAGCAAGGCCGACAACCTGGAGGACCTCTTCGCCGACGTGCAGTGGGGGCGGGACGTCTACGAGCCCCTGACCAAGACCGGCGTGGCCGCATCCGAGTTCCAGGTCGCGCTCGCCTCCTCCCTCAAGACCGTGGATGAGGCGATCAAGAAGGCCCGCGAGCTCGGCCTCGCCGAGGACGTGCTGCAGCAGAAGCGCAAGGAGGCCAGCGACGCCGCCTATGCCGCGCGCGACCGCGAGCTGCAGTCCACCACCCTCGACCTGGAGGCACGCCGCAAGCAGGCCGAGGGCACCTACGGCACCTCCGACCAGCTGCGCCGCTTCGACGTGGCCGCCGGGGAGGAGCTGCGCCTGCGGGCCGAGCGCCTGAAGGGGCTCGGCTTGGAGCCGGAGGACGGCCGGGAGTTCGACCTCGTCCGGCAGACGCGGGCCGCGCAGGTGGCCGAGCGCATCAAGCTGGAGCGGGACCTCGCGCGCGCCGACGAGGACAAGGCGCGGGCCCGCTACAACGCAGGCTTCAACCTCGATATCGACACCCTGAACAGCACCGGCCGCGGGAACACCGCTGCACGGATGGTGCTGCAGAACCAGGGCGAGACCGCCATCCTAGCCATGCAGCGCAGCCTGCAGGACCTGGGCAAGAGCGCGCAGGAGGTCTCGGACGCGGTCGAGAAGGCCACCGGCAACCTCGGCATCGCGGCCAAGCGCCTGGAGGAGGACCAGAGGATTGCCCTGGAGGGCCTGAACGGCGGGCTGGTGGACCGCTACCAGACCGCCATGGGCACCGCGGACGAGGAGGCGAACCAGCTGGCCCGGCTGGAGCGGCAGCACGCCGCCGAGCGGATCCAGATCGCCCGGCAGGAGGGCGCCGACCTCGCGCAGCTGGAGCGGACGCAGGCGGCGGAACGCGAGGCGATCACCAAGGCCGCGACCGAGCGCAGAAAGACGGAGGCCCTGGCGGTCGGTCAGAGCATCCGCGCCTTCCTCGACGGTCTGCGCACCACCTCGGCGGCCGCCCGCTCGCCGCAGGAGCAGTTCCAGGCCGCCAGCCTCTTCTTCGAGCGCGACGTGTCCCTGACGCGCTCCGGCGACGCGGATGCCAGCGGCCGGATCACCAGCACCGCGCAGTCCCTGCTGGAGGCGGCCTCCGCCATGTACGGCGGCACGCGGCAGTTCGCGGCCGTTCGGGACTACGTGGAGGCGACGCTCGCCAGCCTGCCCCAGACCGTTGCCTACGACGCCCAGACGGTGCAGCTGCTGCGCCAAGCCAACGCCACGAGCATCGCCCAGCAGCTACAGCTGGACATCATCGCCCAGCGCGCGGGCGGGGCGGAGGGCGCGGGGATCGTGCGCGCCGCGGTGGACGCCGGCTACGGGGCGACCATCGCCGCCCTGTCCAGCACGAGCGCCCATGGCTGGTCGGTGGCCGAGGCCCTGAGCGCGGCCGAGATCCTGGCGGGCAACGGCGACGCGGCGAGCATCACCGCCTCGCTGACCGTCGCCCTGACCTCCATCGGCAGCCAGACCATCGCGAACGACAACACCCGCACCGCCTCCACCCTGGGCGTGGTGAACGGCCTGATCGCCCAGACCGCGGCGCAGGTCGGCACCCTCGGGCGGATCGCGGCGCGGTCGGACGAGGCCGCGGGCTTTCTGCTGGGCACGAACCTGAACACGGGAGCCACCACCCAGGCCGCCCGCGACCTCAACAGCACGATCGCAGGCGGCACGAACCCGCTCCTCTCGCTGATCTACGACGCCACGGTGAAGGTTGGGCAGATCCTGTCCGCCGGCATCGACGTGCGCGGGGACTTCGGCCGCACGGGCCCGGCCGGCCCGTCCTGGGAGCCGGGCCAGGGTGGCGACAGCGGCGCCGGCGGTGATGCCGGCGGAGCGGGGGGCGCCGGTGGTGGCGCCGGCGGCTCCTCCTTCGCGCTCGGCGGTGTCTTCGACCGCGGCCGCGTGGTCCCCTTCGCCCGGGGCGGCGCCTTGGTCAGCACGCCGACCTACTTCCCGATGAGCGAGGGCCGCACCGGGCTGATGGGCGAGGCGGGGCCGGAGGCGATCATGCCGCTGGGCCGCGACAGCGCCGGGCGCCTCGGGGTCCGGGTCTCCGACGCGCCGCTCGCCCGGGGTTCCACCTCCGCTTCGGGCGGAAGCGGGGATGCCCTGCTGGCCGAGCTGCGCGGGCTGCGGAGCGAGGTCGGTGGACTGCGCGCGGAAGTCCGCACCCTCCGCGACGAGCGCGGCCGGGATGCTGCGATCGCGCAGGGCCAGCGCGACGATGCGACGCGCCTTGCCGCCGCCACTGCCGGTGGGGTGGACGGGCTCCGGCGCGATCAGCGGGGCACGACCATGCGGGCCCGCGCCGCCGGGAACCGCGCGGCATGAGCGAGCCCGCCATCTGGCTGGTCGAGATCAACGCGCCGCGCCCGGGCCTGCCCGTGGTCATGCCGATCCCGGAGATGGCGATGGGCGGTCCGACGCTCGCCCCCGACCTGCCGGTACCCGAGCTCAGCGCCGCCCCGGTGCTGCGCCTGGTCGACCGGCGCTGGGTGCGGGAGCCGGGCGACGCGGCGGCCCCAACCTCGCCCTACCTCGTGCGTCTCGCCACGCCGCCGATTATCGCCCGCCAGCTGCCGATCTACCCGGACGAGGAGCGGCGGGCCGCCTACAACGAAGCGGAGCTGGAGCTGCTGAACGCGGACGGCGCGCTGGCGGAGCTGGAGGGGGACTGGCGCCTCGCCGGCGCCTCCGTCGTCCTCCGCCGCGGCCCGCAGCGCCGGCCGCTGCACGCGCCCTTCTCGGCCTTCGAGCGGGTGACGGAGTTGCGGGTGAGCGAGGCCCCTTCCGGCTCGACCACGCTGCAGCTGCCCCTCAGCAGTGCGGCGGCCGACCTCTCGGGCGCCCTCTGCGCCACATTCGGCGGCACCGGCGGCGCGGACGGCCCGGCCGGCCTGACCGGGCAGGCGCGCCAGGAGGTGTTCGGCTACGTGCGGAACGTCGCCACGATCCTGACCGACGGCGCGCTGGGCATCTGGAGCGTCCACCCCCGGGCCATCCAGCAGATCGTCGCCGCGCGAGACCGGGCCCTGGCCCTGACGCCGATCGGCAACGTCGCCAGCCGCGCCGCCCTGGCCGCGGCGCAGACGCCGGCGACGGGCCAGTACCTGACCTGCCTCGCCTCGGGCGACATCCGCACGGGCGGCGGCGTCCAGGGGCTCACGGTGGACGTGCGCGGCGATGTCGGCGCCGGCGGCTACGGCGGGGGCAGCCCGGCCCGCATCGCCGTCCAGATCCTCCGCGGTCCGGGCGGCATCAGCACCGACCGCGCGCTGGAGGCCGCCTTCGCGTCCTGGCCGACGGACGAGGCGGGCATGGTGATCCGGGACGGCAGCGTCGCCGACGCGCTCTCGCGGCTGGCGGCCGGGATCTACGCCTGGTGGGACGCCGACGCCTTCGGGGCCTTTCGGGGCGGGATCGTCGCGCCGCCCGAGAGCATGGTGCCGACCGTGCTGCTGGACGAGCGAGTGCTCGCTGGCCCACCCGAGCCGACCGGCGCCGCCCGGGCGCCCTGGTGGCGGGCGACGGTGGGCTACCAGGCGCTGGACGCGGTCCAGGCCACCGACAGCATGCTCGCCGCCGTCACGGCCGCGGACCGCGCCTACTACAGCCAGGCTAGCCGCACGGCGGCGGCGGCGGACGTGGCGCTGCGCCAGTTCTACCCGCTTGCCGAGGACGGCCCGGAGGTGGCCGGCGTGCTGGAAGCGCAGGCCGCGGCGGCTGCGGTGGCGGCGCGGATCATAGCGGTGTGCGGCAAGCCCCGCGGGGAGTGGCGGGCGCCGCTGCGGAGCGGCGACCTGCTGGCGCAGCTCCCGCCCGGGGCCTGCGCGCGGGTGCTCTGGCGTCGCCGGCCCGCCTTCGCGGCCGGGCGGAACCTGCTGGTGCGCAGCGTGGACGGCGAGGGCGAGCGGCCCGAGCTCGTGTTGTGGGGGTGAGATGAGCGCCATCATCGGGGGACGCGACCTGCTGCAGGAGGCGGGCGCGCAGATCAGCGCGTCCAGCGAGCTGGCGGGCCAGGGCATCGGCGCCGTCCTCACCGACCTTATCGGGGAGACCTGGCGCAGCGGGAACGAGGTCACGCGGGTGATCCGCCTCGCCCTGGCCGGGCAGCGGGACCTCGCCGCGCTGGTGCTGGCGACGCCGGCCGACGAGATGCTGTGCGAGGCGCACAGCCGCATCCGCCTCACCTGCAGCGCCGTCGCGCCGGACGGCACCGACGTGCTGGACACGGGCGAGGTCTGCGCCGCCATGCCGGCCGGGCGCTGGGTGTGGCCGATCGGGGCGGCGGTGGAGCCGAACCGGATCTGGAACCCCTGCCTGACGGACGCGGCCGATGGCTGGACGGCGGGCGGCGGCGCCACGGCCGTGGAGCCGGCCGCCGGGCGCTGGCGGCTGCACGGCGAGGGCTCCGGCCTGCTCCGCCGCGCCGGCGCCCTGACGCCCGGCGCGCCGATGGAGGCGGCCTTCGCGGCCGTCTCGCTGCTGGACGCGGAGCCGGCGGCGGACGTGACCTGGAACTTCGTCCGCGACGGCATGCCGGCGGGCCTCGCCACCTCCCGGCCGCACGCCCCGGCCGGCGCCATGGCGACGCGCTGGACCGGCACGGCGTGGGAGGAGGTGCCGGCCGATGTGCCGCGCATCCAGTACGACCCGGACACGGGCGCCTGCCTGGGCCACCTGTCCGAGGATCGCACGGTCAACTGGGCCACGAACCCGCGCGTGATCCCCGCCAACGGGCAGCCCAACGGTGCTCCCATCGGCTTTGGGCTCGCCAGCGGGCAGAGCATCAACGGGCGTGCGGTGGTCGAGGGGTTGACGCTGCTGGATGTGAACTGCGCCGCGCCCAGCGCCAACTTCAACCGCCGCACCGCCGTGGAGGCCGCCGCCACGACGGCCGCGCCGGGCGAGGCGTGGAGCGGGTCCTTCTACCTCTGCAACTTCAAGCCGGAACTGAGCGACCTGGGCGCCCGGTCCGAGCTCGTCTTTCTCGACAGCGGGGGAGCCACCCTCCGGACCACAATCGGTCCTGCCATCGCCATCCTCTCCCCCAGCAAGGCGACGCGCGTCTCCGTCAGCGATGTCGCTCCCGCCGGCACGGCCAGTGTCCTGTGCTACGTGCGCATCTTCTTTCCCACCGTGGCGACCTATCGCTACGGGCTCGGCGGCCAGCAGATCGAGCAGGCCGCGGCGCCGACCACCCTGGTCCTGCCGCCGGTCGGCACGACGGGCGCCTCCACGCGGGAGGGGGAGCACTTCTTCGGCGCCGTCGCGCCGGCGGAGGGCTACACGCTCTACACGGACCGCGTGGTGACGGCCGCGGCCTCCGCCGGCTTCGTGCACGAGGTCCGGCTGAACAACGGCGCCGGCACGGCCGACCGGGCGAGCGTCGCCGTGGCCGGCGGCATCCCGACGTTCGCGGCGTCGGAGCAGACGCGCGCCGGCGCCGTGTTCCAGGCGCAGTTCGCGGGCGCCACCACCTACCCCTATGCCGTGCCCTTCCGACAGGCCTACGTCACCGGCTCCGAGCGGTTCTACGGCTTTCGCAACGGGGCGAGCAGCGGCGAGGACCTGGCCGGCTACACGGGCCCGGTGAACCGCCTGTGGGTGGTGGGCGGCGCCGGCACCATCCTCACCCGCGAGATCCGTCTCTACCGCCGCGCCGTGACGAGGGAGCAGGCCGCGGCCCTGTCCCGGACCGGCCTGCTGGGCGGCGACCGGATGTGGGAGGTCCAGCTCCGCGCCCTGCCGCGGGGCTGCCAGGCGGTGCTGGCGCTGCGCTGGCGCTCGGCCACGGGCGAGGTGGTGGCCGAGACGACCGGCGCGCCCCTGCCGCCCTCTGACGCAACCGACGGCCGCACGCTGGACCGCTACACCCTGCTGCGCGTCGCGGGACTGCCGCCAGAGGGCGCCAGGACCCTGGAGGCGGTGCTGCGCGGCCAAGTCGAGGCACCGGCCCTGGACCCCTTCGTGGTCTTTGCTCAGGCCGCCCTGTCGCGGGCGCCGGGCGCACCCTGGGGCCGCTCCTACCTGCCCACCGGGGAGCGGCACCCCGGCGGCCAGCTCGCGCGCTACGTGACCATCCAGTGGACCTCGACGCGGCCCTACCTGCAGCTCGGCCGCATCCGGCCCAGCGAAGGGGTGATCACCCGGAAGTCGCCGGGCTACGGCATGCCGGAGACCCCGCAGGATGCTGGCACCAGCGAGCGCGCCGCGGGCTCTGGCGTGCGCTTCGGCGAGACGGGCGGCCGCTACCGCACCCGCAGCGTGAGCCTGCCGATCCTCGCCCCTGAGGAGGCGGCAGTCATCCAGGCGATCATCGCCGAGGCCGGCCAGGGCGGGCAGGTCTTCGTGGCGCCGCTCCTGACCCGCGCCTCCGACGAGGGCCTGCTGGGCAAGGTCGCCGCCGGCAAGTCGGAGCCCCGCCACGGGATCCGATCCCTGGAACTCACCATCGAGGAGGACTGCTGATGGTCGCCCCGACCTTCGGCGCGGACCGCGTGCTCGTCACGACGGAGAGCACAGGCAACGGCGCGCTGGTGCTGGGACCGGCGGTGCCGGGCTTCCACGACCCGGATCTGGCCGGCCTCGTCAGCGGCCGCCGCTACACCTTCGCCTCCCTCAACGCGGTCGGGACGGGCGGCAGCCCGACGAACTGGGACCGCGGCGTCGGCGTGCTCACGCGGGACGGCGCCGGCGTGTGGACCCTCACGCGCCCCCTGGTGCGCCGGAACCGGAGCGGCGGCACCTCGGCCGTGAACTGGGGCAGCGGCACCAAGTACGTGGTGCTCGGCCTCAGCTCCGACGACGTGGCGATGCTCGACACCAACGGCTGGCTGGGGCTCGGGGGGGATGCCGGGCGGGAGCGCGCGGCGCCGCTCGACGTGGTCGCCGACCCGGGCGGGCCGCTGGCGCGCTTCCGAGCGCTGTTCGGCAGCGTCCTCGCCGACGTGCTCACGGTCACCAAGGACGGCACGGTGGCGAACCTGCCGCTCAGCGTGCCGGCCCCGTCCGCGGCGGCCCACGCGGCGCGGCAGATGGACGTGGATGCCGCGCGGGTGGTCTCCACCATCACCACCTCCGCCGATGGTGGGGTGAACATCGCCCTTCCCGCCACGGGGTCTGTCTTCGAGCTGACGGCGAGCATCACCGGCCTGGCCGGCACGGGGGCGGGGCGGTCCCTGGTGGGTTTCGTCTCGGTCGACGGCACCACCTTCCTCGGGGCCGGGAGCTACAGCCAGCAGCTGGAGCTGGCCTACGCCGGCGCCTACAGCACGACCCAGGACGTGACCTCGGGCGTGATCAGCTTCTCCCCGCTCCACGACGTGCCGGCCGCGATGAGCCGGCTGGTGTGCACCATCTACCTCGACGGGTCCGGCTTCAGCGGCTTCGTTTTCACCCTGGGCCACATCCGGGACGGCAGCACCCGCGCCATCCGCCGGGGGTGGGCGGAGGTCAGCGGTGGCCGCGCGAGGATCCTCCGCATCGTGGACGGCCTGGGCCAGGGGGTCCGCGCCGGCTCGACCTTCTCGCTCCGGAAGCTGGCGTGATGGAGGACAACTCCGCCATCACGGTCGAGCCCTGCACGGGGGAGTTCTACCTGGCCCTGCAGAGCGCGGCCCCGACGAGGCAGCGCGTCGCGAGCGTGCTTCCCGTGGCCTTCCGCCGCGCCGCGCGCGCCACCCCGATGCCGGGACAGGCGGGCGTCTCGGTGCTGGACGTGATCCTCGCCGAGGCGGCGCAGGACCCGGAGAAGGCGGACGCCATCGAGTACGCGGTGCGGATGGAGCGCGCGGACCTGGTCGAGGGCGGCATGCCGGAGGCGCTGGCCGACGCGGTGCTGGATCTCGCGGCCACCTTCCCGGGCGCCGACGCGCGCCTGGAGGCCATGCCAGGCCCGGCGCCGGAGCCAAAACCAGAGCCGGAGGGCGGGGAGCCCGAGCAGCCGCTGGAGGACGCCCCATGATCCGCGAGGCGTCCCGCCGCCTGATCGAGGGCTTCGGGCTGGTGCTCGCCCTGCTGATCCTGGCGCCGCTGGTCCCGGCGGTGATCCTGTTCGGCCGCCGCACCTACGCCGAGGAGATCGGGAGCGGCGCCTCGTGCCTGCTGAACGCGGCGACGGGCGGGTCGCGCACCGTCACCTTCTCCGCCTGGTCCGCCCTGCTGCTGGAGCGCGGCAAGCCCGGCGCCGCGCTGCGCGTGCGCGCCGTGGACCTCGTGAACCTCGCCCCGGGGCACTGCGCCGAGGCGCTCGCCTCGCACCGCGACCGCGGGCTGATTTGAAGGAGTGCGACCTGATGCCGACTGTTTTCCGCGCTCGCACAGGGAGGGCGTGATGCCCAGCAGCCCCAACCTCCGGCCCCTCGGGGTCACCGGCGCCAGCGACGCCGCCCTGGACGCCGCAGCCAGGGCGGCGTCGCGATCGGCCGAGGTCACGGCCGGCTGGTTCCGCGACCCCTTCCGCTACCCGCAGTGGCTGGAGGCGACCTTCGCCATCACCTGGCTGAGCTGGTCGGTCGCCAACCTGCTGGCGCCTGACGCGCTGACCGACCGCCCCGCGCTCGCGATCCTCAACTCTCTCGGCGGCTGGCTCTGGCCGTGGATCGGCTTCGTGCTGTTCCCCTGGCAGATCGCCGCCCTGCGGATGGGGAGCCTGCGGCAGCGGGCGCTCGTGCAGACGGCGGGTTTCGTGACCCTCTTCCACGTCACCGTCTCGGTCGGCGCGAAGAGCCTGGACCCGTTCTCCCCCATCATCACCCTGCTGCTGGCGCTCACGACCATCGCCGGCATCCTGTCGTGGAGGCTGTGGCGCCGATATGCCTAGCCTGACCCCGGAGCAGATCGTCGCGATCGGCTCCATGTTCTTCGCCGGCCTCGCCGGCCTTCTCACCGCCTACGGCGCCATCCGCTCGCGGCGGGACACCATCAACCGGGAGGACGAGGAGGAGCTGGAGGCGGAGAACCGGAAGCTACGTCGCCGGCTCGCCCATGCGCATGCCTTCATCAGCGAGGCCGTCCTGGCGGCGGTCGCGATCCGGCACGACGCGGCCGAGCGCCTGATCCGGGCCGGCGATCGTGCGCCGCTGCCCGTGGTGCCGGTCTTCAAGGATATCGAGTAACCCCGCGCCCGGCCGGTCAGGCCAGACAAAGGTCCCGCACCTGTTGCTGGATGCGACGGATCGTCCCTTCCAAAACTTCTGGCTTCTGAAGCTCCTCAACCACGAGGTCAGGCACCAGGAGCGGGCCGAAGTGGCAGGGTATAGAAAGTTCGATGAGGCTTCGACCGCTTCGGAACATGGCCGCGCATGGCGTCGGGAGGAAAGCTGCGGCCAGCCTTTCAATCACGTCTTCTGCCCGGAGCTGGGCCTTCTCGGTCATCGGGAGCCTCTGAGGCTCTGGATACGCCGCCAGCCAGCGCGTGGTCCAGCGTTACAAGGTCTCTGGTGCACCTACGTATGGTCGACTAACGAATTGGCAAACGGACCAAGGCCCCTGCCTTCAGGGCAGAGTAGAGGCGAAGCTCGTAAGCGCGCTCGGAGGTAACGAGGACGATGGAATAGCTCTCGGCACTCTGGAATTCGACTGCCACCACGCGGACGCCGGTTTCTTCCACGACCGTGGACGACAGGCGCATAATCCTGGCGAAGCCGGCAGGGATGTCAGCCATCAAGTGTGCGACAATCGTAACGATCGGGATCGCGTATCTACCGGGTGCTGCTTCGGACGTCCACCCCGGTTCGACACGCTGTCGCCGCGTGACCGGACCTACTCACAACAAGGCGTAGGCTGCGACGAATATCAGAAACGCGATGACGGATATCGCAATCACCATTGTCACCGGCTCACGATCCACCAACCGCCCTCCTCCCGTGTCTTACGGAAGCAAACGCCCGTCTGCATCGCGCAACATCCCCAAAATTGGTGAAAATTCCGCGCCCGGACGGAACGCCGGGCACCTCTGACATTTCGAGACGCCGGGCCAGGGCGCCCGCGTGCCGGCGGCCTAATGCCCCGGCTCTGCCGCCAGAGCGCGGCTGAAAGAGCACGGCTATGGACAAGATGGTGGACAGCGCCTCCGACGACCGGACGGCGAACAACGCGGTGCGCCACGCCTACCGCGTCCTCTCCGACGAGAAGGCGCGCATGGTGGCGCTGAAGGATGCCGGCGCGGCCTTCATCCAGCTCTGCCGCGACGCCGGAAACAGCCGCGAGCTGTCGCTGGCAATCACCAACGCCGAGCAGGCGGTGATGTGGGCCGTGAAGCACGCCACGGCCTGATACGACGGGCGGGGCTTCGGCCCCGTCTCCAGCCCCGGACATGGAGAGCGCGATGAGCGAAGCGCAGGCTGCCCGCATGGAAGCGGGTGCTGAGGCGGTGATGGCCGCCCTGCGGCATGCAGGGATCGGCGAGGATCCCGTGGTGCTGGCCGGTGTGCTTGGCAGCGTCGTCGGGTGCCTCGCGGCCGTCACCGAGAACCCGGCCTCAACCCTAGCCGCGGTCAACCGAATGGCGGAGGGCATCATCAGTGGCGCCCTGCTGGACCCTGCATAACCACTGTGCCGAGCCGCTCACTCAAGCGGCAGCGGAACCAGGGTTCGCCGGCGGTACGCGCCATAGATGCCAAGTTCGAGGGCCCGCTCGACCGTGAGGAAGACAACCTTCGAGCCGGTGGACGTTGTGATCCCGATCCCGACCCTCCGAACACCGTCAGACGGGTCTAGCATCTCCATGATGCGGTCGACCCGGGCGTAGCCGTCCGGCGGCGTGGACATTGTGCACTCCACGCTCCGGCGGGACGTCTCGACTACCTGTCGCCCGCCCTCCAAGCAACCCGGCGCAAACCGGCCCGAACCGGTCGCCGAAGCATCCTCAAAATGCATGAGAGATCCGCGTCCGGCCGGCAGCCGGATACCACAACATAGCTGGAGTTGAACAATGTCCGACGCACTCGCGCCGGCTGCCGATCCCGTTGTGCCCTCTGGCCGGCCGGGGATCGGGCAGCTCATCGTCACCGTCGTCTCGCCGCTGATCCTGATCCTCATGCTGGGGGCGCTGATCTTCATCCAGCTTCCGACCGAGAACCGGGACATGTTCAACATCGCCCTCGGCGCGGTGCTGGGCTGGAACACGGCCGTGGTCGGCTATCACATCGGCTCCAGCGCGGGCAGCGCGGCGCGTGCGGCCACGGTGGACCGGATGCTGGGGGTGGGGCGGTGACCCCCGCCCTATGCCTCCGCCTGACGGTGGATCCGGTGCTGGCCTGGCTGGCCGGCCTGGGCGTGAAGAGCGACGACCGGGCGCGGGTGATGCTGCTGGCGATCGGCGGGCAGGAGAGCCGGTTTACGGAGCGCCGGCAGATGGGCAACGGCCCGGCACGCGGCTGGTGGCAGTTCGAGGGCGGGCCGATGAGCGGCACGGCCGAGGTGCTGACCGGGGCCAGGACCAAGGAGTTGGCAGCGCGGGTCTGCGCGGATCTGGACGTGGCCCCCGATCGGCTCCTGGTCCACGCCGCCCTGGAGCACAATGACCTGCTGGCCTGCGCTTTCGCCCGGCTGCTGCTGCTCGGCCACCCGGCACCGCTGCCGGGCATGGACCAGCCGGACGCTGGCTGGCGCTACTACGTCTCCCGCTGGCACCCGGGGAAGCCGCACCCGCAGACCTGGGGCGCCAGATGGGAGGCGGCGCTGGAAGCTGTGGCGCGAGCTCGAAATCCAACATAAGTTAGTTTTAAGTCTGCCAGGGACGATTATTGTGTCGCCAGAGTTATGCCGGGCTGGGAGACAACTGCTCGGCTGGACTAGGATGGATCTCGCCGTTGCCGCTCTTGTTTCGAGGCAGACCGTCATCAACTTGGAGGAGGGCAGGCACAGACCCTCGGATCTGACCTGCTCGGCCATCAGCAGTGCGTTCAGGCGAGCCGGCCTTGAACTCCGGACCGCTCCTGGCGGCGACAACGTGGTGAAGCGAACAAAGAAAGATAGCTGGCCTGACTAATTGGCTGGCTGACGTGGTTCTCAGCTTTGCGGAACGCTGGACACCAGCCCTGTGCCGTTCGCGATGGTCACCGCCCAGCAGTCCGTCCGCTACATGGAAATCACCGAGTCGAACCCAACGCAAAAGGATTTCGCCTGAGGCTGGCAGCTGAACCGGGTGGCGGGATAGGAGCGCCTCTGAGAAGGTCAGCTATTCTCGCGTACGTTCATCGATGATGATCAGGATGCTCACGAGCAGCGGCAGCGCCTCGCTGCGCTCGTCCCCGGCAAACTTGATCAAGTCGGACATCACCTTCTCAAAGTCTGCTTTCGAGGCCGCTTGCCCCTGTCCGAGGCGCGACCGATAGGGTGGTCGACCATCACCTTCTTCCGTGTTCATGATGTCCCCTGACCCGCCCATCTTTGTGGCCGAAGTGGTCCCGGCGGTTAAAACGGCCACTGAGTAGTCTGGGCATCACGGCCGATTGTTCAACCTTCGGTAGAAATACGGCTGACCAACTTCGCTCCTGCCGGTAAGTCTGTCGACAAGATCATTGAAAAGGTTGAAAGTCACGTGCCCAGCAAACCCGAGGCTACACTTTTCACTGCTTCCGACCTTGACGCCGCCGTTAGTGCAGCAGTGAGCCGAGTGTTGCGGGACGTGCCTGATCACCTGCGAAGTGAGGCCTTGGCGCGGATGCGGGTGGAGCTGGAGCGCTGCCTTGTGGAGGCGCCGGTGACCGGCAACGCGGTGGCGCAAATTACGTTGCGCTCCCAACTCGCCGCGAGTTTCAGCAGGCATCTCGGGGTTCCGGAAGGAGACGAGTAGCCGGACTGCTGCGCCCACTGCTGCCCGGAGAAGCTGCAACGTTGGAGCTTGGCTAGCCGGTGAGAGCAGGTGCTGTAGGTGGTAGTGGAGGCACGCTCGACGGTTCCGGGGAGCGTTTGGCGCGGTTCCAGGCCGCGAGGGCCGTGTCGGGACAGGTCGAGGTTCTTTGAACCTGTAAACAGTCGCGAACTCTTGAGTGCGCAGACGTCATTCCTTTTTTGCAATTTTTGACGCTTCGCAAGATTATTGGACCCGATCACGCGAGAAGAGACTGGGGCCGATGGATCGTCAGATTTCTCGCTCGCCTAATCACCCGGACGCACGGCGCCGAAGGAGGGAGGCAGTCAGGGCCCTCCTGCAAGCACCGAGGAAGCCGCCCATTCAGGTCAGTGCGGCGTGGAGGGCGATGCGTCGTGGAGCGGCCGAGCCTACCTACTCACTAACCGAACGGGCTGCCTATCAACAGCTCGCCGATCAGCTTGAGCAGGCCGATCCGAGCCTAGGCTCGGCCGGTACAACTGATCGCGCAAGCTGAGCTAGGTGGAAGTGGCAACCGGAGTGCGGCAGGAGGGGCACTATCCGATCCCGCGAGGCGCTGCAGCTGAACTGTCCGGTCTTGGTAGTCGAACACCCCGGCCGGAACCGCCGCTGTTTCCGCAGGCGCACAGTCTACGAACCGATCGGCTCGAACCCTAACCACCTCGTGGCTGCTTCTGCATGGGGAACAGTCACAGTCTGGATATCGTCTCCGACCCAGCGGGCAGTGCACATCCCAACTCCCGGCACCGAGAAGCTGATAAGGCAACCCTCCGGGTGCTTCACACGTCGGAGATAGCCCACGACCTCCTCTTCGAGGTCGGCCGTTCCCAGTAGGGAGGGCTCCTTTCCATGCGGAGACGGTAGGCAAAGCCTCACTCGCATTGGCACATTCCTGGGCGAAGTTGCAGGGCCGAGGAGGGCCGGCATTCTCGCGCCGGCCCAGGCCTGTGTTGCAGCTGGAGGTGGTCGGTGGATCGGCCCTCTCGACAGCGGCCCGCCAGGTTCCATCGGGCCGCCGCGGCAAGACTGGGCTGATGCCACGGGCAGCGGCAAGTGAAGAGTGCAAGGCAAAGACAACAGAAGCAACTTCACAGAACATTGTCATCTTGTGACGTTTGGAAATGAGCCGACCTAATGTTTGTCTTTCTCGGCGCCGTGGTGGGTCAGGAGGCTGGCCCATTAATCCCGTCCCCATGGGAGCACTCCCCAGTACGACGCAGCCACGGCGCCCCTCTTAGTCGGCCCGCTGTGCCGCCTGAAGTGGCAGTACCCCCTGCTTGACCATGATGATTATCATCTTCAACACGGACGGAACCATCTCCGCAGGGCGCTCCTGCAACATGTCCGGATCCGGACGCCAGAAACAGCGGATCAGTCCATCCTCATCAATGATGGCCAGTTCCCAGCGATCTCCCGCCTCGTAGGCCACCGCGCGGAAGGCGTGCCCTTCGTGGGCGAAGATATCGGTGAAGTGCGGCTGTCGGTCCATGGTGCGACAAACGCTGTTACATGACGCTGGGATGCTTCTCTGCCCTGGGTGTCTGTGTTCGACGTGGCCGGGTGTGGGCAACTCGTCATCCACCTTGCCGTTCGTTAACTCGACCCCGCCGTCCAGGCGGGTAAGTAGGCCCAAGGGGGCGTTCAGCCTGTCCAGGGCTGAAGTGCGGCGGCCGACAGGGTGACCTCTGTCGGCCGTCTTGCTTTGTTGGGCACCCGCTGGGGCTGGCCGGAACTCGAAAGGCAACCGCTCCAACATCTGCCCGTTCCGGACCTGACCCCACCATGGGCGCTGGTGGGGAAGTAGGCCCCGGAGGTTGCGCCTCTTCTCCGGGGCTGAAGTCTTCCCAGGATGGAGCTGGCAGCACATCGTACTTGGCAATCGAGCGGTTCGCCATTGCGAGGCAGGGCCCTGGCCCTCGTCCTGATTGACATGAGCGACGAAGAAAATCCGGTGCAGACGGCCGAACGCCACCTCGGAGAGGGGGCAAAGCGGATCGCCAAGCAAGATGCCCTGATCCGGCAGTTGGAGGGGGATGGGGACGAAGTCTTGCTGCCGGAGGCGCGGGAGCTGTTGGAGCAAATGCGCGAGCTTCAGCGGGCGAGCCAGTGGCATTTGGATTACGAGAAGGGCAAGCCCTTACAGGAAGATGGTGGAGAAGTGCTGTAGTCCCACTCCGTTCGATGAGGCTCGTGGCAGGCGTGGATCAGCGGACAGGGATGCGCCCTGGGCGGGTAGGCGGGCACGCTGCCATGGCCGAGGGGGACCGGCACAGTGGTGCCGGCCCAGGCCTGTGTTGCAACTACCAGCGTCCAAGGAACGAACCAGAAGTATGGCCCTCTCGACGGCGGCCCACCTTGGGAAAGCTTACGGCCGCCACGACAAAGGTGGCGCACATCGTGGCTGAGGCGCAACCAGATCGTGTGCCTACCTAGGCTGGCGTGGCTTCGGGCGGCAGGGGTGGCGGAGAAGTAGGCTCTGGCTCATCCGGCCGCTTAGAGAAGGACCGCAGCTTCAAGAGGCCCGAACTGCCTTCCTCATGCAGTGTAATCGCCCCATGGTAGCCAAGGTCGTCACGGAGGAAGCGGACCAGTCGATTGAGGTCGCGGTAGGCGCGCACACCGGCACCGCGGAACAGGCCGATGGCGACGTAGCTCCGGCGCCAGCTCGCCAGCAGGTAGGGGGCGTGCTCCACACCATCAGCTTCGTCGCGCCGGGCCACAATCACTACGTTCTCGATGCGGCCGCCGGCCCTGATGCCTGCGCGGAAGTCTGCCTCTTGCATTGCCCAATATGGCCTGAGGGGGACGGATACACCAATCCCAAACGGGACGACTTCGCCACGCTGGCGGAGATCCTGCGCCGGCTGAAAGGGCGCTTCCTGCTCTCGCTCAACGACCACCCGGAGGTCCGGCGCATCTTCGAGGGCTTCGCCATGGAGGAGGTGCCCGGCACGTACGTGGTCGGATCGCGGCAGGGTGGCGGCGCCGCGCGCGGGGAACTGCTGATCAGCGACAGGTGACGGGTGGCCAAAGCCCCCAGGGTGACTTACCCCTCACTAAGTCCAAGGGGAGAGCGACATGACCGAGCAGGAGCGTGCCCTACTCCAGCGAATGGCGCACGAGCTGCTCGCTGCGCTGGAACGCGAGCAGGAGCGTCACCCAGGCAAAAGCCCCACCTCCGCCGATCTGGCCGAGCTGCGCAAGTCTATGATCGAAGCGGGGCTGCTAGTCGGGCACATCACAACCTGAGGCGTCCATGCAGTTGCGTCCCCGACGCTCTGGGCGGGCATAGCTGACCGGCTGGCGCGGCTCCAGGCGGTACGGGAGGGGGCGTTGTAATGTTGGCGGGCCTAGACGGCAGCAAAAATGCTTGCATATAAATGCGAGCCAAACACGGAACCATCTGTGCCGCCTCAGCCCCGTACCGAAGCCCCTCAGGAGCTCACCCGGGCGCTAACGCGCCGCCCTGCTTCCAAGATGTTGGCGAAGATGAAGGCCAGTCCATCTGGAGGTTGGACTATCTCGAACATCGAGACAGCGTGCTCACAGCTGGGACTGACGTGTGCGCCTCCCTCTCGGGGATCACACTACAAGGTTTCCAGCCCGCATCTGCACGGCATTTTGACGGTGCCTCATAAGCGGCCAATCAAACTGATCTACATCAAATCGTTCATAGGTCTCGCTGAAGCTCACATTCAAGCATGCGAGGAGAGTGAGGAAGATCATGGCTGATCATCGTTACCCGGTGGTGGTCTGCCCTGTCCCTGAGGATGAGGGGGGCGGCTTCGTGGCTTTTGCCCCTGATCTTCATGGCTGCACTGGTGACGGGGATACTGCTGAAGCTGCTATGGCGGATCTTAACGCCGCCGTTCTGGAGTGGCTGGACGAGGCTGCGCGTCTTGGGAGGGATGTGCCGGCGCCTGGCTGCACTGGCGACGACTTCGACCGAGATATGAAGAGGATTAGGAAGCTGATCTCCGCGCAGCGCTCCATGATCAAGGAGCAGCAGGAGAGCCTCAATTCAGCCCGCGCTCAGATCGAGGCACTTACAGAGCAGGTCGCTACTTTCCTTGAAGGCGATAAGAAAACCGACAAGGCATATCTGCTCAGCTGGGGCGCCGCAGTACCCGGCCATGTGGCAATGCGTCCTCGCAGGCGTTCGTCCCGCCTGCCCAATTAGGCTGCCCAAAGGCTCGCTGTTGAGGGGGCGACGGTGCTTACTCCTGCATCCTACGCCGCCACCGTAAGCGCCCGTCCTGCGGGCGGCGGTGCTGGCGCAGCGCCCACTCCTCGGCCGGTCCCAGCAGCCAGTCCAGCCGGTTGTGCGAGAGGTCCCGGATGATGGCCTCGACCGTCACGCGCGGGACGGCGGCCACGCCGCCGGCGTCGAGAAAGGCCTCCACCCCAGCGTTCATCCGCCCGTTCTCGTCCGCGCCGCGGCCGCCGGCCTCCCGATAGGCCACTCCCACCGCCTCACGCAGGGCGGTGGACCAGCGCGAGCGCCAGCGGATCATGTCGCCCGTCTTCCCCGGCCAAGCGACCAGTTGGTCGACATCCGCACCTCCGGGTTGGGGACCGTCCAGCAGGCACCGTCCGCGTCCAGGAAGACCACCCACATCAGGTGGGTCTCGGGCCCGTAGTCGATCAGGAATGGCGCGAGACCGGGCCCCTTCGGCGTCTCCATGGGAAGCGGAGGGTTAAGCTGCAGCATCGAGGGGCTTTCGCGTTGGTGCGGTGCACTTGGGCGGGAATGGCGCTCCGCAAAGGGGCCGTCCGGGGTCGCCGCCCCACTGCCTAGGTCAGGCATGACCAGCGACCGCCGAGGCACCGAGATGGGCCGCGCCACGCACCAGCGCCTCCCCGATCGTCTCCATCTGCTGCCGGCTGAGTGCTAGGCTCAGCACCTTGCGGCGCCCGTCCAGAGCCGCGGCCTCGTCCGGCGGGTACTCCATCGTCAGCACAACACCCGACGGACCGACGGCCGTCATCGTCATCTTGGCCAGGGATGGGCAGTACTGCCACTCGTCGGGCGGATCCTTCGTGGCGCTCATGCCGCGACGGGCTCCTCCAAGGCGCGTCCGAACGCCGCGCTGATCTCGCGCAGACAGACCACGGCGTTCTCGGCCTTACGCTTTTCGGCCTTCTGGCCGCTCTCTACCTCGTCCACCGCCTCGGTCGCCTGCTCCGTCGCCTCGGCGAAGCCGTCGCGCAGCTCCTCCAGCCAAGTCTGCACCTGCTCAGGGTCCTCATCGCGGCGGAGACCGGCGACGATGTTCTCCACCTCCAGCACGCAGCGCTGGGGCGACGGCTCCTTTTGCATGAGACGGGTGATGCGCGTTGCCACCTCCTGCTGGACGGAGGGGCGCTGGGGCTGCTTGGCCATGGGTCAGATCCTCGGTTGGGGCCGGGGAGAGGTCGCCGGGGGAGCGGCGGGCATCCTAACCAATGTTCTCTAACTGTTCCACTTCGATTTCTAGAAGGTGGCGGCACGACAGCCCTGCGCGGTGGCATTCGGAAGCACGATGCCGAACCGGGTAGCTGGCCGGGTAGGATCGTGGCGAAGCGGCTTAATGCCTAAATGATTTCAGCGTATTAAGGCGCCGCATGGTATAGCCAGACCTGGTACGCCATTGCCGCCCCTGGCGGCACGCCGCCCGATGTGGTGGCGCGTATCGCCGAGGCGACGCGGGCGGTGCTGGCCGACCCGGCCCTGCGCGCCCGCCTGGGCGAGCTCGGCCTCGCTCCACGCCCGCCCATGGCGCCGGGGGTGGTGAAGGCGGCGGTGCACCAGGAGATCGGCCGCTGGGCCGAGGTGATCGAGCGCGCGAAGATCGAGCGGCAGTAGGCGCTACCCCGCCAGCGGCTCCAGCCCCGCCGCCACCAGGGCCGGCGCTGCCTCCCCGGAGGCGAGGAAGCGGATCAGCCGCCCTGCGGCCCCGGCGCGATCCGCCGGAAGCCCGCTGAACGGCGCGGCGCCGAACACGGCGACGGTGCCCACCTCCTCCGGCAGGCGTCCGATCACCTCGATCCCCGGCACGGCCAGAAGCTCGCTCACCTGCTGCACGGCTAGCGCGGCCTCCCCGCGCGCAACGGGCTCCGCGGTGAAGCCGGCGGGGATCACCCGCGCCTTCGCGTTCACCTCGGCGGCGATCCCGAGCGTCTCGATCAGCGCCGCGAAGGCGATCCCGCTCGCCCCGCTGCGGGAGTAGACGAGGGAGGGCGCGTCCAGCAGCGCCGCCCGCAGCGCCTCCACCGTCCCGATCGGCGAGCGCGGCGCCCCCGCCCGAACGGCGAGGCCGATATGCGAGTGGACGAGGTCCACGCGGCCCCCCGCGTCCAGCACGCCCTCCGCTACCAGCGCGTCCAGCCCCTCCGCCGTCAGGATGGCGGCCTCCGCCCTCTCCCCCGCGCGCACCCGCGCCAGCAGGCCCTGGGTGGGGGAGAAGTCGATCGACACCTCCATCCCCGCCGCCGCCTCGCAGCGTGGCAGCAGCGCCCGCATGGCGCCCGCGACGGCCAGGGTGGAGAGGACGCGCAGGGTCACCCCTCCACGCCCGACAGCTCCGCCACCAGCGCGCCGAGGGAAGCGGAATCCATTCCCCCGCGGCCGCTGTTCACCAGCGCCTCCAGCATCTGCGCCACCACGGCGGTGGTGGGCGCGAAGACCCCGTGGTCCCGCATGGCGGAGAGGGAAAGCCGCGTGTCCTTGCGCATCAGCTCCGCCCGGAAGCCCGGCTGAAAGGTGCCCTCAATGATGCGCTTCGCGTGGTTCTCCAGCACGAAGGAGCGGGCGGAGCCGCCCATCAGCGCCTGGCGCATCGCCGCCGGGTCCAGCCCCGCCTTGCGCCCCAGCGCCAACGCCTCCGAAACCGCCAGCACACCGGCCGCGACGAGGAGCTGGTTGGCCGACTTGCAGACCTGCCCGGCGCCGGGCGGACCGAGATGGGTCAGCGTCTTCCCCACCGCCTCCAGGAAAGGTCGTGCCGCCTCGAAGGCGGCCGCGTCGCCGCCGATCATGAGGGTCAGCGTGCCGTCCCGCGCGCCGGCCGGACCGCCGCTCACGGGGCTGTCCAGCAGGTGCGCGCCGCGCTCCTCCAGCAGCCGCTTCGCGAAGCCCGCCGTGGGCGCCGCCGCGATCGTGCTGAAGTCGATCACCACCGTGCCCGGCGCCACGCCCTCCGCCACGCCGCCCGGGCCAAAGAGAACGGCCTCCACATCCGGCGTGTCGGGAAGGCAGAGCCCGACGCAAACAGCGCCGCGCGCGGCCTCGGCCGGGCTGGCCGCCCATGTCGCGCCCACGGCCTCCAGCGCCTCCGCCTTGCCGCGGCTGCGGTTGCCCACCGACAGCCTGAACCCGGCTTTGGCGATGTTGGCGGCCATGGAGGCCCCCATGACGCCGAGCCCGACGAAGGCGACCTGTGCGGGCGGAGAGATGGTGTCCAAAGTCAGGTCCTCTTGATGGCGGCGCGGACGGAGTCGAGCAGCCGGTCCATGGAGAGCTGGAAGTCCGCGCCGTTGGCATAGCCGTCGGCCTCGCCCAGGCGCTCCATGAAGCGCTGCCAGGTCGGGGTCTGCATCCCCTGGCGGAAGCGGTCGTGCAGGTAGGTGACCATCTCGTCCGCCATGCCGGCGGGGCCGACCCAGCCCTTCATGTTGTCCGCCACGATGTCGTAGCCGAGTTCCCGCAGCGTGGGCACGTCCGGATAGGCCTTGGCCCGCGCCTCGGAGGCGACGGCGAGCGCCTTCAGCGCGCCGGAGCTCACCTGGTCGCCCAGCTCGTCGGTCGCGTTGATGTTCAGCTGCGTCAGCCCCTGGATCAGCGCCTGCAGGGCCGGTCCGCCGCCATTGTAGGGCACGTGCAGGAACTCCACGCCCACCGCGCGCTCCAGCAGGATGAAAATGGAGTGCGACAGCGTGCCGATGCCGGCCGAGCCGTGCGCCACCTCGCCCGGCTTCGCCTTGGCCGCCGCCATGGCCGCCGCGAAATCGGCGTAGGTCGGATTTGCCCCGCCCTTGCAGGACAGCACGTGCCCGTTCCGCGTCAGCCGGATCACCGCACGGAAGGACTTCTTCGGGTCGTAGGGCACGTCGCGGAAGGCGGGGAGGGAGGTGCTCTCGCTGCCGCCATGCATCACCAGCGTGTGCCCGTCCGGCGCCGCGCGCGCCACGAACTCCGCCCCCAGCGCCCCGCCCGCGCCGGGGCGGTTCACCACCACCATCGGCACGGGGATGATGCCGGAGCACGCCTCGGCGATGGTGCGGGCGATGATGTCGCTGCCCCCGCCCGGCGCGTAGCCGACGATGAGCTGGATCGGCCGGCTGGGCTGCCAGGCGCCGATCTGCTGCGCATAGGCCGGGGCGGCGAGCGCCGCGCCCGCTGCCCCAAGCAAACTCCGGCGGTTGATCCGCTCCATCTTGTGCCTCCTCCTGGTCGTCCTGTGCGTGTCAGTCGTCGCTGAGCGCGTATTCCGCGCCCGAGCGCGCGCAGATGTCGCGGACGTGCCTCTCCAGCGTCGGCGGCACGGGGATGCCGTCCTGCAGGCGCCGCTCGCGCTCATGCGCCTCCGGGTCGCCGCCCACCAGCACGGGCTTCGCGGGATCGGCGGGCGGCGTGGTGCGCAGCACGTCGATCATCGCGTCCATGTCGTCCTCGAACCCGCCCTCCGGCCGGAAGGCGCGAGGGTCGATCGCCAGGAAAAAGTGGCCCACATCGTCCGGGTCGCCCGGCTTGCGCTGGGGGTTGCGGATCGGCCCGAATGCCGCGCCCGTCAGCGTGCCGGAGAGGACCTGCACCATCACGCCCAGGCCGTAGCCCTTGTGCCCGCCCGTCACCTCCGCCCCGCCCAGCGGCGTTACGCCGCCACCCGGCTCCTTGAAGATGATCTCCATGGCGCGGGCGGAATCGGTGATGGGGTTCCCCGCCTCGTCCACCACCCATCCCTCCGGGATCGGCTTCCCGTTCAGGTCGTAGACCTTCACCTTGTTCGCCGCGACGGTGGTGGAGGAGATGTCCAGCACGAAGGGCCGGTTCCGCAGCGCCGGCGCCGCGAAGGCGATGGGGTTCGCGCCCAGCAGCGGCAGCGTGCCGCGCGTGGGCACCATCAGCACCGTGCGCGCGGAGGAGGTGATCATGCCGATCACCCCCGCATCCGTCGCGATGCGCGCATAGTGCCCGGCCGCGCCGAAATGGTGGGAGTTGCGCACGCCCACCGCGCCGATCCCGGCCGCCTTCGCCTTCTCCACTGCCAGCCGCATCGCGAAATCGGCGTTGGGGTGGCCGAGATTGGCGCCGCCATCCACCAGCGCCGTCGCCGCCGCGTCCAGCAGCACCTTCGGCCGCGCGGCGAGGTCGAGCTGCCCGGCGTTGCGGAAGGTCTCGTACATCATCAGCATCGACAGCCCGTGGCTGTCGATGCCCATGAGGTCCGTCTCCACCATCGCTTCCGCGGTGGTGGCGGCCATGTCCTCCGCCATGCCCCAGGCATGGAGGACGTTGAGGATCTGGCGCCGGACCCGCTCGGCCGGAACCAGCCTCACTTGGAGACGGCCACGCCCTTGCCGGCCAGCGTCTCCTCGACCCAGCCGCGAACCCAGCCGCCGCCCCGGATGGCCGCGGTGGTCTCCCCCTCCTTCGCCGCGTGCTTCTCGGCCGCGTCCAGCACCGCCGCCGCCTCGGCGCGGGGGATCACCACCACCCCGTCCTCGTCCGCCGCGATCAGGTCGCCCGGCATCACCACCTGCCCGCCGCAGGCCACGGGGTAGCCGATCTCGCCCGGCCCGTCCTTGTAGGGGCCGGCCGGCGTCGCGCCCCGCGCCCAGACCCCGATGTCCATCTTGCGAATGCCGTCCAGGTCGCGCACCGCGCCGTCGATCACCAGGGCGCCAACGCCGCGCTTTTCCGCGTGGCCGATCATCAGGTCGCCCGCGAGGGCGATGTTCAGGTCCCCAGCCCCGTCGCAGACGATCACCTCGCCCGGCCGCGCCAGGTCGATCGCCCGGTGCAGGAACAGGTTGTCGCCCGGCCGCGCCTTCACCGTCAGCGCCGCGCCCACGATGGTCCGGCGCCCGCCATAGGCGAGGAAGCCGCCGCGCATTGCCTGCAGCCGGTTCATCACGTCGCCGATATTCGCCACCGGCAGCTTCGCCGCGCGCGCGATCAGCGCGGCGTCGGCCTCGGGGCGAGACTCCGCGATCCGTAGCCCGATGGTCATGCGGTACGCACTCCTGCAGCGCCGGCCCCGCCGGCGGGAATGGGGGAGAGAACGCGCCCTCGTGATGCGGGGTAGGCGTGCAAGTCGGGCGTTTCTCTCCGGGCCGTCTTGGCGGCGGCGCGGAGGATCGGCACGATCGCCCGGCTTGGCAAGCCGCCATCCCGAGAAGATGGACGGCCGAGGAGAACGTCCGTGACGCAGCCCATCCTGACGCGCCGCCGCCTCGGCGCCGCGGCCGCCCTCGCCGGCCTTTCCGCCGCGCGCCCCGCCCGCGCCGCCTGGCCGGAGCGCCCGGTCACCCTCATCGTGGCCTTTCCCGCCGGGGGCGGCACGGACGTGGCCGCGCGCACCCTGGCCCGCTTCATGGAGAAGCAGCTCGGCCAATCCATCGTGGTGCTGAACCGCGGCGGCGCGGGCGGGGAAATCGGCTGGTCCGAGATGGCCCGCGCCGCGCCGGACGGCTACACGATCGGCTTCATCAACACGCCCAACATCGTCAGCATCCCGATCGAGCGGCAGGCGCGCTACAAGCTGGAGGACTTCGCGCCGGTCGCCAACGTGGTCGACGATCCCGGCGCCTTCCTCGTGCCCCCCAACAGCCCCTTCCGGACGCTGAGCGACCTCGTCGCCTTCGCGAAGGGGAAGCCGGACGAGGTGACCTATGCCACCACCGGCATCGGCTCGGACGATCACCTCGCCGCCCTGGCCTTCGCGCGCCAGGCCGGCATCAGCCTCACCCACGTGCCCTTCGCCGGCGCGGCGCCCGTGCGCAACGCCCTCATCGGCCGGCAGGTCGCCATGGCCAGCATGAACATCGGCGAGGGCATCACCGACATGCGCCAGGGCCAACTCCGCTGCCTCGGCCAGATGGGCGAGGCGCGCTGGGCGGAGGCCCAGGACACCCCGACCTTCCGCGAGCAGGGCTTCGACGTGGTCCAGGGCTCGATGCGCGGCCTGGCCGCCCCGGCCGGCGTGCCTGGCGCCGTCCTCACCCGCATCGCCGAGGCCGCGAAGGCCGCGATGGAGGACCCGGAGTTCCGCCAGATCGCCTCGCAGCAGGCCCTGCCGCTGCGGTTCCTGGGGCCTGAGGAGTACCGCGCCTCCCTGCTCACCCTGCGCGGACAGTTGACGGATCTCTGGAAGGCCCATCCCTGGAAGGAGTAGGGCAGGGAACCGCCGGGGGAGGCGGTCCTCCCCCGGCGGATCCCCCGCGCGCTTCTCAGTCCACCCACTCGCCGTCGCGCATCACGGGCGTGCGGTTCCCGGCGGTGTCCAGCCCGTCCACCTCCACCTCCGGCGAGCCGATCATCCAGTCCACGTGGATCAGGCTGCGGTTGGCCCCGCGCCGCACCAGCTCCTCCTCGGAGAAGGTGTCCACGAAGCACTTGGAGTAGGCCTGGCCGAGCGCGATGTGGCTCGCCGCGTTCTCGTCGAACAGCGTGTTCAGGAACAGGATGCCGCTGCGCGAGATGGGGTTGGAGGAGGGCACCAGCGCCACCTCGCCCAGCATCCGCGCGCCCGAATCGGTGGAGATCATCTGCTCCAGCACCGCCTGCCCGCGCGTGGCTTTCGCCTCCACGATCGCGCCCGCCTCGAAACGCACCTGGATGCCCTCGATCAGCGTGCCCTGGTGCGAGAGCGGCTTGGTGGCGGAAACGGTGCCCCGCGTCATCGCCCGGTGGGGGGTGGTGAAGACCTCCTCCGTCGGGATGTTCGGGTTGCCGTAGATCCCGTTCTTCGCGCGGCTGGCCCCGCCCATCCAGGCATGGCCCTCCGCCAGTCCCACGATCAGGTCCGTGCCCGGGCCGCGGAAGTGCAGGGCGTGGAAGCGCTGCTCGTTCAACCGGTCCTGCCGCGCCTTCAGCTTCGCATTGTGGACGGCCCAGGCAGCGATGGGGTCCGGCGCGTCCACGCGGGTGGTGGCGTAGATCGCGTCCCAGAGCTGCCGCACCGCGTCCTCCGGCGTCGCGTCCGGGAAGACAGCGCGCGCCCAGGCCGGGTGGGCGAAGGGGACCAGCGTCCAGTTGATGTGGCTGTCCACGATCAGGTCCAGCGCCGGGCGATAGGCGATGGACTGCGCCCGGTTGGCCCGCGCCACCTTCGCCGGGTCCTGGCCGGAGAGAAGGGCCGGATCGGCGCCCACGATGGCCAGCCGGGCCGCGCCGCCCCGGAAGGCGGCCGCCATGCCCTCGAAGAGCCAGGGGGCGGAGACGTCGAAGCTCTCGTCCCGCGCGTGCTGGTAGCGCAGCAGGGCGGACCGCTCGTCGGAGAAGATCGTCGTCACCAGCGTGGCGCCGGCCTTGTAGGCGTGCTCGGTGATCAGCCGGGCCAGCGGCAGCGCCTCCACCGGCGCCGTCATCACCAGCTCCTGCCCCGGCACGAGCCCGAGGCCAACATGCACGGCCAACTCCGCCAGCCTGTCCATGCGGGTGTCGGCGGTGGTGGGGGAGGGGGAAAAGTCCATCGAACGAAAACTCCTGTCCCGGCCAAGATCGAGACCGGGGCAGGGATGGACAAGGGGGCTCCAGCCCTCTCGCGAGCCCGACCGGCGCGGGACCGCCCCGATCCCCGGCCTGCCGACGCTCGGCCGATCACGGACGGGCCGGGTTGGCGGCCGCGCCATCCTGTCCGCAAATCTTACGCCGCGACCGGCGAGGCCGTTCAGGGATCGGCCAAGCCGCTGGATTCGCGGTGTAAACTATCCTGGCATGTTGATTGCTGAACCGGCACTCATGGCACGCGAGGGCATCCCATGTCGGGCATGAAGGCGTCACTTCTGGCACTGGGTGTTTGCGGTGCCCTCCTCGTCGGGGCGAACTCCGTCGCGCGCGCCGCGCCGATCGCGGTTGCCGGGACCGAAGGCCTCTCGGTGATCGTGACCAGCACCGACCCCGTGATCGCGACCTACGAGGGCACGAGCGCCGACTACACGAGCCAGCTCCACCTCGTGACGAACAACTCGGGCGTCATCTTCAACAACCAGACCAGCCCGCTCGGGAGCAGCTTCAACCTCGGCTCCTTCGCGATCGGCACGGAGCTGGTCTTCCGGCTCGCGACGCTGACGACGGGGGAGGATTTCTACTCCGGCTCGGGGAGCAGCAATCCCGACGGAAGCGCCCATGCGAGGGTTCAGGCGGATTACGCGCCCGGCCGCACGCTCGTCAGCTTCGAGGACCTTCTCTACGGCGCGTACAACTTCAACGACCTGAGCTTCACCCTGACCAGCACGACCGCCATGCCAGCCGTTGGCTCCGCGGAGTCCCGCTACACCGGCCAGGCCGGCTTAGCCACTTACTTTGGGGGGGCAGCCTCTCTGAGACTGAACTCCGGCCCGGTCTTGGCGGTGCCGGAACCGGCTGCCGCCGCGCTGTTCGGCATCGGCCTCCTGGGCCTGCTGGTCCTGGGATGGCGCAGGGCGGCCTGAGCCGCCGTTCTCGGCCCGGAAACGCGCCCGGTCACTGCACCCGGGGACCCGGGGCAGGAAAGGCGCCACGTTCCGCCGGCTCAGTCCCGCCGCACGTTCAGCGGCACCGTCATGCCCCGCCGCTCCACCTTCAGCCCCCTGCGATAGGCGCTGTCGAGGAAGTACTGCCCCAGCGGGACGAAGGGCACGTCCTGGAAGAACCGTGCCTGAACCGCCCGGCCCACGCGCTTCTGCGCCTCCAGGTCCGGGGCCTCCAGCCACTCCTCCCGCAGCGCCTCCAGCCCCGGGCTGCTCGGCCAGCCGAACCAGGCGTCCCCTCCGTTCCCGCGCAGCAGCGGATGGCCGCCGGGGTTGGTCAGGTCCTCGCCCCCGAAGGCGACGTAGACGGCGTTCCACCCGCCCTGCGCCGGCGGCTCTTTCTTCGCCCGCCGGGCCAGCATCGTGCCCCAGTCCGTGGTCGCCACCTCCACGTCCAGGCCCATGCGCGTCATCGCGTCCGCGCAGATCAGCGTGCCCGCATTGTTGTTCACCTGATCGCCGGGGTTGAGGACCACCACCTTCGCCCCGAGCTTGCCCGCGGCCTGCAGCGCCGCCTGCGCCGCGGCCAGGTCCCTCGGTCCCGTCACGGCGGAGAGTCCTTCCTCCGAGGCCAGGACGGAACCCGGCGGGAAAGGGCCCATCCCGTCCCGGAACCGGCTGCGGTCATCGCCCATGATGCCGGACATCACGTCGGTCTGGCTGATCGCCATCAGCAGGGCGCGGCGCACGGCCGGGTCGTCGAAAGGCGGGTGCAGGTGGTTGGGGCGCAGCATGGCCACCGTGCCCTGCGTCTCCACCCGGTCCACCACCACGTCGCGCCGGCGGGCGAGCAGCGGGCGCAGGTCCGGCGCCATCCGCTCCCACCAGTCCACCTCGCCCGCCTGCAGCGCGGCGCCGATGGTGGAGGGATCGCCGATCATCCGCCACTCCAGCCGCTCGAACCCCGCGATCTTCGGGCCGGAGGTGACCGCCACCGGCCCGCCCGGCGCGGGCGAGTAGCGGTCGTAGCGCCGGTACACAGCCAGGGATCCCGCGCGCCGCTCCTCCGCCACGAAGCGGTAGGGGCCGGAGCCGACGATCTCCGTCAGCGGCGCCGTGGCGGGCAGGTTCGCGAAGCGCTCCGGCATGATGAAGCAGGGATAGGAGGAGGACTTGCCCAGCGCCTCCAGCATCACGCCGAAGGGGCGGCGCAGGCGGATGGCGAAGCGCCTGTCGTCCAGCGGCTCGATGGAGTCCAGCCGCCCCGCCAGGGTCTGCCCGTGCGTGTCCCTGGTCATCCAGCGGCGGATGGAGGCCACGGCATCGGCGGCGCGGATCCGCTCCCCGTCGTGGAAGGTCGGGCCCTCCCGCAGGGTGAAGGTCCAGCGCTTCCCGTCATCCTCCACCGCGTGCCCTTCCGCGAGCTGCCGCTGCGGCCGGAAGGCATCGTCCAGCCCGTAGAGCGTGTCCCAGCACAGGTGCGCGTGGTTCCGCACGGCGTAGGAGGTGGTGGCGAGCGGATCGAGGCTCGTCACGTCCGCCTGCGGCACGAAGCGCAGCACGTGCGCCGCATCCCCCTGCGCGATGGCCGGGGCACCCCGGAGGAGGGGCGCGGTGGCGGCGGTGCCCAGCAGGGCGCGGCGAGCGATCATCGGGCGGTTCTCCATCCCTGGCGCCGCATCCTTGGCGCCGCGCAGCCTCGCATGGCGGCGCCCCTGCCTTCCAGCGGGGGCGCCGCCGGGCGGATCACGCCTCCAGCGTCGCGTCCAGGCTGATCTCCGCCTTCAGCACCTTGGAGACCGGGCAGTTGGCCTTCGCCTTCGCCGCCAGCTCCTGAAAGGTGGCGTCGTCCGTGCCGGGAACCTTCGCCGTCAGGGAGAGGTGAATCTTGGAGATCTCCCAGCCCTCACCCACCTTGTCGAAGGTGACATCCGCCTTCGTCTCCATCCGCTCCGCCGTCAGCCCCGCGCCGCCCAGCACGGCGGAGAGCGCCATGGTGAAGCAGCCGGCATGAGCCGCGCCGATCAGCTCCTCGGGGTTGGTGCCCTTCACCCCCTCGAAGCGCATGGCGTAGCCGTAGGGGTGCGCGTTCATCGCCCCGCTCTCGGTGGAGATGGTGCCGCGGCCGTCCTTGAACCCGCCCTGCCAGCTGGCGGAAGCGCTTCTCTTCATCGTTCTCGTCCCGTCATCGGGGGGCCTGGATCAGCCCCGCGGCGGCTAACTTAGAATGGCCACGGGAAACCGCTACGGCGTGGATATCCGCGCCGCGCTGCCCGCCGATTCCGCGGATCTTTCGGTTCTGCTCGGCGGCACGCCCCGGGCCATGGCGCTGCGGCTCGAGGCCCTCTCGCGCGATCCCGGCTCGGCCGTGCTCGTCGCCACCGGCTGGAACGGCGCGGCCATCGGGGTGATCGCCCTGCACTGGCACCCGGCGCTGACGGCCGATCGTCCCGTCGCGCGCATCTCCGCCCTGGCGGTGGCGGAGGAGGAGCGGCGAAACGGCATCGGCCGCCTGCTCATCAAGGCCGGATCCCAGGCCGCCCGCACCGCCGGCTGCGACCTGCTGGAGGCCGCGCCGGAAGGAGAGGGGGCGGCGGCGGCCTTCCTCGGCGCGCTCGGCTTCGTCCCGGCGGGGCTCAACCTTGCGCGGCCGCTCCGCAAGCGTGCCCAGGAAATGCCCTAGTTCCGCCCCGCATCGCATCCCTTCATCGGGCGTTCTTGCCGAACCTGACGGGAGACCCACCCGATGCGCTACGCCCTGATCCCTGCGGCGGCTCTTCTTATCGGCCTCGCCGCACCCGCCTCCGCCGCCCCAGGCTTCGCGACGGGGAACGTGAACCTGCGCGCCGGCCCTGGCACCACCTATCCGAAGGTGGTGGTGGTTCCCACCGGCGCCGGCGTGGAGATCTTCGGCTGCCTGCAGGGCTACAGCTGGTGCGATGTCGGCTTCGGCGGCGTGCGCGGCTGGGTCTCCTCCAACTACCTGCAGTACACCTACGAGGCACGCCGCGTGCCCCTGCCGCGCTACGCCCCGCAGAGCGGCGTGCCGATCGTCACCTTCAGCTTCGGCGACTACTGGCGGGACAACTACCGCGACCGCTCCTGGTACACGGAGCGCGACCGCTGGGGCGGCCCGCCGCCGCGCGCCGCCTACGCCCCGCCGCCGCCCGGCCCGGGCTGGCGCCCCGGCCCACCTCCCGGCCCCGACTGGCGGGAGCGCGAGGACTTCCGGCGTGAGCGCCGCGAGGCCCGTGAGGACTGGCGGGACCAGCGACGCGAGGCCCGGCAGGACATGGAGCGCGAACGGCGGGAGGACAGGCAGGAAAGGCAGGACTGGCGGGAGAACCGCCGCGAGGAGGTCCGGGATCGCCGCGAGGATCGTCAGGAGCGCCGGGACGAGCGAAGGGACGACCGGCCGGGCCGACCGGACTGACGGGAAGGGGGCTTCGGCCCCCCATCCACGTTGCTGCGGGCCTCAGCGCAGCAGCGGCCCGACCATCAGCACCACGGCGAAGCCGCCCACCACTGCCGCGCCGAGCCGCGGCACCAGCCCCTGCCGCCCCGCCGCGCCGGCCGCATGGCCCAGCGCGGCCCCGACCCCGATCCATCCCAGCGCCACGGAGACGAGCAGCGCCAGGAAGGCCAGGAAATAGGCCGGCCAGCCCGGCGCGCCGAAAGGGATGACGCCGAGGGCGAAGACCAGCGCCTTCGGGTTCAGCAGCGTCGTCACGAAGACCTGGCGCGGCGCGACGGGCGCCACGGAGGGATCCACCGCCCCCCGCTGCCAGAGCCGCACGGCCAGCCAGGCGAGGTAAGCGCCCACCGCCAGCCTCAGCCCCAGTGCCACGGCCGGCACCTCGGCGATCAGCGGCCCCAGCAGCAGGCCCACCAGCAGGATGGAGATCGAGTAGCCCGCCGCCTCCGCCGGGACGAGCGGCAGCGCGCGGCGGAACCCCACCGTGCCGCCGCCCGTGGCCAGCAGCGTGTTCGTGGGGCCGGGGGTGCCGAGGATGAGCAGCACGGTCAGGGCGAAGAGGGTCGGGTCGTGCATGGGGGCTCCGCGAGAGGCCGTCGCGCCCTCCTAACCCCTCTCCGCCACGCAGGCCAGGAGGACCCGCCCTTCACCGGAACGGTCCCGCACCCCATATACACCGCGTGTCCCGCCGCCACGAGAGGCGCGCCGCCCGCCAGGAGCGCCAAGGCGCGCCGCCGGCGGAGGTGCCGCCCTGTCCCCTGTGCCTGCGCCCCATCCCGCCCGGCGCCCGCGCCAGCCGCCACCACCTGGTGCCCCGGCTGAAGGGCGGCACGCACCAGGGCACGGTGCTGCTGCACCACATCTGCCATCAGGCGGTCCACGCCCGCTTCACCGAGGCGGAGCTCGCTCGGGACCTTGCCGACCCCGCCGCCCTGCGCGCGGAGCCGCGCATGGCCGGCTTCCTGTCCTGGGTGGCGGGCAAGCCGCCGGAGTTCCACGCGCCCACCCGCGCCGCGCGGGACCGCACGCCGAAGTGGCGCTGATCCGGTGCCCGGCCGCCGTGTTGCCGGCGGGTTGCCGGCGTCTTGCCAGCGTGTTGGCAGATCCGCCCGGCGTTACCAGCTTCGCGCCGAACCCCTTCCGGAGAGACCCATGACGCTGCGCCGCGCACTCCTCCCCGCCCTCGGACTGCTGCTCGCCGCCGCGTCCGGCCCGGCCGCCGCACAGGCCCCGGCGGCGCCTGCCGCCACCCAGGCGCCGGCGGCGCCCGCCGCCACCCTTGCGCCGGACGCGGTGCAGGAGGAGCGGGCCCAGTCCAGCATCGTCCTGACACTTCCCCAGCCCGGAGGCGGCGAGGCGCGGTCCTACACGGTGGAGGACATCTCCATCTCCCTTTCCCGTGCCGGCGATCCGCGCGGCGATGCCGGCGGGGCGGATATCGGCATCTCCCTCATCGGGCTGCGCCCCCTGGACGCAGCCCTGCTGGAATGGCTGCGGCAGGACGAGGCGGGCGCGGCCTCCTACGGCGAGCTGGCCATCAACGTCAGCACGCCCCAGGCCTCCGGCCCGGCCGCCACCACGCGCTACGGGGTGGAAGGGGGCAGGGTGCTCGCCTTCTCCATCAGCCATTCCGGTACGCCGGGCGCGAGCCAGATGGTGCTGCAGCTCACCGCCCGCCGGCTCATCATGAACGGCGTTCCCCTGAACTGAGCGCGTCCAGGGGCCGGCTTCACCCTTGAATCCGGCCCGGCGCCGCGGGCGCGCCGCGGCCCATGCCCCGGCCGCGCTCGACGCCCTGGGGCCGAGCCGATAGAACCGCCCCAACCCCCGCCCGTTCCACCGGAAGATCGCCCATGCCCGCCTACCAGTACGTCTACGTCATGAAGGATCTCACCAAGTCCTACCCGGGCGGCCGCGAGGTCTTCAAGGGAATCACCCTCTCCTTCCTGCCCACCGTGAAGATCGGCGTGCTCGGCCCCAACGGCGCCGGCAAGTCCACGCTGATGCGGATCATGGCGGGCCAGGACAAGGAGTTCGGCGGCGAGGCCTGGGCGGCCGAGGGCGTGCGCGTCGGCTATCTCTCCCAGGAGCCGCACCTCGATCCCACCAAGACCGTGGGCGAGAATGTGCGGGACGCCTTCGGCACCCTCATGGCCGACCTCGAGCGCTTCAACGAGATCTCCATGAAGTTCGCCGAGGAGATGTCCGAGGACGAGATGAACACCCTGCTGACCGAGCAGGCCGAGCTGCAGGAGCGGATCGACGCCGCCAACGGCTGGGAAATCGACCGCACGGTGGATATCGCGCTGGACGCCCTGCGCTGCCCACCCGCCGAGAGCGCCGTGACCCACCTCTCGGGCGGTGAGCGTCGCCGCGTGGCGCTCTGCAAGCTCCTTCTGGAGAAGCCCGACCTGCTGCTGCTGGACGAGCCGACGAACCACCTGGACGCCGAGAGCGTGTCCTGGCTGGAGAAGACGCTGCGCGACTACGAGGGCGCGGTGCTGATCGTCACCCACGACCGCTACTTCCTGGACAACGTGACGAACTGGATCCTCGAGGTCGATCGCGGCCGGGGCATCCCCTACGAGGGCAACTACTCCGCCTACCTCGCCGCCAAGCGCAAGCGCCTGGCCCAGGAGGAGAAGGAGGAGAGCACCCGCCAGCGCCAGCTGGCCGAGGAGCAGGAGTGGATCGGCCGCAGCCCCGCCGCCCGCCAGTCCAAGAGCAAGGCGCGCATCCAGGCCTACGAGGAGCTCCTGCAGAAGAGCCTCGACAAGGCCCCGGACCCCACCGAGATCCAGATCCCGCCCGCCCCGCGCCTGGGGAACATCGTCATCACCGCGGAGAATATCCGCAAGGCGTTCGGCAACCGCCTGCTGATCGACGACCTGTCCTTCAAGCTGCCGCCGGGCGGCATCGTCGGCGTCATCGGCCCGAACGGCGCCGGCAAGACCACGCTGTTCAAGATGATCACGAAGCGCGAGGAGCCGGACAGCGGCACCATGACGGTCGGCGACAGCGTCCAGCTCGGCTACGTGGACCAGAGCCGCGACACGCTGAACGACAAGAAGACCGTCTGGCAGGAGATCTCGGACGGGCAGGAGCTGATCACCATGGGCAAGCGGCAGGTGCCCTCGCGCGCCTACGCCGCCGCCTTCAACTTCAAGGGCGGCGACCAGCAGAAGCCCGTCGGCGTCCTCTCGGGCGGTGAGCGCAACCGCGTCCACCTCGCGAAGATGCTGAAGAACCCGCACAACGTCCTGCTGCTGGACGAGCCGACGAACGACCTGGACGTCGACACGCTCCGCGCGCTGGAGGAGGCGCTGCAGGATTTCGCGGGCTGCGCGGTGATCATCTCGCACGACCGCTGGTTTCTGGACCGCCTGGCCACCCACATCCTCGCCTTCGAGGGCGACAGCCACGTGGAGTGGTTCGAGGGCAACTACCAAGCCTATGAGGCGGACAAGAAGCGACGCATGGGCGCCGCGGCGGACGAGCCGCACCGGATCAAGTACCGTCCCCTGACCCGGTAAGAGGCAGGATGCAACCTGCGGCGAGGCTCCTCCTCTCCCGCGTTGTCCGCACACCGCGGCTCACGCTGCTTCCGGTCGGGAAGGAGAACCTTCCCGACCTCATCCGCCTGAAAGGCGACGACGAGGCCTTCGGCCTTATGCTTCATGGCACCCGCACGCCCGAGCGCGCGCGGGAGGAGCTGGAGGACGACATCGCCTTCTGGGAGGTGCGGGGCTACGGCACCTGGGCCGTCCACCGCACGGAGGATGGCGAGTTCCTCGGCATCACCGGGCTGATGGAGCGGCCTGACGGCCGCGGAATCGCCCTGCGCTACGCGCTGTGGCCGCACTGCCGCGGCAAGGGCTACGCGCGGGAGGCGGCGAGGGCCGCGCTGGAGTTCGGCCACGCCGCCGGGCTGCGCCGGATTATCGGCATCGCGCGGGAGAGCAATCTCTCATCCCGCGCGGTGATGGAGGATATCGGCATGGCCGAGGCCGGCGGGTTCCAGCACCAGGGGAACCCGATGATCGTGTTCGAGAGCCTCAGCGCCGCCTGATCCAGAGGGTGACGAACATGACCGCGATCATGATCGTCACCCCGACGCGGTTCTCGGCAATCCATTGCAGGGCGCGCTCGATGGGCATGGCCCGCTGTAGCGGCGCGCGGCCACCCCGTGCAACCGTTGATCCCGCCCCGCCGCCGCCGCATCCTCGCCACGCCAGCGAAGGACCCGCGCCATGCCGACCCTCCCCGAGATCGACGCCCTGCACGAGGAGATGACGGCGTGGCGCCGCGACTTCCACGCCCATCCCGAGATCGGCTACGAGGAGGTCCGCACCTCCGGCATCGTGGCGGAGAAGCTGGAATCCTGGGGCATCGAGGTCCATCGCGGCCTTGGGAGGACAGGCGTGGTCGGCGTGCTGCGCGGCAACCGCCCGGGCAACCGCGCCATCGGCCTGCGCGCCGACATGGACGCCCTGCCCATGCCGGAGCTGAACAGCTTCGCCCACCGCAGCACCAACCCCGCCGCCATGCACGCCTGCGGGCATGACGGCCACACCACCATGCTGCTCGGCGCCGCGAAGCACCTGGCCGCCAAGCGGGATTTCCCGGGCACCGTCCACTTCATCTTCCAGCCCGCCGAGGAAGGGCTGACCGGCGCCCTCTCCATGGTGAAGGACGGCCTCTTCACTCGCTTCCCCTGCGACACGGTCTACGGCCTGCACAACCACCCCAGCATGCCGCTGGGCACCGTCGCCGTCCGCCCCGGCACGGTGCTGGCCGCGGTGGACTACTTCGTGATCCGCCTGATCGGCCGCAGCAGCCACGGCGCGGAGCCGCAGAACGGTCTCGATCCGCTGCCCTGCGCGGTGCAGATCTACAACGCCCTCCAGACCCTCGTCTCCCGCCGCACCTCCCCGCACGACACGGCGGTGGTGAGCGTCGGCCAATTCCACGCCGGCACCTCCGATATCGTGCTGCCGCAGGCGGTTGAGATGCGCGGCACCATCCGCACCCTCCTCCCGGAGACGCATGACCGCTTGGCCACGCTGTTCCGCGAGATCGTGGAGAACACCGCCAAGGCCCATGGTGTCCGGCTGGAGCTGGAGCACAACTACTCCTACCCGCCCACCATCAACACGCCCGCCCAGGCCGCGCTGGCGGCGGAGGCCGTGGCCGACGTGGTCGGGGCGGAGCGCATCAAGGCGGACCTGCCCTCCCTCACCGCCGGAGAGGACTTCGCCTACATGCTGCACGAGGCGCCGGGCGCCTTCATCCTGATGGGCCAGGCCGGGGCCGACGAGCACACGAGCACCCCGGTCCATAACGGCCGCTACGACTTCAACGACGACCTGCTGCCGATCGGAGCCAGCACGCTGGTGCGGCTGGTGCAGCGGGAACTGGCGGAGAGCTAGTTCTTCGCCTCCGGCCTGTGGCCGGGAAGAGGAAGAAGGAATTCTTCCTCTTCCCGCACCTCTCACCATCATCTTCATCTGGTAGTTGGTTTTGCCCGGCTGCCGGTGCGCCTCGGGTCCAAGACCCGAGGCGACTGTAAGGGCAGAATCAGCCCCGTCGAGCAGAGACCCAATCTCAGGGCCGCGCGGCGGCAGCTGGAAGGGGATGCAAGGGCCTCAGGCCCTTGGATCGGGACAAACGCTTCGCGGTTGCCAAGGAGGCAGGGGGCGGAGCCCCCTGGGGCCGATCAGCCCCCTTCGCGGGAGGAGAGCTGCGATACCTGCTGGCGCATCGCGTCCAGCAGGGCGGAGACGCGGCCACCGTTGCGCCCGATGACGGAGGCGTACTCGCTGCGCGTGGTCAGGCGCAGGGAGGTGCCCTCGGCGATCAGGTCCACGATCCGGGGCTGCCCGCCCACCTCGCTCACGCGCCAGTCCAGGGAGACGGGGCCGCCATTGGGCCGCTCCACGATGGTGTTCACCAGCGCGTCGTCCTCCGTCCGCTGCTGGCTGCGGCCGAGGGAGAAGCGCACCCCCTGGTACTCGCCGAAGCGGGCGGAGAGGTTGCGGATCAGCACCTCCTCGAACAGCCGCATGTACTGGGCCTGCTCGTCCGGGGTCGCCTGGCGCAGGTAGCGCCCGAGGATGAAGCGGCCGACCCCCTCCACGTCCACCGCGCGGCGCAGCACCGCCGCCACCTGCTCCCGCCGCTGCGCCACGGCGCCGCGACCGTTGATGGCGGCCACGAGCTCCTGGCCCGTGGACTGGATGAAGGCGGCCGCGCGGGCCGTGTCCACCGGCTGGGCAAAGGCGGGAAAGGCCCGCGCCGCCACCAGGGCGGCGCCGGCGGCGAGGAGGGTGCGTCGTGCGATCATCTCGTCCGGGATCTCGTTCTGCTGTGCGGCACCGGCCGGCCCTTCAGGGCCGCCCGTCCGCAGGTGGTGCGCTGGCGTCGCCGCCTCAACGCCCCCTGAACGCGAGCGGGCGGGTTCCGTTCCGTGCGACCCGCCGCCCGCTGCGCGGCTCAGCCCGGCGTGGCTCCGCGCTCAGGGCTGCGGCGAACGGGGCGTGGTGTCCGGCAGCCCGGTACCAAGCCCCTGCGGCGCGGCGGGGGTGGCGGCCGGGGTATTGGCGATCTCCCGCGCCCGCTGCTGGCGATAGGCGCTGCGCAGCGTGGCGTAGGGATCCAGGCTGGTGCGCTGGACGTCGTCCAGCGGGTCCAGCAGGGATTCGCGGGTGCTCACCACCGTCACGCCCGCGCGGACGCCGTTGGCGATGTCCATGGCGTCCGGGTGGCCGAAGGTGAGCCAGGTGAGGGGATCGGCGGCGATCCCGGCCGCGAAGCCCAGCAGGTCGCGCGGGTTGCTCGGGCCGAGGAGAGGGATGAAGAGGTAGGGTCCTTCCTCGATTCCCGCCACGGCGAAGGTCTGGCCGAAATCCTCCGTGTGCGGCGGCAGGCCGAATTCCCGGGCCACGTCGATGAAGCCGCCGACCCCGAGGGTGGAGTTCAGCAGGAAGCGCCCCAGCGTCTCCCCGAAGCGCTGCGTCTCGCCCTGCAGCGCGTCGTTCATCGCCACCACGGGGCTGCGCAGGTTGCTCAGGAAATTGGAGATGCCGGTGCGGACGGGCTGGGGCAGCACGGCGCGGTAGCCGATCGCCACCGGGCGCAGCACGACCGTGTCGATCGCCTGGTGCACGTCGTACATCGCGCGGTTGAAGGGCTCGATCGGGTCGTTGGTGGCCCGGAACTCCTCCACCGCCTCCCGGTCATCCGCCGGGGGGCGCGTGGCGCAGCCGGACAGGGCGGCGCCGGTCAGAACGAGGGCGAGGGCGGCCGGTGCCAGGCGGGGCAGGATGAAGGGGCGCATGATTCCAGGGCTCGGTTCAGCCTCCACTTAGCACCCGCGGCAGGGCGAGTGAACTGCCCGGTTCAGTATGGCGGTTCTGCTGTACGCACCGTCGCGTGATCGGCTGTTCGCGCCCTGCGCAGCGGGTAGCGGCGATCTCCTGGTCTGCCGCGGCCATCGCGCATCGCCGCTGCCGGCCGTCCGCGTTAGAGGGCGTCCGGGGAGGAGCTTTCCCGCGCGGAAGCGGCGGAGAAAATTCTGACTCTCGGATGATGGCCCGGTTGATGGAAAGGACAGCAGGGTGACGGAGGCGTGGATCCTGGCAGCCGGCTTCGTCGGGGGCGTGGCGGGTGGGGCAATCGGCGCCCGGCTCGCGGCCGCCGCGGCCTGGAAGGGCGGCCTCATCGCGGGCCTCGCCACCATCCTGCAGTTCGCCGTCGCTTCAGCGCTGGACCTTGAGGGGATCGTCCTCGTCTCCCTCCTCTACCTTGTCGCGGCGGGCCTCGTCGGCGGCCGATGGGGGCTGGGACTGACCGGCCGGCAGATCTCCATTGTGGTGATCGGCAGCTTCCTCTTCGCGGTCATGGCCGGCTTCGCGGCCATCCGGCTGACCGTCACCCCAGTCGAGGGATAGGTGGACTCTTCAGGCCTCGACACGCAGCCGCCGGTAGACAGGCCGCAACAGGAACGGGCTCAGGAACAGCGGAAACTGGCACAGCGCGAAGAAGAGCAGCACCTGCGGGTCCGTCGCCGCCGGCAGCACCGCGAAGTACAGCGCCATGTTCCGGTTGCCGGAGAGCAGCCCGGCCGAGAGCGCCACCCTCTGTCCCGCCGGCCGGAATGCCAGCGCCGTCGCCGCGTTCAGCCCGAAGGACCCCGCGAAGGCCAGCGCCAGCCCGCCCAGCACGAATCCCGGCGCCGCCAGCAGCCGCGCCAGCACCCCGTCCATGATCCCGAAGCCGTAGAGCACGACGAGCAGGACCACCGTCCCGTCCACCGCCCGCCCCCAGCGGTCCAGCACCGCCGGCGCCACGATCCGGCGGATGAGGACGGAGAGGACCAGCGGCAGCCCGACCACCAGCATCAGCCGCCCCATGAGCGCGGGGATGGAGATGGCGAGGTCGATGCCCAGCAGCCCGAGGGCGAGGGGAGGGGCCGTGAAGGGGATGAGGAGCGTGGAGAGCACCGCCACGACGAGGGAGATCTCCCCGTCCAACCCCACCAGCCGCGCGAAGGCGGGGGAGGAGGTGGCGGCGCAGCCCGTGGCCATGATGACCAGTGCCGCCCCCAGGGGCCCGTCCATCCCCGCCAACCACGCCGCGGCGAAGGCCAGGACCGGGCAGGCCAGCAGCAGCCAGGCCAGCAGCCCCGCCACCAGGACGGGCCGGCGCAGATAGGCCAGGACCTGGGCGGGATCGACCCGCAGCAGAACGAGCGTCATCAGGGAGGCGACGACGGGCGTCACCACGTCCCGCAGGGCGGCGGTGACCGGGGCGGGGGTGAGAAGGGCCGCGAAGATGCCGATTGCCAGGAGCGTGCCTCCGTTCCGGGCGGACCATTCCAGGGCAGGGCGCAGCGGCAAGCGGAACTCCCTCCGCGCCCTTCTCCGGTGGCGCGGGTTCGCGTCCCGTTCTATAGCCGCCCCCGTGTTCCCGCCAGCCCAGCCCCCATCCCCGTCCTCTGGCCCTTTCCCCGATTCCGGGACCGACTACCTCGCCAAGCTCAACCCGGAGCAGCGCGAGGCGGTGGAGACCGTGGACGGCCCCCTGCTGGTTCTCGCCGGCGCCGGCACGGGCAAGACCCGGGTGCTGACCACCCGCTTCGCCCATATCCTGATGACCCGCCGCGCCTTCCCCAACCAGGTGCTGGCCGTCACTTTCACCAACAAGGCGGCGAAGGAGATGCGGGAGCGCGTCTCCACCATCCTTGGCCGCCCCGCCGAAGGCCTCTGGCTCGGCACATTCCACGCGCTCTGCGCGCGCATGCTGCGGCGGCACGCGGAATATGTCGGGCTGACGAGTTCCTTCACCATCCTCGACACGGATGACCAGATGCGCCTGCTGAAGCAGGTGATGGATGCCGCCGTGGTGGACATCAAGCGCTGGCCGGCCCAGGGCATGATGGCGGTGATCCAGCGCTGGAAGGATCGCGGCCTGACCCCCGCCCGCGTGACGCCCGCCGAGGACAGCGACTACGCCAACAACAAGGCCCGCCAGATCTACGAGGCCTACCAGTCCCGCCTGAAGGACCTGAACACTGCCGATTTCGGCGACCTGATGCTGCACATGGCGGAGATCCTGCGGACCCAGCCCGACGTGCTGGCGCAGTACCACCGCGCCTTCCGCTACATCCTGGTGGACGAGTACCAGGACACGAACACCGTGCAGTACCTGTGGCTGCGCCTGCTGGCGCAGAGCCACCACAACATCTGCTGCGTGGGCGACGACGACCAGTCCATCTACTCCTGGCGCGGGGCGGAGGTGGAGAACATCCTGCGCTTCGAGAAGGACTTTCCCGGCGCGCGCATCGTGCGGCTGGAATCCAACTACCGCTCCACGAAGCCCATCCTCGCCACCGCCGCGCACCTCATCGCCAAGAACGAGGGGCGGCTGGGCAAGACCCTGCGCTCCGGCCGCAACGACGCGGAGGGCGAGAAGGTCCGCGTCGTCTCCCTCTGGGACTCCGAGGAGGAGGCCCGCATGGTCGGGGAACGGATCGAGCAGGCGCAGCGCAAGGGCGTTTCGCTGGCCGAGACCGCCATCCTCGTCCGCGCCGGCTTCCAGACGCGTTCGTTTGAGGAACGGCTGATCACCCTCGGCATCCCCTACCGCGTCGTCGGCGGCCTGAAGTTCTACGAGCGCGCGGAGATCCGCGACGCCATGGCCTACATGCGCGTGATGCACCAGCCCAGCGACGACCTGGCCTTCGAGCGCATCGTGAACACCCCCAAGCGCGGCATCGGCGACGGCGCGCTGCAGCAGATGCACATGGGCGCGCGGGAGCAGTCCATCCCGCTGGCCATCGCCGCCGAGCGCCTCTCTCGCACGGAAGCCCTGCGCGCCAAGCCGCGCGCCGCGATGCGCGAGCTGTTCGACGGCTTCGCCCGCTGGCGCGCGCTGATGCAGAAGGATGGGCATGTGGTGGCGGTCGCCACCATGCTCGACGAGTCCGGCTACACGGAGATGTGGAAGCAGGACAAGTCGGCCGAGGCGCCCGGCCGGCTGGAGAACCTGAAGGAGCTGGTGCGCGCGATCGGCGAGTTCCCGACGCTGGAGGGTTTCCTCGAGCACGTCGCGCTGGTGATGGAGAACGACGAGAACGCGGATGCCGAGCGCGTCTCCCTCATGACGCTGCATGCCGCCAAGGGCCTGGAATTCGACCTCGTCTTCCTGCCGGGCTGGGAGGAGGGGCTGTTCCCCCACCAGCGCGCGCTGGACGAGGGCGGCACCAAGTCGCTCGAGGAGGAGCGTCGCCTCGCCTATGTCGGCATCACCCGCGCGCGGAAGATGGCGGTGATCAGCCACGCCGCGAACCGCCGGGTTTACGGCAACTGGTCCGCCGCCATCCCCTCCCGCTTCCTCGACGAGCTCCCGCCCGACCAGATCGAGCGCGAGGGCGGCGGCGGCGCCCAGCGCGCACGGCTGGCGGATGCGCCGAGCGTCTTCGCCGGCGGCGGCATCTCCTCCTACCGCCCCCGCGTTATCGAGGCGGGCGCCTGGGAGGTGAAGGAACGCCCCGCGCGCGCGGATGCCATGCAGGTCGGCCAGCGCGTCTTCCACCAGAAGTTCGGCTATGGGCGGGTGACGGCGGTCGAGGACAACCGCCTGGAGGTCGATTTCGAGAAGGCGGGCACGAAGCGCGTCCTCGACAGCTTCGTGGAGAAGGCCTGATGTCGCACACTGACGGGCGCGCCTGATGTCGCGACACCATCCCCAGAACCTGGAGACGGTCTGGATCGAGGACCTGCCGGAGGAGGCCGTGCCCGCCGTCGAGGCCGCCTTCGAGCGCGCCTGCCGCAGCGTCGCCCTGTTCCTGAACGAGGAGACCGACACTTGGCGCGTGGAGGGCGTGCGTGAGGAGGGGACGAAGGACGACGACCTCACCGCCGCCCTGGCCCTAGCCTCCCTGACCACTGGTCTGGACCTCACGCCCCAGCGCGCCCCGGTGGAATCGGAGGGTTGGCTCGCCCGCACCGCCCAGTCCTTCCCGGAGCAGGCCATCGGCGGCCGCGTGGTCATCCGCCCCACCCACCTACCGGATCGCAAGCTCTGGGGCCGCACGGTGCTGAAGCTGGACGCCGGGATCGCCTTCGGCAGCGGGGAGCACGCCTCCACCCAGGGCTGCCTCATCGCCTTTGAGGGCGTGGCGCGCCGCATGGCCAAGCTGCCGAAGGACCGGCTGCGGATGCTGGATCTCGGCGCCGGCTCCGGCATCCTCGCCATGGCCGCTGCCTCCGCCCTGCACCGCCGCGTGCTGGCGACCGACATCGAGCCCTGGTCCGTCCGCGTGGCGAACGGGAACGCCGGTATGAACGGCCTGCGCACGCAGGTCCGCTCCATCCTGGCAGATGGCTGGAAGAACCCCGCCGTCTCGAAGGGGAGCTACGACCTCGTCTTCGCCAACATCCTCGCTCGCCCGCTCTGCGCCATGGCCGGCGACATGGCGCGCCACCTGCGCCCGGGCGGCACCGCGATCCTGGCCGGGCTCCTCGGCAAGCAGGCGAACTGGGTGCTGGCCGCGCATCGCCGCGGCGGGCTGGTGCTGGAGCGCCGCCTGAACATCGGCCCCTGGACGACGCTGGTCCTGCGGAAGCGGGGCTGATCCCATGGCGCCCCTCTTGCCTGGCGCTGGGGCGCTGCCTGCCATCCATCCCAACGGGCGCACCCTGCTACCCCACCCGCCTCAGGGCAGCGCTTGCCTCAACCCCATCACCGACCCTCGCGGGTCATTGGCTCTGTCAGCGGATGGTCGAGAGTGAGGCGATCGCCGCCTTGAGCACGGCCGTCTCCAGATCGAGCAGCGCGGACTCGGATGGCAGGGCTCGCTGCAACGCCAGTCCGTCGAGAACGGTGAGCAGGAACTGTGAGCGGGCGATATTGTCGCCGCGGGAGAGTGCGCCCTCCTCGACGAGGACCGACAGCCAGGACTGAACGCGACGGAGGGCCTGCCGCCTCAGCTCGACATAGCCTGCCCTGTGGTCGGCCGCCGCGCCCGGAGCGATGAAGGCGTGGTAGAGGTCCGACCACACATCCCGAGCTCGGTCGCCGACATCGATGGGGTTGAGCATGTGCCGGCAGCACTCGAGCAGTCGCTCATCCGCTGGAACCGTGGCGTCGCGGATCCGCCCGTCCGGCAGAGCCTCCTCGTAGAGGGACGAGAACACCGCATCGAGCAGCTCCCGCTGAGTGGGGAAATGATAGCGCAGGGTCCCCATGCCGACGCCCGCCCGCGCGGCGACGGCACGGACGCTCAGGCGCCTCTCCTTTCCCTCCTGAACGAGCGCTATCGAGGCGTGGAGGATCCGGTCCCGGGTGGTTGGCGCTTGAGGATCCTTCCGGGTCATAGACGGACAGGGCTCGCACAGCGTGCTATTGTCAATCCGCACACTGTGCTAGAGCGCTGATCGGAAGCATCGGAGAGGCCTGTGTCCCTGTCTGAGCCGCCGTCATCGGCGTGGCGCAAGCGCCTGCTGGGCTTCGTCATGGTCGTTATTTCGGTCGGAGCTCCTGTGATGACGACGACCTCTGTCGCGTCGTCGCGGGTGCGACCGCACCCGGAATCGCCGGGTAGGCAATGGATACGGCCTGCGCTTCTTTCCGCACAGCAAGGCAACGAACGGATGAGCGAGTTCAAGATCGGTGACACCGTGAGGATCACCGGTCCCGTCATGCGGGGCAACGTCGGAACGGTCGTCTGGAAGGACGACAGCGGCCAGAGATACCTCGTGCGCATCACCGCAGCGACGCAGAACTACTATCCGGCGGCGGAACTCGAGCTCTTCAGACCATGAGGAATCGCGGCGTGCCGCGATACGGTGCTGGGGCAGAACCTTGGCATAAGGGTGGCAGCCTCCGACCAAAGGCTCCAGCACCGCCCACCGCTCGTCACGTGGCGCCGGAGCACCCCGGCTCATGCTTCCAGTTCAGGCGCTGACAGGCCCCTAGGAAGGCGCGATCTCGATCGTCGTGCCCGGCCCGCAGCGCGCCAGCAGATCGACGAGCGCCGGGCGCTCGATCGAGACGCAGCCCAACGTCGGCCCCCAATCCGGCGCGGCCACGTGCAGGAAGATGGCGCTGCCCAGCCCTGGCACGGGCGGCGAGTCATTGTACCCGATCACCGCGATCACGTCGTAGAGGCCGTCCTCCCGCCACAGCTCCTCGTGGCTGCCGTCGAAGGGCAGGGTGACAGGGCGGTTGTACTCCGGCCGCCCCGCATCGTCGCACCAGCCGTCACTTGGCCGCAGCGCGCGGCAGGGCAGGGCGGTCTGCACGGGCGCCACGCGATCGGGCCGGTACAACACCTCGCGCAACGGAAAGACCCCGGCGGGGGAGGCCTTGTCGCCCTCGCGCTTCTCCGCGCGGGCACCGGCCGCGCCGATCGCGCAGCGCAGGGCGAGATCACCGGCAACAAGCTGCCCGCGATCCGGCACCACCAGCCTCTCCAGCCCTGCAGCCGCCCGGGCAAGGAACGGAAGCGCCAACCCGGCCGCACCGGCGCCGAGAACGAACTGGCGGCGCCCGTGTCGCGACATTTCGCGGTACGAGGCCCCTTCGCTTTCCGCCCTGCCGAGTTCCACGCTGCGCACTCCCTCGAGCGGATACCCCGCCGGGCACGAGGCTAGAAACGGCCTTGCCCCTGCCCGGATCACGGTCCCGTCGCCACGTCCTGCCCGGCTCGCCGAAGTCAGCGCCCGGTGGGGATGGAGTACCCGACCTGACGATTCGCAGGGTCCCAGCCGTAGAGCCGTGAGGGGCTCTCCTCGCGATTGGAGTCGATCCGGTTCGCCGTGCCCCGGCCATAGGGCGTGTCGAGAGAGAGGCCGCCCAGCCCCTGCCCGGCACACGCGCCGAGCGTCGCGGCCACCAGCAGCACCGCACCGATCCTCAAGCGCATCGATCCTCTCCGCCTCCTCTGGGATTCGGAGTGGCAGCCTACCTGTTCCCGGCGAGATGCGGAGCGGGCTTGCAGGGCGCAGGACCCCGAAAACAGCGCCGGCCCGCCGCGGCGCCTCGAGGGGGGAGGCAGCGCCGGGCGGGCCGGGCATCGGAACGGCGCGGTCGGGGGGAAATCGCCGTCCCGGTACTCGTTGGAAGCGGCCGTCAGGCGGCGGCGCGCTTCCGGAAACGGTCGTTCGCAGCGGCCGGGGCCGCCGCGGCCTTCGGGGCCTCCACGCCGCGCGCGGGCATGTCGCCGGCCAGCACGAAGGGGATCTCGGCGCGGGTCAGGCCGATATCGGCCAGCTCGCGGTCCGTCAGGGCGCGCAGCTCCGCCTCGGCACGGCGGCGCTGCATCCAGCCGGCGAAGCCGGCGAGCAGGCGCTGCAGCCCGGAAGCGAGGACGGCGTTCCGGGCCTCGTTGGCCTGACGCAGAAGCTCGATGTCGCTCAGCTGACGGATGTTGGCGGGGTAGGGCATCATCGGCGCGGGGTGCTGCACCTGGGAGATGCGGGGGTTCATGATTGTCGTCCGTTGATCGATGGCACCGGCAGGTCGCCCTTGCGACCCAGCCCCGGAATGCCTTCGGTGGAGGCAATATGGGCTTAGGAAGCGGGCAAATGGCGCGTTGTTCATGTGGCTGAGCCATGCGCCTAACGCATGGAAATCTGGGGAAACATGTCGTGGTTAACGAACTGGTGACAAACCTGCCGCAAAATCGCCTCGGTGAGTTGCGCGCCGAGATCGCGCGCGCCGGGGTGGACGGCCTCATTATCCCACGCGCGGACGAGTTCCTGGGCGAGTACGTTCCCCCTTCAGGCGAGCGCCTGGCGTGGATCACCGGCTTCACCGGCTCGGCCGGCCTCGCGATCGTCCTGCCGGATCGCGCCGCCGTCTTCACCGACGGCCGCTACACCACGCAGGTCGCGCAACAGACCGACCCCACCCTCTGGGAACGGCGCCATTTGATCGAGGAGCCCCCGGCCGCCTGGCTGAAGGCGCACGCCGCCGGCAAGCGCATCGGCTACGACCCATGGCTGCACCCGGGGGCCGCGCTGGACCGCCTCGCCGCTTCTGGCGCCACCCTCGTCCCGCTTCCCGCCAACCCGCTGGACGTGATCTGGAAGGACCGCCCCGCCGCCCCCACCGCGCCCGCCGAGCCCTGGCCGGAGGAATTCGCCGGCCGCTCCTCCGCGGAGAAGCGCGAGACCGTCGCCGCCGCCCTGCGGGAAGCCGGGCAGGACGCGGTGGTGCTCGCCGATGCTCATTCCGTCGCTTGGCTGCTGAACATGCGCGGCGGCGACCTGGACCACACGCCGCTGGCGCTCGCCTTCGCAATCCTGGACGCGGAAGGGGCCGTCACTCTCTTCATGGACCCCGCCAAGGCCGGCCCCGCCCTGCGGGAGGCCCTGGGCAATGCCGTCACCATTCGGCCGCGTGACACCCTGCCCGCGGCGCTGGCCGCGTTGAAGGGCACGACCGTCCGCCTGGACCCGGAGGCGACGCCCGCATGGTTCGGGCAGGCGCTCGCGGGGGCCGGCGCCACCGTCTCCCCCGGCACCGACCCCGTCCGCCTGCCCCGCGCCTGCAAGACGGAAGCGGAGCGGACCGGCGCCCGCGCCGCGCATCGCCGCGACGCAAGGCCGATGATCCGCTTCCTCGCCTGGTTCGCGCGCGGGGCCCGGCACGGCGAGCTGACGGAAATGGCGGCCGCCGACCAGCTCCTCGCCTTCCGCCGCATGGAGGACCGATTCCGGGCGGAGTCCTTCCCCGCCATCGCCGGCGCGGGGGACCACGGCGCGATCATCCACTACCGCGCCACCGAGGCCAGCAACCGGACGATCCACCCGGACGAGCCCTTCCTGATCGACAGCGGCGCCCAGTACCTGGACGGCACGACGGACATTACCCGCACCCTCTGGACCGGCCCGGGCACACCGCCGGCGGAGCTGCGCACCCGCTACACCCTGGTGCTGCGCGGCATGATCGCCCTCGCCGCCACCCGCTTCCCGGAGGGCGTGGCCGGCCCGCACCTCGACGCCATCGCCCGCCGCCCGCTCTGGGAGGCAGGGCTGGACTACGACCACGGCACCGGCCACGGCGTCGGCGCCTTCCTCTCCGTGCATGAGGGGCCGGCCGCCTTCTCCCGCAGCGCCGCGGTCGTCCCGCTGAAGGAAGGGATGATCCTCTCCGACGAACCAGGCTTCTACCTGCCCGGCGCCTACGGCATCCGGCTGGAGAACCTGCTGCTGGTGCGCCCCGTGGCCGCCGCCGCCGGCCCGAAGCGCTGGCTGCACTTCGAGACTCTCACCCTCGTTCCCTTCGACCGCGATCTGATCGACGCCGGCGCGCTCGACCGCACGGAGCGCGCCTGGCTGGACGCCTATCACGCCCGCATCCTGGTGGAGGTCGGCCCGACGCTCGACGGGCCGACGGCGGAATGGCTGCGGGCGGCCTGCGCGCCGCTGTGAGGGGCGCTAGGTCTCCCCGCCGCCGTTCACCGCCAGCATCTGGCCGTTGACGTAGCCGCCGCCCTCGCCGACGAGCATCCGCACCACCGCCGCCACCTCGGCGGGGGTGCCCATGCGGCCGAGCGGCACCTTGGCGACGTAGCCGTGGCGGTTGGTCTGCACGCCCGGCTCGTCGTCATCCGCCGCGATCGGGCCGGGGGAGATGGCGTTCACCGCGATCCCCTTCGGCCCGAACTCCTTCGCCAGCGCCTTGGTCAGCCCCCAGACCCCGTGCTTGGCGACGGAGACGGGCGCGCGGCCGGCATAGCCGTGAATGGCGTTCATCCCCGTGAAGCTGACGATGCGGCCCCAGCCGCGCTCCACCATTCCCGGCAGCACGGCCTGGGCGAGCCAGACGGAGGCCTCCAGGTCCACCGCCATCACGCGGGCCCAGTCCTCCGCCGTGATCTCCAGGAAGGGCTTGAGGGGGCGCAGCGCGGCGTTGTTCACCAGCACGTCCACGGAGCCCATCCCGGCCAGCGCCTCGGCGGCGATGCGCGCGCACTCCTCGCGCCGGCCCACATCGCCCATGGCCACCAGCGCCCGCACGCCGAAACCCCGCACCTCCTCCGCCACCGCTTCGGCCGCCGCGCGGTCGGAGGAGCCGTTGACGACAATGTCGAAGCCGTCCGCCGCCAACCCGATGGCGATGGCGCGCCCGATATTGCGCCCCGCGCCGGTGATGAGCGCGGTCCTGCGGGCAATCGTGTTCATTCCCGGTCGTCCTCTGGTTCTTCTTCGCGGACTCCATCCCTAGCACCGGCCGGCCAGCCTGGCACGGCGGCGGCCGGTAGCAGGCAGGGGGTAGCAGGCAGGGGGCGGGGGCGAGGCGCGCACCCTGCCGCACTCCGCCCGGGCCGGCCCTGGGCCTGTCTCTGGCGCCTGCCCGGCCGGCGGCGCCGCCCCGAATCATCGTTGTTGCGGCGGAAAGGCATGACCCGGTACGAAAGTCCCGTCGTCCGCCGTTCGGCGCGGCCACCACGCACACCCGGAGGCGATGATGTCGGACAAGAAGGAAGGCCCGCAGCGGCTCGGCCCGGACGAGCTGAACCAGGTCACGGGCGGAGGCTCGGGGATCGCGGGAAGCGGCTTCAACTACCAGCAGCTCGCGGACACGATGGGACAGGGCACGGCCACGACCGAGGCCTCGCTGCACGCCTTCTCCCAGACCATGGACACTGGTTCCGCCGCGGACATGATAAAGCTGCAGAACATGACGCAGCAGTGGAACATGGCCGTGGACCTGCAGTCGAACACGATCAAGATGATCGGTGACTCGCTGAAGGGCATCGTGAGCAAGATCGGCTGATCGCTTGCCATGGCAGCACCGCATCTCCGGCCTGGGTGACGCGAAGAAGTGCTGTAGCATCCCACCCGAGGGCGCCGCGAAAGACGCCCCGGGAGAAACGACCATGCAGAGGCGGACCATCCTCCGCGCCGCGGCACTGCCGGCGATCCTCGCCGCGCCCGCCGTTCAGGCACAACGCAGCTTCGCCACCCGCCCGATCCGCATCATCGTCGGCGTCGCGCCGGGCATCGGCACCATCGACCTCACCGGCCGCGCCGTGGCGGAACCGATGGCGGAGGCGCTGGGCCAGCCCGTGGTGGTGGAGAACCGCCCCGGCGCCGGCGGCATCATCGCGGCGGAGGCAGCGGCGCGCGCCGCGCCCGATGGCCACACCCTTTTCCTCGGCGGAGCGGACACGGTGGTGCACGCCTTCCTGCTCGCGGACCGGCAGCCGCTGGACCCGTTCAGGGACTTCACCCCCGTCTCCCGCGCCACGAAGGACCACTGGCTCGTCGTCGCCACCCCCTCCCTCGGCGTGAGCACGCTCGGCGAGCTGGCCGCCGCGGGGAAGAGCAGGGCAGGGGAGCTGAACCACGCCTCCTTCGGCCCGGGCACCGTCTTCCACCTCGTGCAGTCCCGCCTGGCCCAGCGCCTCGGCTTCGAGGCGGTCCACGTGCCCTATCGCGGCGACTACACCTCGGACGTGCTGGCCGGCCGCATCTCCTACCTCGTCCAGCCCTCGGCCCTGCTGCTGCCGCACGTGCAGGCGGGCAAGCTTAAGGCCCTGGCCACCCTGTCCCCCGGGCGCCTGCCGCAGATGCCGGACGTGCCGACGGTGGCGGAGGCGGGCTACCCCGACCTCGGCTTCAACATGGGCATCATCCTCTGGGCCCCGGGCGGCACCCCGCCCGACATCGTGGGGCAGGTGAACGCCGCCTATGCCCGCGCCGCGGCGGCGCCCGCCGTGCGGTCCCGCCTGGGCGACCTCTCCCTGGAGACGGTCGGCGGCTCCGTGGCGGAGGCGCAGGACTATACCCGCTGGTTCGTCGGCTTCGTGGACGACCTGCGGGAGAAGGTGCTGGGGCGCGCGCGCTGAGCAGCGAAACGCTCTCTGTCACGAACCCGTTACCCGGCCGGGCGGGCGCGTTACTTCCGGGGAGGGAACGGCTATCCCTGGTGGCATGAGACGCTCCAGCAAGATCGCTCTCACCCTGGTCGTCGGAGCCGGCCTGGGTGCCGGTGCCTTCGCTGCCCTCTCGGGTAACTCCGACGAGGAGGGTGTCCTCACCTCCGAGGCCGCCTGCGTCGAACGGCTGGGCGGCAACGCTGCGGCCGAGTGCGGCGAGGTCTTCCGCAGCGCCGTTTACGAGCACGCCCGCACCGCCCCGCGCTACGCCTCCGCGGAGGAGTGCCAACAGGCCACGGGCGGGGATTGCACGGGCATCGGCGGCTCCAAATCGGCCGGGGCCACCGCCGCCTCCCTCTTCATCCCCGCCATGGCCGGGGTGATGATCGGGCGCATGATGGCGGATGGCACGCGCGGCGCCATGCCCGTCTATGCCGGCGCGGCACCCCCGCCCGGCGCCTGCCCACCGGGCGTGGCGGGGCAGCCGGGGTGCCCACCGGCCCAGTCCTCGCGCGGCTCCGGCACCAGCAGCGGCGGCGGCGGCCGCGCCTACTGGTACTCCGGCACGAGCTATGCGGGCACCAGCGAGGCCGCGGGGCGCGGCGGCTTCCGCGCCGCCTCCGCCACCACGGAAGGCGGCACCATGCTGGCCCGCAGCGCGGGCACGGCCTCGGGCACCTCCGCCTATTACGGCGGGCGCACCGCCAGCCGCTCCGGCGGGTTGGGCTTCTCCGCCTCGGCGCACTCGAGCAGCGGCTCTTGATCCGGCGGCCCGGCCGGGAGCGGCCGGACTGGCGGGACCGCCTCGCCTCCATCGGTCTGGACTACCACTCGGACGGCAGGGAGCCGGTGCCGGGCGGGGAGGGCGGCCTCTGGTGGCATGAGGCCGACCACTACGAGCTGACCGAGGCCGAGGTGGACGCGCTGGACGACGCCACTGCCGCCCTGCACGCCCTTTGCCTCGCCGCCGTCGACCACCTGGTACGGCGGGAGCCCCACCGCCTGACGGCCGAGTTCGGCATGTCCGACTGGATGGCGGACTACGCCGCCCGGTCCTGGCTGCGCGGCGACCCGGCGCTGATGGGCCGCATGGACCTGGCCTGGGACCCCGCCGCCGGCCCGCCCAAGATGCTGGAGTACAACGCCGACACCCCGACGCTGGCGATCGAGACGGCCCTGGCCCAGTGGTTCTGGCTGGAGGAGACGGGGTCCGGCGCGGACCAGTTCAACTCCCTGCACGAGGCCCTGCTGGACGGCTTCCGCGCCCTGGCCCCGCGCATGGGCGGCCGGGGCATGCACTTCGCCGCCTTCCCCGACGCGCCGGAGGAATGGGCCCACTCTACCTACTTCCGGGACGTGGCGGAGCAGGCGGGCATCCCGACCCGCCCTATCCCCATCCCGGAAATCCGCTGGAACGACGCGGCGGGCGAGTTCCGGGACGAGGAGGAGAACCGCATCCTCTTCCTCCACAAGCTCTACCCATGGGAGTGGGTGGCCACCGACGAGTTCGGCCCCTTCTTCGCCCGCGACACGGCGGCCGTGGTCGAGCCGCCCTGGAAGGCGATCCTCAGCCACAAGGCGATCCTGCCCCTGCTATGGAGGCTGAACCCCGGCCATCCCAACCTGCTGGAAGCCTATAATGGCCCCGCCCCCGCCACCGGGGAATGGGTGGAGAAGCCCGCCCTGGGCCGGGAAGGCGCGAACATCCGCATGAAGCGCGACGGCACGGTCACGAACATGACCGGCGGCACCTACGGGGACGGGCCGGTGATCAGCCAGCGCCGCGCGCCCCTCTACGCTCAGGAGGGGTGGAACACCGTCATCGGTTCCTGGATTGCGGCGGACCGCGCCTGCGGGATCATCTTCCGCGAGGCGCGCAGCGCGGTGGTGCGGGAGAACAGCCGGGTCCTGCCCCACCTGTTCCGGTAGGGCTCAGCTCCGTCCGGCCACGAGCCGCGCGCCGAGCCCGAGGAAGATCACCCCAGCCGCCCCGTGCAGCCATCGCGCCGCGCGGGCGGAGCGGGAAAGGCGCGCGGCGGCCCCGGCCGCGCCCGCGATCACCGCCGCGAAGACCGGCACGGAGAGCAGGGGCAGGATCGGCCCGAGGAGGAGCATCTGCACCCATTCCGGCGCCCGCCCCGGCGAGGCGTCCACGAATTGCGGCAGGAAGGCGAGGAAGAACAGGGCCACCTTCGGGTTTGTGAGGTTCGTCAGCATGCCCTGCAGCACCACGCGCCGTGCGGCCGAGGCGGGCCCCGCGACCGGCGTGCCGGCCCATGCCGCGCGGAGCGATGCCACCCCCAGCCACAGCAGGTAGGCGCCGCCCGCCAGCCGCAGCACCGTGAACAGCGCCGGCTCCGCCGCCAGCAGCGCCGCCACGCCGAGCGCGGCCAGCAGGATGTGCACCATGGCCCCGCACCAGATCCCGACCGTGGCGGCCCAGCCCTGGCGCCTGCCGCCCGCGAGGGTCTGCCCAAGCACGAACATCATGTCCGGCCCCGGCGAGAGCACCACCACGATGCCGGCCAGGGTACAGGCGAGGAGGAGGGCGGGATCGACGGGCATGGGCGATCGTTGGCACCGCCCCACCCCGGCGTCGAACGACTAATCCTGAAGCCCGGCATCAGCGCCCGTGATGCCCCCGGCCCGCCGATTGGGCATGGCAAGGCTTCCGTATCCGTGATGGTAGCCCCCATGCTGCGACGCAATATTGCGTGGCAGACCCGCCGCGCGAAAGCTTCCGCCCGGCGCCCCAGAGTTCACGGAAGACTTCGATGCAAGAGCCCAGCGCCACGAGACGACTGACCCGCCAGGACGCCCGCACCCTCTTTCTCGCCTCCCTCGGCGGGGCGCTGGAGTTCTACGATTTCATCATCTTCGTCTTCTTCGCGACGGTGATCGCGACGCTGTTCTTCCCGCCGGGAATGCCGGACTGGCTGCAGCAGATCCAGGCCTTCGGCATCTTCGCCGCTGGGTACCTTGCCCGCCCGCTGGGCGGAATCGTCATGGCGCATTTCGGCGACCTGTTCGGCCGCAAGCGCGTCTTCACCTTCTCCGTCTTCCTCATGGCCGTGCCGACGCTGATCATGGGCCTGCTGCCCACCTACGCGAGCGTCGGCATCGCCGCCCCGCTACTGCTCCTGCTGATGCGCGTGCTGCAGGGCGCGGCGATCGGCGGCGAGGCCCCGGGCGCCTGGGTCTTTGTGGCGGAGCACGTGCCAGCCAACCGCGTGGGCGTCGCCACGGGCATGCTCACCGGCGGCCTGACGGGCGGCATCCTGCTCGGCTCGCTGATGGCCACCGCCATCAACACCGCTTACACCCCGGCCGAGGTCGCGGACTGGGCCTGGCGCATTCCCTTCATCACCGGCGGCGTCTTCGGCCTGCTGGCCATGTATCTCCGCCGCTGGCTGCACGAGACCCCGGTGTTCGAGGCCATGCGCGCCCGCATCGGGGAGGAGAGCCGGGAGATGCCGCTGAAGGCGGTGCTGCGCGGGCAGGGCGCCGGCGTGATCGTCTCCATGCTCGTCACCTGGATGCTGACCGCCGCCATCGTGGTGGTGATCCTGATGACGCCCGCGCTGTTCCAGAGGCTGCACAATCTCGCCCCGGCGACGACGCTGGAGGCGAACGTGGCGGCGACCTTCACCCTGACGGTCATGGCCGTGGTGGTGGGCGCGCTGCTGGACCGCTTCGGCACGCTGCGCGTCGGCATGGTCGGCAGCCTGGCGCTGATCGCCGCCACCTACGCGCTCTACTACGGGGTGGAGGCGAACCCGGCGAACCTGCTGCCGCTCTACGCGCTGGCCGGCGCCACCGTCGGCATCATCACCGTGGTGCCCTACGTGATGGTCAACGCCTTCCCGGCCGCCACGCGCTTCACCGGCGTCTCCTTCTCCTACAACGTGGCCTACGCGGTGTTCGGCGGGATCACGCCGCTGCTCGTCTCCGTGATGATGGCGGCGAACCGGCACGCGGCGGCGCATTACGTGGCCGCGGTGGTGGTGATCGGCATGGGGGCGCTGATGTGGGCTGCCCGCGCCGCCCGCCCGGCCGAGGCGCCCGCCGAGGCACGGCCCGCGCTGCGCTGATCCGTCCGGCCAAGGGGCGGGAAGGGCCGGGGCCGAGGGGCTCCGGCCCTTCCTCGTTCCGGGTGCCGGATTGCGCGACGGCCCCGCCCCGTGAGAAGGGGCCGGAGATGCAGGACCACCAGCCCGACCAGACCGTGGTGCCGCCCGGCTACGCGGCGGGGAGCCGACTGCCCTGGCGGGCGAAGCTGGCCCTCAAGCTGGCCATCGGCGCGCTTCGCCTGCCGGCCGGCGCCCTGCGCCGGGCCGGGGTGAACCGCCACAGCTTCGTCACGGACGCCGAGGACCGCCTGGTGCGGGAGCCGGTGAACCACGTCGCCCGCTTCACGGCCCTGCACGGCCGCCCGCCCCGCGGCGTGCTGGAACTCGGCCCCGGCCGGCTGGTGACGCGCGCCGCCACCTACGCCGCGCTGGGCTGCGGCCCCGTCTGGTTCGCCGACGTGGAGGAGGACGCGCCGCGCGAGGCCGCCCCCTACGCCGCCGCGGCCGCGATGGCCCGCGCCGCCGGACTGCCCGCGCCCAACCTCTCTGCCGCCCGGGACCGGGAGGCCGCCCTGGCCGCCTGCGGCGCGCACTACCTCATCGGCGGCACCGAGGCGCTGCTCGCCATCCCCGACGGCGCGGTGGAGCTCGTGCTCTCCGACGTGGTGCTGGAGCATGTGCGGCGGGACGCGCTGCCCGGCCTCCTCCTCGCCCTGCGCCGGGTCTCCGCCCCCGTATCGCTCGGCGCGCACGCCGTGGACTTCCACGACCACGTCGGCGGCGCCCTCAACACGCGCCGCTTCGCGCCGCGCTTCTGGGAAGGGGCGCTGGTGGGCCGCAGCGGCCTTTATGTGAACCGCCTCGGCCTGTCCCAGCTCCGCGCCGCCTTCGCGGAGGCGGGCTTCGCGACGCGGGCGGTGCAGACGCGCCTCTGGCCCGCGCCTCCGCCCGGCGCCGAGACGGCGCACCCCGCCGTGCGGCGCCCGGCCGACGACGACCTCATCGCCTTCGCCCGGATCGAGGCGGAGCCGCTTACCGGCGCAGGGCCCGCGACGGAACCGCCCTGACGCCATCGGGCACCGCGCCCGGTCAGCCCCTGCGACCTGCCCGTTCCGAGTCCCACCGCCCGATCGCTCCTGCCTCGTCGAAGGACGGGTGACGCACGCCGAGAGCCGTCGGCGGAACGCCGCGACGAACGCACATGACGCATTTCCTTCCGCGCAAAGATTGAAGGCGTGCGCAGGATCGGTAGTAGCGCCGACGCACCTGGGTCACGTTCTTCCGGATCGATTAACCGGAGGTCATCGCGACATAGGGCTGCTGCCGCGATGCGCGAGTCGATCGGGTTGCGATCCCGAAACGGCGAGCGATAGGTTACGGGATCATTGCAACATGTTCCCCTCGCGCATGACCGACGGCGCTGCCCTGCTCCCGCGATCCGATCTGCCCGAGAGCACGCCTCCCTCGGGTCGATGCAGGACGGCCGGAAGGGAGACCCGGCGATGACCTTCCACGGCCTCCCCGACGAGGTGCGCCCCGATACTCTGCTTCCTGATCCGCTGCTCGAAGCGTGGGGCGGCGAGGTTCTTCCTTCCGCCCGGTTGCGGAGCGAGGATGGGGCGCCCTCCGAGCGCCTCCACTGCGCGCTGCTGCACCGGGATTACGGCGTCGCGCTACTCGATCTCGCCCCCGAGGCCCGGCCGGATGCCGCAGAGCGGTTCCGCCGCCTCCACCAGTTCCTGTATCCGCGCCAGCCCCTGCCGCCGGTCGTGTACTGCTCGCTCGCTCCGACTGATCTCTGGCGGCTCACGATCATCCTGGACTCCGCCTTCGCGCTGGAGCCGCCCCTGGCAGAGAGCGGCGCGGACTGGATGGACCGCGCCCGCGAGATCCTTGGCGGGGAGCCGGAACCACCTCCTCCGGCGGCGCCCGTCCCGATCGAAGCGGCCGCGCCCGGGCCGGACGCGGCCGTTGCTCCGGCGGAAGCGCCGGCGCGGCCGCCCGCTGCGCCGGCCGATCCGCGCCGACGCCTCTCGCCGCTGCTCCTGCTGCCCGTCCTGGCGGGTATCGCGATCGCGGTCGCCCTTCCCCTGCTCCGCCCGCCGCAGCCCGGGACGGGGGGCGGCGTGCCAGCCATGTCCGTCGCGCCGACACTCGGCGACCCGGTGCAGCAACTGGCCGTGGAGGCGCCGCTCTCCGTTCCGCAAGGGATGCGCGGGGGCGGCGAGGAGCCGAAGGAGAGCGCAGCACCGGCACCCGGCACGACGCAGCTGACAGGCCTGGTCCAGGACGACGCGCAGGAGGCCGGTCCGGAGACCGGCCCGGATGCGATCCCCCAACACCTCCCCCTGATCGCCGCGCTGCAGGCGGTCGCCGCCCCGCCATCCCGGCTCCTGCCCGCACTGGAGCCCGTGCCGCGGCAGCCGGCCGGCCCGCCGGCGGCGTTGGAAACACCGGCCTTCGAGGTAGCCGCAGCGCCCATGTCTTCCGGGGCGAGCGGGCTGGCCCTGCCGCCGTCGCCGGACCTGTTCCGGGATGGCACCGCCGTCGGGCCCTCCGTGCTGGCCGCGCTGCAGCCCCCGGGCATCCCGGTGCTGGCGCCGGCGCCGTGGCCGGACACTCCGCCATTGCCGGAGGCCCTCGTCCCCATGCCCCTTCCGCCGCTACCGGGCGGAGCGGCGCCATCGGGAGAGATCGTCGTGGCAGCCCTTCCACCGGCGCCCGCTCCCCCCTTGCCGCCCGACGAGGCCGTCAGGGCAGAGGCGCCGGAGGAGGAACCGGCCCGGCCCCAGGAACCGCCCCGGCCCCAGGCCGCACCCGCCCCGCCCACCGCCGATCCGGCGCTGCTGCTGCTCCTGCTGCGGCGGGGGGACGCGTTGCTGGCCCTGGGCGACGTCTCCGCGGCGCGGCTCTTCTACGAGCGGGCGGCGGCGGCGGGCAGCGCCCCCGCGGCGATCGCCATGGCCCGCACCTACGACCCCGCAATCCTCGGAGAGCTCGGCGTGCGCGGGCTCCGGCCGGAGCGGGACGCCGCGATCGCCTGGTATCGCCGGGCCGTGGCCCTGGGCGGCGCCGGGGCGAGCGGGCCGCTGGAGCGCCTCGAGGCCGGGGGCAGGGCGCGATGAGGGAGGAGGGAGGAATGAACCGGACAGGCTTGGCGCGGCGCGGCCTGCTGATCGGGGCGGCGCTGGCGCCCTTTCCGCCGCCGCGCGCATCGGCGCAGGGGATCGCGGCGCCGGTGCCGCAGGGCGGCGGCCTCGCCGCGATGACCGCGCGCGCGAATGCCGGCACCGTCGGCATCGTCTCGGGCGGCGTGGACGGGACCTACATCCGCATCGCCGCCGACCTGGCCGCCGTGCTGGACGACGGGGACCGCCTGCGCGTCCTGCCCATGATCGGGCGGGGCTCCGTGCAGAACATCGCGGACATCATGTTCGTGCGCGGCGTGGACATCGGCATCGTGCAGTCGGACGCGCTCGCCTATGTGCGCGCCCGGCGCCTGCTGCCCGGCGTGGACCAGATGATCCAGTACATCGCCAAGCTCTACGACGAGGAGGTCCACCTCCTGGCCCGCGCGGAGATCGGGAGCGTGCAGGAGCTGGCGGGCCGGCCGGTGAACGTGGACGTGGCGGGAAGCGGCACCTCGATGACCGCCTCCCTGATCTTCGACGCGCTCGGCGTCGCGCCGAGGCTCGTCAACGACCCGCAGGACGTGGCGCTGGACCGGCTCCGGCGGGGGGAGATCGCGGCGCTGGTCTATGTCGCGGGAAAGCCCGCCCGGCTCTTCTCCGGCATCCCCGCGGAATCCGGGCTGCACTTCCTGCGCCTGCCGATGACGCCCGCGCTGATCGAGACCTACCTGCCCGCGGGACTCGGGCACGAGGCCTATCCCGGCCTTGTCCCCGAGGGCGCTCCGGTCGAGACGCTCGCCGTCGGGGCGGTCATGGCGGTCTACGCCTGGGCGCCGGGGACGGAGCGCTTCCGCAAGGTGGCGGGCTTCGTCCAGGTCTTCCGCGACCGCTTCGAGCGCTTCCTGCGCCCTCCGCGCCACCCGAAATGGCGCGAGGTGAACCTGGAGGCGCAGGTGCCGGGATGGGTCCGCTTCGATCCGGCACGGGAAGCGCCGCCATCCTACAGGCGGTAGGCGCGGCGACGGGCCAGGGCGTTCCGCCCGGGTCCGCCATGCGGCGGACCCGATAAGGCCTCAGGCCGGCCCGAAGCCCGCCAGATCCCGCCACTCCGCCTCCGTCAGCGTCCGCAACTCCAGCTCCGCCGCCTTCTTCGCCTTGGACCCGGCATCGGTGCCGATCACCACGAAATCCGTCCTCTTGGAGACGGATTTCACCACCTTCGCCCCCAGCGCCTCCGCCCGCGCCTCCGCCTCCTGCCGCGTCATTGTCTCCAGGCCCCCGGTGAAGACGACCGACTTGCCGGAGAGCGCGCCTTCCGCCACCGCCTCCGCGGCCTCGGGCGAGACCTCGCGCAGCAGGTCGTCCAGCGCCTCCACGTTCCGCGTCTCGGAGAAGAAGCCCACCAGCTCCTGCGCGATGGCCGGGCCGATGCCGATGATGCCGCCCAGGTCCTCGCGCGCCTCGCTGCCGATGATCTGCGCGGCCAGCATCGCGTTCCGCCAGGCCCCTGCCGTGTGATAGTGGCGCGCGAGAAGCCGTGCGTTCTGCTCGCCGATGCGGCGGATGCCGAGCGCGAAGATGAAGCGCTCCAGGCTCACGCTCCGCCGCGCCTCGATGGCGGCGAGAAGGTTCTGCACCTTCCTGGACTCGCCCTTGGCCGAGCCGCCCCAGCCCTTCCACCCGCGCAGTGTGGCGGCGTGGTTCTTTACCCGGAAGATGTCGGCCGGCGTCTTCACCAGGCCGGCCTCGTGCAGCAGCACGATGTTCTCGATCCCCAGCCCCTCGATATCCATCGCGTTGCGGGAGGCGAAGTGGATGAGGCGCTCCACCTGCTGCGCCGGGCAGATCAGCCCGCCCGTGCAGCGGCGCACCACCTCGCCCTCCGGCCGCACGGCGGGGCTGCCGCATTCCGGGCAGTGGGTGGGCGGCACCCAGGGCTCGCCGCGGCCTTCCCGCTCCGGGTCCACCACGCGGATGATCTGGGGGATGACGTCGCCCGCGCGCTGCAGCTCCACCGTGTCGCCCACGCGCGCGTCGCGGCGGGCCACCTCGTCCTCGTTGTGCAGGGTGGCGTGCTGCACCATCACGCCGCCCACGTTCACGGGCTGCATGATGGCGCGCGGCGTGAGCGCGCCGGTGCGGCCGACCTGGATCTGGATGTCGAGCAGCTTCGTCACCGCCCGCTCCGCCGGGAATTTCCAGGCGATGGCCCAGCGCGGCGCGCGGCCGACGAAGCCGAGCCGCGTCTGCCAGTCCAGCCGGTCGAGCTTGTAGACGACGCCGTCGATGTCGTAGTCCAGCCCCGCCCGGCGCTCCGCCATCTGCGCCTGGAAGTCGGCGGAGGCGTTCTCGTCGTCCAGGGGGGTGGAGAGCGGGTTCACCTGGAACCCCCAGCCCCGCAGCACGTCCAGGTATCCCGAATGCGTCTCGGCGACCGGCGCCGATGACGTGCCCTGCGCGTAGGCGAAGAGCCGCAGCGGACGGCCCGCCGTGACCCTGGCATCGAGTTGCCGGAGCGACCCCGCCGCCGCGTTGCGCGGGTTCACGGGAATGCGGACGGCCTCGCCCACCTTCTCCCCCGCCTCGCGCCGCCGCTCGCGCTCCTCGAACAGGCGGGTCTGCTCGGCGTGGAAGGCCAGGAAGTCGGCCTTCGTCATGAACACCTCGCCCCGCACCTCGATCCGCTCGGGGAAGGGGGCCTTCAGCTCCCGGGGCAGCTGATCGAGGGTCAGCAGGTTCTCCGTGATGTCCTCGCCCACCGTGCCGTCGCCGCGGGTGGCGCCGCGCAGGAAGCGGCCGTTCTCGTAGGTGAGGTTCACGGAGAGCCCGTCGATCTTCGGCTCCGCGACGAAGCGCAGGACCTCCTCCGCGGAGAGCCCGAGGAAGCGGCGGATGCGCGCCGCGAACTCCGCGAAGTCCTCCGGCGCGAAGGCGTTGTCGAGCGAGAGCATCGGCGTGCCGTGCCGCGCCTTGGCGAAGCCCGCCGCCGCCTCCTCGCCCACCTTGCGGGAGGGGGAGTCCGGCCGCACCAGATCCGGGAAGCGCGCCTCGATCGCCTGGTTGCGGCGGTAGAGCGCGTCGTACTCCGCGTCCGGCATGATCGGCGCGTCGCTCACGTGGTAGGCGCGGCTGGCCTCGTTCAGCCGGGCGGCCAGGGCCTCGAGTTCCCGTGCAGCTTCCGCCTCGCTCAGCTCCTCGGCTGGTAGGGCAGGGGAGGGGGTCTTCTCGGCCATGGGCGAGGGATAGCAGGGGCTGCCCCGGCGCGGAACGCGGCCCCCGGTCAACTTGCCGCCGAAGGGTCCCTGCCGCGTTCACCCGTGCATGACCCCGCCCGAAGACTGGATCCGCCCTGCGAACCTCGACGCCGCCCGCGCCGCGCAGCGGGAGATCGCGACCCGCGCCGAGGCCGAGGACCGCCTGCCCGATGCGCCCTTCCTGGTCGCCGGGGTGGACTGCGCCGGCGCCGCCCGCGGCGCGCCGGACCGGGTGCGCGCCATGGCCGTACTGCTCTCGGCGGAGGCCCGGTCCCGCCCCCTCGCCACCGGCCTGGCCGAGGGGGAGCCCGCCTTTCCCTACATCCCCGGCTTTCTCGGCTTCCGGGAAATCCCTTTCGTGCTGGAGGCGGTGAGGGGACTGCCGCAACGGCCGGACCTCATCCTCGTGGACGGCCACGGCGTCAGCCACCCGCGCGGCTGCGGTATCGCCACCCATCTCGGCGTGGTGCTGGACCTGCCGACGATCGGGGTGGCGAAGTCGATCCTCGTCGGCCGGGTGGAGGGTGAGCTGGGGATGGAGGCGGGCAGCACCGCGCCCCTGGTCTGGAAGGGCCGGCGGATCGCGACGGCGCTGCGGAGCAAGCGCGGCGTGCAGCCGCTCTTTGTCTCCACCGGCCACCGCGTCTCGCAGGAGAGCGCGGTGCGGTCGGTTCTGGCGTGGTGCGCCGGCTACCGCCTGCCGGAGCCGACGCGACTGGCCGACAGGCTGGCCGGCGAGGCCCGCCGCGCCATCGAAGGGCGGGCGGGCCTGTTTGGTGGGGAACTCTTCCCGGGCTAGCGCGGCCCGGCGAGCTGCTTCTGGCCCCCGGTGCCGCGCAGCGCGGCGAGGCGGTCCGACAGGCTGACCGGCGTCGCCCCCTTGCCCGAGGCGCTGGCCAGGGCGGCGGCGATGTTGGGGTCCTCCTGCTCCGGGCGGGTGGGCGTCAGCAGCTTCGCCTTGGCGTTCGCGGCCTCGGCACCGGCAAGGTCTTTGGCGGCGGCGTCCTGCATGGCCTTCAGCGCCACGCTCAGCCCGCTCGTCGCGCCGGAGAGGCCGGCGGCCTGCCTCGCCGCCTCGGCACGGCGGTCCGCCGCCTCGCGCTGTGCCCCGGCGCGCTGCATGTCGCGCTGCGCGCGGGTCAGCTCGGTGCGGGCGGCGCGAAGCTTCTGGCCGGCCCCGTCATAGGTCTGCTGCAGGGTTTGCAGGAACTCCTGCGCGTCGACCGCGTCCTGCTTCTCCCGCTCCAACTCGGGCGCCATCTCCTCCAGCATGCCGAGAAGCGTCCCGAGGGAGCGCTCCAGCTCCGCCTTGCGCGCCGGGTCCGCCTCGGCCTCCATCCGGCCGTTGAGCTGCTCCGCCGCGGCCATGCGCTGCTGGGAAAGGGCCTGGATGGCCTCCGCCTCCTTGCGCTCCTTGTCATAGACCTGGCGCGCCTGGGCCACCTGGAGGCCGAGCTGGTCGAGGTGCTGCTCCATGGTCCGGAGCTCGGCCTCCGTCGCCGATTTCGGGTCCCAGCGGACGATCGCCTCGACCGCGCTGTTCACGGCCTGATCCGTCTTCACGCCGACGAGGTTGCGGATGAATGCGAGCATGGTCGTATCTCCGTGTGTGGTGCGTGCGGAACGGGTCAGCCGGCCATGGCGCCGGCGTTGAGGAGGCCGACCGCGAGCTGCAGGCCCACCAACACCGTCGCCGCCGCGGCGTTGCCCTCCTCGATCATGTGGCGCAGCCCGCTCAGCAGGGCGGAGAGCAGCAGGAAGGCGAGAAGCTGCACCACCACCGCCACGATGCCCCAGAGCAGGATGTCGAGCGTCACGTGGCTCGTGGCCAGCGTGGCCGCCAGCGGCATGGCGAGCGATACCAGCGCGCCGCCGAGCACCATCCCCGCGGCCACGTTGCCGCTCCGAATCAGCCGCGCCTCGTGGAAGGGCGTGACGGCCATGTAGATCGCGATGCCGACGCCGAGGAGGGCCAGGGTGACGGCGAACTGCAGGGCCAGCAGGGGCAGGCCGGCGCGCAGGGTTTCCAGAATGACGTCCATGGCGGCGGTTCGCGCTCCGGATGGCTGGCTTCAGGTGGGGGAGAGGGAGGAGGGGTTGATGTCCAGCCCGGCGCGGACCTCCACCCAGGCCTGGGTGCCGTCCTCCACCGCCTGCACCAGGATGTACTCCGTCTGCGGCGCGGGGGCGGGGGCGCCCGTCGGGGCGGCGTAGAGCATTGCCTGGCACCGCAGCATGCGGCGGCCCTCCGGGGTCTCCAGCTCCTCCTCCAGCGCGCGCGGCGGCACGCGGGAGGAGCCGGGCGCCCAGGCACGGGCGTAGAGCTTGCCGTCCCTCGTCTGGAACTCCGGCCAGCCGATCATGCCCTCGGCCGGGTCCAGCCAGGCGGCCCACTCGGTGGCGTCGGCGGGGGTGATCTCGTCCAGGAGGGTGAGATAGCGGCACTCCGCGGCATCGCCACCGGTATCCAGCTGGAGTTGCAGCATGGCGCCGCCCTCCGGCAGGTAGAGGCGCATCATGGTGCCGGCCCCGTCCCGGATCCGCCCGACCCTGGCGACGCTCACCCGTTCCCCCGCGCCGGGTGGGGGCGTGAGGTGCGTGTTGCCGGCGGCGAGCAGGAAGGGGGTGGGATCGATCGTCACCGTGCCGCCCAGCCGGAAGCGGGACGGCGCGTAGGCGGCGCCCGAGAGGCTCTGCCCGAGCATGGCTCCGGCGCTACGCAGCGTGTCACCCGTGCCCATTCCCGTGCCTCCCGTTCCGCCATTCCGCGGCTTCCGCAACTGCTGCACCAACCAGAGCGCGAAGGCACCGCCCAGGAACAGCAGCAGGAGCGTGCCGATAAGTCCGTTGCCTCCATCATCCTCCGTGCTGGGAGTGCGCGCCTCGGGCTGCGGGGCCTCGCGCCCCGTCGCCACCTCCGCCGGTACATCGGGCGGCAGGTAGTTCGGGTCGCGGGGCTGGCCCTGGCTCTCGGCGAGGCGGCGGTCCAGGTCGTCCAGTCGGCGACGGGTCTCCTCGTCACCCTGGGCGCGCCGCTCCGCTTCCTGCCGCCAGGACTGGTAGCCGGGATCCTCCCGGTGGTTGTGGAAGAAGTCGGCGTAGCCCGGCCGCGACAGGTTGGAGAACATGAACCAGAGGAAGGCGGCATCCCAGATGCCGAAGGAGCGGGGACCGGCCAGCACGCTGCCCGGCACGCTCCAGCCGCGGTTCCCGTACCAGTCCCCGGCAGGAGAGCCGCGGCCGGACCAGCCGCCGCCCCATCCACCGCCACCCGGCCACCCGCCACCCGTCGAGCCGCCGCCCGACCAGCCACCCGACCAGCCACCCGGGGGCGTGCGGCTCCGTGGCACCGGAGCCGCGTATCCCCCGCCGGGGCCCGAGGGGGCAGAGCGCGCCGCCTCCGCTTCCCGCATGCGGCGCAGCGCGTCGCCGGACTGGCTGCGGCCGTAGGCCCGGTCCGCCGACGATCCACCGAAGATGGAACCCGAGGATCCGCCGGAAGAGCCCGGCCGGGAATAGCCCCCCGAGGATGAAGATGAGCGGGACGAGCCACCGCTGAAGGAGGGGGTCCGCGAGCCGCCACTGGGCCGGGAGTACCCGCCGCTGGAGCCGGAGCGCGGCCTTGCCTCCGCCTCCGCGCTCACCAGGGCAAGGCCGGGCAGCAGCAGGGCGGGCACCGCCGGCGCGGCGGCGCAGAGCAGGACCAGCAGGCGGAACGCTGATGCTCGCATGGTCCTCCGGCCCGACCCTTCCTGCCCGCGACGAGTCGGGCGGATCATAGGTCGGGATGCCGATGGCGCCAGCGGGCGAGGGGACCTCCGCCGATCGCCTTTGCGTCAGCGGTTGATTTTTCCGCCCGCCCGGCCGTCATCCCGCGCGGCCGGCGGGCCGGTCACGCCGCCCCCGCCAGCAGCTCGTCCGCCGCCGCCCGCGCCGCTTCCGTCACCCGCTCCCCGGCCAGCATCCGCGCGATCTCCTCGCGCCGGGCGCCGGGCTCCAGCGGCGTCACCCGCGTCTCCGCCCGCTCCCCCCGCACGCCCTTGGCCACCTGGAAGTGCCGGTTGCCGCGCGCCGCCACCTGGGGGGAATGGGTCACCACCAGCACCTGCAGCCGCTCCGCCACCCGCGCCAGCCGGTCCCCCACCGCCGCCGCCGTGGCGCCGCCGATGCCGCTGTCCACCTCGTCGAACACCAGGGTCGGCACGGGCGATCCCCGCGCCAGCACCACCTTCAGCGCCAGCATCAGGCGGGAGAGCTCGCCGCCCGAAGCGATCTTCGCCAGCATCCCCGGCTTTTGCCCGGGGTTGGTGGTGACGAGGAAGGTCACACGGTCCTGCCCGTCCGGGCCCCAGCCCGTCTCCTCGCGCGCCGCGATCTCGATGTGCAGCCGGGCGCGGTCCAGCTTCAGCGGCGCCAGCTCCTTCGCCACCGCCTTCTCCAGCTTCGCCGCGTGGTCCCGCCGGGCGCCGGTCAGGGCGTCGGCCGCCGCCGCATAGGCCGCGCGCGCCTCCTTCGCCGCCGCGTCCAGCGCCGCCACGCGGCCCGTGCCCGCGTCCAGGTTCGCCAGCCGGTCCTTCAGGGACGCCAGGTGCCCCGGCAGGTCCACCACCGCCACGAGGTGCTTCCGCGCGGCGGCGCGAAGGGCGAAGAGCCGCTCCTCCACCCCTTCGAGCCGCCGAGGGTCGGAGCCGGCGTCGTCCGCCAGCCGCTCTAGCACGTTCTCCGCCTCGGCCAGCGCGTCCTGCGCGGCCGCGAGGGCGGCGAGGGCGTTGCCCACCTCCTCGGAGGCCGGGGTCAGCCGCTCCAGCGCCCGCGCGGCGTTCCGCAGGGCGGCGGCCGGCGCCCCGCCGCCGCGGCGATCCCGCGGCTGCAATTCGGAAAGCGCCGCGGCGAGCGCCTCGGCCCGCCGCTCCCCGCCCTGCAGCGCCTGCCGCTCGGAGGCGAGCGCGTCCTCCTCGCCCTCCTGCGGGGCTAGGTCGGAGAGCTCCTCCACCGCGTGGCGCAGCCACTCCTCGTCGCGCTGGGCGGCGGCGATGGCCTCCTGCGCGTCCCGCAGCGCCCGCTCCGCACCCTTCCAGGTGCGGTAGGCCTCGGCCACGGCGCCACGGCGCGGCTCCAGCCCGCCGAAGGCGTCCAGCAGCCCGGCATGGGTGGCCGGATCGGCCAGCCCCACCTGATCGTGCTGGCCCTGCACCTCCACCAGCAGCGCGCCGAGGCGGCGCAGCATCGCCACCCCCACCGGCTCGTCGTTGACGAAGGCGCGGGACCGGCCATCGGCCGTCACGATGCGGCGGACGACGATCTCGTCCTCGGACTCGATGCCCTGGTCCGCCAGCAGCGCGTGGGCGGGATGACCGGCGGGCGGGTGGAACACCGCCACCACCCCGGCCTGGGCCTGTCCGGCGCGCACCATGCCCGCCTCGGCCCGCTGGCCGAGCGCGAGGCCGAGGCTGTCCAGCAGGATGGACTTGCCCGCGCCCGTCTCGCCGGTGAGCACCGAGAGCCCCCCAGCGAAGGAGAGGTCCAGGCGCTCGATCAGCACCACGTCGCGGATGGAGAGGGAGGCGAGCACGCCTTAGGGCTGACCACCGGAGGGCGGACACGCCCGGAGGCGTGAGTCCGCTCTGCTACGGAAAGGGTCGGGCATCGGGCCTGAGCGCATGCTCAGAAGATGGTGTTGGCCGCGCGCCGCAGGAAGCCCGGGCGGTTGCCCTCGGCGGAAGGGGCGCCATCCACCAGCAGCGCGTAGCTGTCCTGGTACCAGGGGCTGCCCGGGTAGTTGTGGCCGAGCACGGAGGCCGTCTTCTTCGCCTCCTCCGGCAGGCCGAGGGCGAGGTAGATCTCCGTCAGCCGGTACAGGGCCTCCGGCGTGTGGTTGGTGGTCTGGTAGTTCTCCACCACGCTGCGGAAGCGCCCGATGGCGGCGGCGTAGAGGCGGCGCTGCTCGTAGAAGCGGCCGATGTTCATCTCCTTGCCCGCGAGGTGATCGCGGGCCAGGTCGATCTTCAGCCGGGCGTCGCGGGCGTAGGTGGAGTTGGGGAAGCGGTTGACCACGTCCTGCAGCGCGACCATGGCCGTCTCCGTGCCCTGCTGGTCGCGCTGCGCGTCGGCAATCTGCTCGTAGTAGCAGAGGCCGCGCAGGTAGTAGGCGTAGGCGATGTCCCGGTGGGCGGGGGAGAGCTGGATGAAGCGGTCCAGCTGCGCCAGCGCCTCCGTGTAGCGGTTGCGGGAGTACTCGGCGTAGCCGCTCATCAGCCGGGCATTGGCGGCCCAGCTGGAATAGGGGTGGTCGCGCTCCACCGCCTCGAAGAGCTGCACGGCCTGGGCGTAGCGCTCGGCCTTCAGGGCCTCCAGCCCGGCGGCGTAGAGGGCCTCCGGCGACATGTCGGCGTAGCTCGCGCCCTGCGGGCGGAGGGAGCTGTCCCGGCCGTCCCAGAAGTTGAGGCTCTCGCACCCGCCCAGGGCGAGGGGGGCGAGAAGGGCGGGCAGGATCGCGAGGCGGCGGATGGTCATGGCGGCGGCTCTATAGCATGGGCCCCGCCCCGCGCGACACCTCCCGCGGGGCCCGGGGGAGGATGCGGGCACCGGCCGCTCAGGCCGGCGCGGCCGCCATGGGCAGGCGGGCGGTGGCGCCCGCGAGGGCCGTTACCGGCGCCGCCTCGCCCGCCCAGCGCCAGGCGCGGGGATCGGCGAGCAGGGCGCGCAGCACCCGGTTGTTCAGGGCGTGGCCGGAGCGGTGGCCGCGGAAGCGGCCGCGCAGCGGGGCGCCGGCCAGGGCCAGGTCCCCCACCACGTCCAGCATCTTGTGCCGCACGAACTCGTCCGCGTGGCGCAGCCCGCCGGGGTTCACCACCAGCGGCCCGTCCACCACCACCGCGTTCGCCAGCGACCCGCCGCGGGCCAGGCCCACGGAGCGGAGGCGGGCGATGTCCTCCGCCATGGTAAAGGTGCGGGCATCGGCGAGCACGGCGCGGAACCCGTCCTCCGTCACCGGCATGGAGAGGGACTGGCGGCCGATGGCGGTGGCGCCAAAGTCGATGCTCAGCTCCGCCTCGAAGCCCGGCCCCTCGCCGGGGGAGAGCTCGGCCCAGGCGGCGTCCGGGCCCTCGCCCTCCTGCACGCGCACGGTCCGAAGGATCTCGATGGCGCGCAGGGGCGCGTCCAGCTCCACCAGCCCGGCGCAGTCCAGAAGGAAGATGAAGGGGGCGGCGGAACCGTCCAGGATGGGGATCTCCGGACCGTCCACCTCGACGACGGCGTCCGTCACGCCGAGCGCGGCCAGCGCGGCCATCACGTGCTCGATCGTGCCGATGCGGGCCTGGCCCTCGCCGATGGCGGTGCAGAGGCGGGTGTCGCTCACCAGGTCGTGCCGGGCGGGGATCTCGACGCCGAGGTCCGTGCGGCGGAAGACGATGCCCGCGCCGGCCTCCGCCGGGCGCAGCATCAGGGCGGCGCGCGCGCCGGAGTGCAGGCCGACGCCCACGCAGCCGATCGCGGACTTCAGCGTCCGCGCCCGCGCCGTGCCGATCGGGAAGAAACCGTCCATCTGGGACCCCGGATACCGTTCCGTGCCGGCATCAACGCTCCGGCAAGATGGAAATTCGCACCGCAGCACGGCCAGTGCCAGTCAAGCGTTGTTTCTCCATGTTTCGCCGTAAGGTACTGTTCTAATGCATTTTTCTTGAACGGAGAAGGGCCCCGCCGATATCCCGGCGAGGCCCTTCCGAAACCGTTTCACCCCCGGCCTGCGCCGGAGTGGGCGGTTCAGTTGCCCTGGCGGCGAAGGAAGGTGGGGATGTCCAGACCCATCCCGTCCTCCTGCGCCTGGGGGCGCTGGGGGGCGGCGGCGGGGGCCGCCGGCGGGGCCTCCGCCTGCTCCGGCAGGGTGCGGCGCATGCCGCCGATCCCGGTGGCGCGGCGGAAGATGCCGCCCAGCCCGCCGGTCGGGGCGGCCGACGGGGCCTGCGGGGCGGGCGCCACGCGGGAGACCGGAGTGGCGTTCAGGGGCGGGGCGGCCACCGGGGCCATCGGCGCGGGGGCCGGGGCCTCGGCCACCGGCTCCATCGGGACGTTCCCGGTCTCCACCGTCGCGCGGCGCATCGCCATGGGCATGCGCGGGCCGGCACTCGGCGCAGGGGCGATCACCGGGGCACCGATGGGGGAGCCCATCGGGGCGGTGGGGGTTGGGGACACGGCGGCCACGCGCGGGGCACCGATCACCGGGGCGGGCCGGCCGGCGCCGGGCTGCACCACGGCCGGGCGCATGGCCGGGGCGTGCTGCGCGCCGGGCACGAAGCCGCCCGGGGCCTGCGGGGCCATGGAGACGGGCGCGCCGCCGCCGATCGCCACCACGCGCGGCGCCTCGGCCTGCACCTCCTGCTTCGCCTCGGACACCGCGTCGATGCCCGTGGCGACCACGGAGAGGCGGAGCCGGCCGTTCAGCGTCTCGTCCACGCTGGTGCCGAAGATGATGTTCGCGTCCTCGTCCACCTCGCGGCGGATGCGGTTCGCGGCCTCGTCGACCTCGAACAGCGTCATGTCGTAGCCGCCGGTGATGTTGATCAGCACGCCACGCGCGCCGCGCATGGAGGTGTCCTCCAGCAGCGGGTTGCTGATGGCGGCCTCGGCGGCCTTCACGGCGCGGTCGTCGCCCTCGGCCTCGCCCGTGCCCATCATCGCCTTGCCCATCTCCGCCATCACGGTGCGGATATCGGCGAAGTCGAGGTTCACGAGCCCCGGGTTCGTCATCAGGTCGGAGACGCCGCGCACGCCCATGTAGAGGACGTCGTCGGCCATCTTGAAGGCCTCGGCGAAGGTCGTCCGCTCATTGGCCTTACGGAACAGATTCTGGTTGGGGACGATGATCAGCGTATCAACGTACTGCTGCAGCTCCTCCAGCCCCTGCTCGGCGGAGCGGCGGCGCTTCGGGCCCTCGAAGTCGAAGGGCTTCGTCACCACGCCCACGGTCAGCACGCCGCGCTCGCGCGCCATGCGGGCGATCACCGGCGCCGCCCCCGTGCCGGTGCCGCCGCCCATGCCGGCGGTGATGAAGATCATGTGCACGCCCTCGAGGTGGCGGGCGAGGTCCTCGGTGGCCTCCTCCGCCGCCGCGCGGCCGATCTCGGGCTTGGCGCCGGCGCCCAGGCCCTGCGTCAGGTGCGGGCCGAGCTGCACGCGGCGCTCCGCGCGGCTGTTCACCAGCTGCTGGGCATCGGTGTTGGCGACGAGGAACTCGACCCCGTCCAGCCCCATGCCGATCATGTTGTTCACCGCGTTGCAGCCCGCGCCGCCCACGCCGATGACCGTGATACGCGGCGTGAAATCCGTGTGTTGCTGCCGCGGAATGGTCAAGTTCAGCGTCATCGTTCTAGCCCCCTTCGAAGACGCGATGAAAACGAATCGCCCCCAGGCCCTTATGCATCACACCCGGTCCCGGAGCCAATTGACGAAACGCGCGAAAACGCCCCGCGATCCCTGCGAAACGTCATCGAAATCCAGCGCCGGCCGCCCCTCGCCGCCGCCCCAGGCGACAAGGCCCAGCGTGGTCGCGAATCCGGGCGCGTGGAAGGCCTCCGGCAGGCCGCGGACCGGGGCAGGGCGCCCCAGCCGCACCTGCCGCCCGAGGATCCGCGCGGCCGTTTCCCGCATGCCCACCAGCTGGCTGGCGCCGCCGGTCAGCACCACGCGCTGCCCGGCCTCCGGCCCCAGATGGGCCTCGGCCAGTCGGTCCCGCACGAGCTCCAGCGTTTCCTCCACCCGCGGGCGGATGATGGAGAGCATCTGGGCGCGGGGCACGCGGGCGAGGCTCTCCCCGTCCTCCCCGATCTGGGAGAGGGAGAGCATCTCCCGCTCGTCCTCGATCGTGCCGAAGAGGCTGCCGAACATCGTCTTCAGCCGCTCCGCCTGGTCCAGCGGGGTAGAGAGGCCGCGGGCGAGGTCGTTCGTGACCTGCCAGCCGCCCACGGGCACCTGGGCCGTGTGCAGCAGCAATCCCTCATGCACCACGGCCAGCGTGGTGGTGCCGCCGCCCATGTCGATCACCGTCGCGCCCAGCTCCCGCTCATCCTCGCCCAGGGCCGAGAGGGCGGCGGCGTAGGGCGCGGAGACCGGCTCCTCCACCTCCAGATCGCAGCGCAGCAGCCCGTTGCCGAGGTTGCGGAGCGAGGCGGAGGCGGCGTCCACGATGTGCAACCGCACGCCGAGGCTCTCGCCGAGCATGCCGCGCGGGTCGGAGACGCCGGGGGTGGCATCGAGCGTGAAGTTCAGGGGCAGGGCGTGGATCGCCTCCCGCCCTTCCTCCGCCATGCGGCGGCGCCCCTCGTTCACCATGGCGCGCAGGTCGGCCTCGGTCACGGCGCGGCCGCCGATGGTCCACTGCACGTGGCGCTGGCGGCTGCCGGGCTGCCCGCAGGAGAGGTTGACGATGACGCCCGAGAGCTTCGTGTGCGCCATGTCCTCCGCGTGGGCCACGGCGGCGCGGATGGCGCGCTCGGCCGCGGCCAGGTCGGTGATGTTGCCGCCCTTCACCCCGTGGCTGCGCTGCCAGCCGTAGCCGAGAGCGCGGGGCAGCCCGTCCGGCTCGATCCGGGCGATGACGCAGACGATCTTCGTGCTGCCGATGTCCAGCACGCCGAAGTTGCCGCTGCGCGCGCGGGGATGGCGCGGGCGGGCCGGTGGAAGGCCGGGCCCGGCGCCGTCGGGCACGCGCGCCACGGCGTTCACCCGTTCCTCCCGCGGGCGCGGGCCGCGGCCGGGGTGGCCGCGGGCTCCGCCGCCGGAGAAGCGATGGGGCGCAGCACCATCCGGTCCGGCAGGCGCAGGTCCACGACCTGCATCGGGCGGTCCAGCAGCTGGTTCTGCCGCTGCAGCTCCGCCAGGCGCTGGATCGCCGCCTCCTCATGCCCTTCCGGCAGCAGGACGTCCGTGCCGCTGTGCAGGCGCAGGTTCCAGCGGCGCTCCCCGATGCGGACCAGGGCCTGGGTGCGGGCCTTCACGTCCGGCGCGTCGCCCAACAGGTCGTAGAGGGGCGCCGCGCCCTTCTCCGCGCCCGCGCCGACGATCAGAGGCAGGGGGCCGAAGGCGTCCAGCCGGTCCGTCGCGACCGTGCGGCCCTCCCGGTCCACGATCGCGAAGCGGCCGTTGTTCTGCCAGATCGCGAAGGGCTGCCGCTCCTTCACCCGCACCAGCACGAGGCCGGAGAGGTGGCGCTGCACCTCCGCCTCCTCGATCCAGGGAATCGCCTCCAGCCGCTCCCGCGCGCGATCCGGGGAGAAGCCGAGAACGGAGTCGCCGACGCGCACGGCCAGCGCCTGGCGGAGCTGCCCCGCGGGCGTGTTGCGCGCGCCCTCCACCCGCACGGCGCTGACCACCAACCCGCTGACGCGCTCGCCGAGGCTGGCCGTCGCGCCCTCCACGGCGGCCGAGAACCGGCTGGCCGGATCGAGCTGCGCGACGCCGAGCGCCGCGACGCCGCACAGGGCGAGCACTGCGCCGGCCTTCGCCGCCGGGCGCAGCATCGGGCGCTTCCGGCGCAGCCAGAGGCGCAGCGCGCTCGGCCGCACCGGCTCCGGCGGGGCCGGGCGGGCGCGGATGCCGGCCTGGAGCTTACGCGGCATCGCGCATCCCCTTCGGCCCGCGCTCCAGCCCGTCGTGCCGGGCCTGCTTCACCATCCAGGCGCAGAGCTCGGGGAAGGTGATGCCCCGATACGCCGCCTGCTCCGGCACCAGGGAGGTGGGCGTCATGCCCGGCTGGGTGTTCACCTCCAGCAGCACCAGCCCATCCGCGCCGGGGCGGCTGTCGTCCCAGCGGAAGTCGCTGCGGCTCACGCCCCGGCAGCCCAGCGCCGCGTGCGCGGCCACGGCCACCTGCATCGCGCGCGCGGCAACCTCGTCCGGCACGCGCGCCGGGATCGTGTGGGCGGAACCGCCATCGGCGTACTTCGCGTCGTAGTCGTAGAAGGTGCGGCTGGTGTCGATTTCCGTCACCGCCAGCGCGCGATCCTCCATCACGGCCACGGTCAGCTCGCGGCCAGGGATGTAGGGCTCGGCGATGATCTCGCCCCATTGCCAGGTGGCCGCGATCTCTGCCCGCCGGTTGTCGCCGCCGCGCAGGATGTGCACGCCGACGGAGGATCCCTCCCGCACCGGCTTCACTACGTATGGGAAGGGCAGGGGGTCCGCCTCCGCCAGGGCGGAAGCCTCCAGCAACCGGTGCGGCGCGACCGGCAACCCGGCCGCGGCGAAGGCACCCTTGGCCGCCGCCTTGTCCATCGCGATCGCCGAGGCGCGCAGCCCGGAATGGGTGTAGGGGATGCTCATCCAGTCCAGCACGCCCTGGATGGAGCCGTCCTCGCCGAAGCGGCCGTGCAGCGCGTTGAACACCACCTCCGGCCTGGTGGCCGCGATGCCCGCCACCACAGCGCCGAGGTCCGGGCCGGGGTCGAGGGTCGAGACCTCGAACCCCGCCGTCCGCAGCGCCGCCGCGATCTCCCGCCCGGAGGAGAGGGAGACCTCCCGCTCGCTGGACAGGCCGCCCAGAAGGACCGTGACACGGGTCATGCCGCGCGCTCCCCGATGCGCTTGATCTCCCACTCCAGCGCGATGCCGGAATGCGCGAGGACGGCGGCGCGCACCGCCTCGCCCAGGTCCTCGAGATCGGCCGCCGTAGCGTCACCGGTGTTGAGGAGGAAGTTGCAGTGCTTCTCGCTCACCTGCGCGCCGCCCAGGACCTTGCCCCGGCAGCCTGCGGCGTCGACCAGTGCCCAGGCCTTGTGGCCCGGCGGGTTGGCGAAGGTGGAGCCGCCGGTGCGCGCCCGCACGGGCTGCGTCGCCTCCCGGCTCTCGCGGATCTCCGCCATCCGCGCCGCGATCGCGTCCTTGTCGCCCGGGGTGGCGCGGAAGCGCGCGCGCACCACGATCCCGCCCGGCGGCAGCTGGGACCGGCGGTAGGAGAGCCGCAGATCGGCCGCGCGCACGCGCAGCAGCCCGTCCACCGTGGCGATCTCCGCCCAGTCCAGCACCTCCGCCACCTCGGCGCCGTAGGCGCCGGCATTCATCGCCACCGCGCCGCCGATGCTGCCGGGGATGCCGGAGAGGAACTCCAGCCCGGAGAGCCCGGCGGCCGCCGCGTGCTCCGCCACGTTCGCGTCCAGCGCCGCGGCGCCCGCCACGATGCCGTCGGCCTCCATCTCCACTTCGCCGAAGCCGCGAGCGAGGCGCAGCACGATCCCGCGCACCCCGCCATCCCGCACGATGAGGTTGGAAGCCGCGCTCATCACCGTGACCGGCGCCTCTGCCCGCCGCAGCAGGCGCAGCAGGTCGTCCAGGTCGGCCGGGCGCACCAGCCAGTCCGCAGGGCCGCCCACGCGGAACCACGTGCCCGGCCCCAGCGGCGCGTCCTTCTGAACGCGGCCGCGCAGGCCGGGAAGCGGGGCCTCCGTCATGTGGACGGAAGCGCTCATGCCGCGCCCTTGATCCGGCGCGGGCCACTCTTCGCCTGCAGCTCCGTCAGCTGCGCCGGCAGCGCGTGCGCCCAGTTCGTGATGTTCCCTGCGCCGAGGCAGACCACGTAGTCCCCCGGCCGCGCGATGGCGTGCACCATCTCCGCGAGATGGTCGGGGGAGGGTAGGGGCACCACGGAGCGGTGGCCGTGCGCACGCAGCCCCTCGACCAGCCCGTCCTTGTCCCGCCCCTCGATCGGCTGCTCCCCGGCCGCGTAGACATCGGCCACGATCACCGTGCCCGCGTCGTTCATGCAGGTGCAGAACTCGTCGAACAGCGCGTCGAGCCGGGAGTAGCGGTGCGGCTGAACCACCGCGATCACGTCCTTTGCCCCGGCCTGCCGCGCGGCCTTCAGCACCGCCGCGATCTCCACGGGGTGGTGGCCGTAATCGTCGATCACCGTGATGTTGCCGACCTGCCCGGCCAGGGTGAAGCGGCGCTTCACGCCCTTGAACCCGGCCAGCGCCATGCGGATCGTCTCCTCCGGCACCTCCATCTCCACACCGATGGCGATGGCCGCCAGCGCGTTCAGCACGTTGTGCTGGCCGAGCATCGGCAGGCGGAAGGGCTTCAGGTGCCGCGTGCGGCGGGAAAGCCGGTCCTGCACCACCACGTCGAAGGTGGCGCCCATGCGGTCCGTGATCACCCGCTCCGCCCGCACATCCGCCTGGGGGGAGAAGCCGTAGGTGATCAGGCGGCGGTCCGACAGGCGCGGGATCATCGCCTGCACCTCCGGATGGTCGGCGCAGAGCACGGCGAAGCCGTAGAAGGGGATGTTGCCGACGAAGTTGGCGTAGCCCTCCTTCATCGCATCCGCCGTCCCCCAGTGGTCCAGGTGCTCGGGGTCCATGTTCGTCACCACGGCGACCACGGCCGGGAGCTTCAGGAAGGACCCGTCGCTCTCGTCGGCCTCCACCACCATCCACTCGCCGGCGCCCAGCCGCGTGTTGGTGCCGTAGGCATTGATGATGCCGCCGTTGATCACGGTGGGGTCGATCTTCGCCGCCTCCAGCACGCAGGCGACGAGGGAGGTGGTGGTCGTCTTCCCGTGCGTGCCGCCGACGGCGATGGACCACTTCAGCCGCATCAGCTCCGCCAGCATCTCCGCGCGGCGCACCACGGGCAGGAAGCGCTTCCGGGCCTCCTGCACCTCGGGGTTGTCGCGCTTCACGGCGGAGGAGATGACGACGACCTGCGCCTGGCCCAGGTTCGCCGCGTCATGCCCGATCGCCACCGTGATGCCGGCCTCGCGCAGGCGGGTGACGTTGTAGCCCTCCGCGATGTCGCTGCCCTGGACCTGGTAGCCGAGGTTGTGCAGCACCTCGGCGATACCCGACATGCCGATGCCGCCGATCCCGACGAAGTGAATGGGGCCGATGTTCAGCGGCAGCGCGCGCATGGGCTAGGGCACTTTCCCGATGGGCGTCGCCGCCACGAGTGAGAGGACCCGGTCGGCCAGCCTCTCGGCCGCGTCCGGTCTTCCGAGAAGTGCCGCAGCACGGGCCATTCCGTCCAGGGTTTCCGGCGCCTGCAGAAATTTTTTCAGCGCGGCGGCAAGGGATTGGGGCGTGAAGCTCGCCTGCGGGATCAATTCGGCCGCCCCGCGCTCCGAAAGGGAACGGGCGTTCCCGGTCTGGTGGTCGTCGATGGCGTGGGGAAGGGGCACGAGAAGGCTCGGCCGCCCGGCGCAGGCGATCTCCGCCACCGTCGAGGCGCCTGCGCGCGCGATCACCAGATGGGCGGCGGAGAGCCGCGCCGCGACGTCGCCGAAGAAGGGCGCCAGCTCCGCCTTCACTCCGGTCGCGGCATAGGCAGTGCGGGTGCGGTCCATGTCCTCCTGGCGGCACTGCTGCACCACTCGCAGCCGGCGGCGATCCGCCTCCGGCAGGGCGGCGATGGCGGCCGGTACCACGTCGGAGAAGACCCGCGCGCCGAGCGAACCGCCGAGCACGAGGATCCGCACCTCGTCGAGCGGCGGCGCGTAGCCCCCGCCGTGCAGCGCCGCGATCGCCGGGCGCACAGGGTTGCCCAGCACCTCCGCCCGCACCCCCGCCGGCACGCGGGCCGTGCCCTCGAAGGGGAGTGCCAGCAGGTCCGCCCCGCGGGACAGCGCGCGGTTGGCGCGGCCGAGCACCGCGTTCTGCTCGTGCAGCACCGTCATCGGCCGGCGGGAGGCCGGGACCAGACGCGCCGCCAGCAGCGGCGGCACGGAGGGGTATCCGCCGAAGCCGACCACCGCCGCCGGGTTGAGGTCCAGCAGCAGCCGCCGCGCCTCCACCGTGCCGCGCATCAGCGCCAGCGCGCCCTTCGCCGCGCCTAGCACCCCGTGCCCTGCCAGGCCGGAGCCCTGCAGCACGAAGCGCTCCGAATTGGCGAAGGTCGGGCTGTTGAGGGAGGAGGAGCGCGCGTCGGTCATCAGCGCCACCCGCTCCCCGCGCCCGATCAGGGCCGCCGCAAGCGCCTCGGCCGGGAAGAAGTGCCCGCCCGTGCCGCCGGCCGCGACGACGATGGGGCGGGCGACAGGACCCCTCACGAGTTCGCCCCCTCCTCGGCCCGGCTCATCCGCTTGCGGGTGAGGGCCAGCAGGAACCCCATGCCGAGCGCGATGGCGATGACGGAGGAGCCGCCGTAGGAGACGAAGGGCAGCGTCATCCCCTTGGTGGGGATGAGGTGCAGGGAGGAGGCCATATTTATGAAGGCCTGGAGCCCGAACTGGGTCAGCAGCCCGGCAGCGGCAAGGATGACGAAGAGGTCCGTCTCCGCCAGCAGCCGCATCATCCCCCGCACCACGACGAACGCGAAGAGGCCGAGGATGAGAAGGCAGATCATCAGCCCGAACTCCTCCCCCACCACGGCGAAGACGAAGTCGGCGTGCGCGTCCGGCAGCACGTTCTTCATCCGGCCCTCGCCCGGGCCCACGCCCATCATCCCGCCGGCGCCGAAGGCCTCCAGCGCCACGTCCACCTGGTAGCTGTTCCCGCCCTCCCCGAAGAGGAACTGGTTCACGCGCTTGTGGACGTGGTCAAACAGGAAGTAGGCGCCGACCACGCCGGAGGCCCCCAGCAGCCCCAGCCCGCCGACGAGGGCGAGGTTGATCCCGGCCACGAAGACCTGCGCGAAGAACACCGCGGTGACGACGAGCAGCATGCCGATATCCGGCTGGCGCTGCAGCACCAGCGCCACGAAGAGGTAGGCGGCCAGCGCCACGGCCCACATCGCCGCCCCGCGCCGCCCCGCCAGCTTCGCCTCGGAGATCAGCCAGGCGGCGAAGACGGCGAAGCAGGGCTTCAGGAACTCGGACGGCTGCAGCGAGCCGAGCAGCGGCAGGTTCAGCCAGCGCCGCGCGCCCTTCACCTCCGCGCCGATGAACAGCGTCGCGATCGTCAGCAGCAGCGCGCCGAAGAAGCCGAGCATCGCCAGCCGCCTGACCCCCTTCGGCGAGAGCAGGGAGACGCCCGCCATCACCGCGGAGGCGCCGGCCAGGAAGAACACCTGCTTGGCGAAGAACATGTTGCGGGAGGCCGCGCCGATGCGCTCAGCCACCGCTGGCGCCGCCGCCAGCACCATGACGTAGCCGAAGCCCACGAGGGTGAGGAGGGCCGCCAGCGTCCAGCGGTCCACGCTCCACCACCAGCGGCCGAGGGTGGAGGTATCGGCGCGGGAGAGTGCCATCAGGCGGCCTCCGCTTCACGGTGGGCAAGGTTGCGGACAAGGTCGCGGAAGGCATCGCCCCGCGCCTCGAAGGAACGGAACTGGTCGAAGGAGGCGCAGGCCGGGGAGAGCAGCACCGCGCCGCTGCCCGTCCGCCGCGCCGCCTCCAGACCCTGGAGGACCGCGGCGTCCAGCGTGCCGGCGATCCGGTGCGGCACGCCGTGCTCGGCCAGGGTGGTCGCGAACTCCTCCGCCGCCTGCCCGATCAGCAGCGCCTCCGCCACGCGGGGGAAGAGGGGCGCCAGCGGCACGATCCCGCCCGCCTTCGGCACGCCGCCGGCGATCCAGACCACGCGCTCATGGCAGGCCAGGGCATAGGCGGTGCTGTCCGCGTTCGTCGCCTTGCTGTCGTTGAGGAAGACGATCCCGTCCACCTCGCCCACCCGCTCCTGCCGGTGCGGCAGGCCGGGATAGGTGAGCAACGCCTGCGCCACGGTCTCCCGCGCGATGCCGAGCCCGAAGGCCAGCGCCGCCGCGGCGGCCGCGTTCTGCGCGTTGTGCGGCCCGGGCAGGGCCAGCGCGCCCGAGAGATCAGCGATTACGCCGGCATCGTCCCGCAGCAGCGCGCCCTCGCCCCAGATCCCGCCGGGCTGCGGCGCGTGACCGGAGACCGGCACCACCCGCCCGCCATGCGCCGCGGCCACCGCGCGCGTCTCCGCATCGTCCATCCCGAAGACCGCGATCTCGTTGCCGAGCATCACCCGCGCCTTCGCGGCGGCGTAGCCGGCCATGTCGCCGTGTCGGTCCAGGTGGTCCGGGGAGAGATTCAGCAAGGCCCCGAGCTCGAAGCGCGCCCGGTCCAGCCGCTCCGCCGAGTAGGAGGACATCTCCAGGATGTACACGCCGTCATCCGGTAGCACCGGCATGTCCAGCGCCGGCGGGCCGAGATTGCCGCCCGTTGCCACCGTCATCCCCGCCGCGCGCGCGACGTGGTCCAGAAGCGCCGTGGTGGTGGACTTGCCGTTCGTGCCGGTGATTCCGACGAAGCGCGCCCTGCTGCTGGCGGCACGCACGGCCCGGTAGAGGAACTCCACGTCGCACAGCACCGGCGCGCCGATCTCCGCCGCCCGCCGCGCGAGCGGGTGCGCCTTCGGCCCCCGGTGCGGGATCCCCGGGGAGATCATAAGCAGGTCGAAACCCTCCGGCTGCCCGGTGGCGATCCCCGCCGCCTCCGCCGCGGCCCGCGCCGCCTCGCCGTCGTCCCAGGCCGTGACGTCCGCGCCCCATTCGCGCAGGCGGCGCGCGGCCGGAAGCCCGGCCCGCCCCAGCCCGAGAACCGCGACGCGCTGTCCTGCGAAAGGAGGGGCGACGGGCTCCATCACCGGATCTTCAGCGTGGAAAGGCCGATGAGGGCCAGGATCATGGAGATGATCCAGAACCGGATCACGATGGTCGGCTCCGACCATCCCTTCTTCTCGTAGTGGTGGTGCAGCGGCGCCATCAGGAACACGCGGCGCCCCGTGCGCTTGAACCAGAAGACCTGGATGACCACCGAGAGGGTCTCCACCACGAAGACGCCGCCGACGATGGCCAGCACCACCTCGTGCTTCGTCGCCACCGCCACGGCGCCGAGCGCGCCGCCCAGCGCCAGGCTGCCCGTATCGCCCATGAACACCGCCGCCGGCGGCGCGTTGAACCACAGGAAGCCCAGCCCCGCCCCGATGAGCGCGGAGAGGAACACGGCCAGCTCTCCGGTGCCGGGCACGAAGACCACCTGCAGGTAGTCCGCGAAGACGCGGTTGCCGACAAGGTAGGCGATGATGGCGAAGACGCCGGCCGCGATCATGACGGGCACGATCGCCAGCCCGTCCAGCCCGTCCGTCAGGTTCACGGCGTTGGAGGCGCCGACCATCACCAGCATCCCCACCAGTGGGAAGAAGATGCCGAAGGGGATGATGATGTCCTTGAACACCGGCACCGTCAGCCCGTCGTTCAGCCCGGGCGGCAGCAGGTAGAGGATGGCGATGGCGATCACCAGCGCCAGCCCGAACTGCACCACCAGCTTGCCGCGGGCGGAGACGCCCTTGGTGTTCCGCTTCGTCACCTTCAGCCAGTCATCCGCGAAGCCCAGCAGCCCGAAGCCGAGGGTGACGGCCAGCACCGCCCAGACCAATCCGTTCCGCAGATCCGCCCAGAGCAGGGTGGAGATGGAGAGCGCCAGCAGGATCAGCACGCCGCCCATGGTGGGCGTGCCCTTCTTCTCGATCAGGTGCCGCTCCGGCCCGTCCGCCCGGATCGGCTGGCCTCCGCGCTGGAAGCCGCGCAGCCAGCGGATCACCATCGGGCCGAAGACCATGGAGAGCACCAGCGCCGTCAGGCAGGCCGCGCCCGCGCGGAAGGTGACGTAGCGCAGCAGGTTGAAAATGATGAGGTCGCCGGGGCCGGCGAGCAGGGCGGGGATCATGCCGCCGCTCCCTGCGCGCCAACGGCCTTGATCGCGCGCACCACCACCGCCATGCGGCTGCCGAGCGAGCCCTTCACCAGCACGGAATCCCGCGCCCGCAGCGCATCCGCCACGATCGGCGCCAGCGCCGCGCTGTCCGCCGCGTGCGCGCCGCGCTTGTCCGCCGGCAGCGCATCGTGCAGCGCCGCCATCTGCGGGCCGCAGGTGAACACGATATCCGCGCTTGCCGCCGCATCCGCGGCCAGGCCGGCGTGCATCGCCGCGCCCTCGTTACCAAGTTCCAGCATATCACCCATCACGGCCACGCGCCGCGTTCCTTCCTGTGCCGCCAGCACGGCAAGGGCCGCACGCATGGAGGTCGTATTGGCATTGTAGGATTCGTCGAGCAGCAGCACCGAGCCGCCCGCCACGGGGATCGTGACGCGCGCTCCCCGCCCGGCCAGCGGCGCGAAGCCCGCCAGCCCTTCCGCGAAGCGCCGGACATCGGCCCCAAGCGCCCGCGCGGCGGCCAGGCAGGCCACCGCGTTCATCGCCATGTGCCGGCCGGGAACGGGCAGGGACACGTCGTAGCTCTCACCGCCGAGCGAGACGCGGAAGGACTGACTCTCGGCCCCGCCCTCCCACTCCAGCAAACTTGCCGCGCCGCCCTCGCCGAAGGGCACGGCGCGCACGCCCGCCTCCTCCGCGCGCCGGCGCAGCAGATCGGCGCAGGGCCCCTCCGCCGGAATCACCGCCACCCCGCCGGGCTCCAGGCCCAGGACAATGTCGGCCTTCTCCTCCGCGATCGCCTCCATGGAGCCCAGCCGCCCGAGATGGGCCGGCGCGATGGTGGTGATGACCGCCACATGCGGCCGCGCGAGGCGGGAGAGGGGCGCGATCTCGCCCCGGTTGTTCATCCCCAGCTCGATCACACCGAACCCGGCACCGAGCGGCATCCGCGCCAGGGTCAGCGGCACGCCCCAGTGATTGTTGTAGCTCGCCACCGCCGCGTGCACGGACCCGCAGGCGGAGAGTCCGGCCGCCAGCATCTCCTTCGTGGTCGTCTTGCCCACGCTGCCCGTCACGGCGACGAAGCGCGCGGCGGACCGTGCCCGCCCTGCGGCACCCAGCGCCGTCAGCCCTGCCAGCGTGTCCCCCACGCGCAGCAGCGGCCCCACGCCGGGCACGTCACGGTCCACCATCGCGCAGGCCGCGCCGCGCGCCAGCGCGTCCGGCACGAAATCATGGCCGTCGCGCGCGTCCCGCAGCGCGACGAAAAGATCGCCCGGACTGGCGCTCCGGCTGTCGATGGACACGCCGGTCACCGCCACGCCCTCCGGCACGTCGCCGCCCGTCGCCGCGCGCAGCGCGGCCGTGTCCCACAGCGCCGCGCTCACGCCGCACTTCCCGCCAGCGCCCGCACCACGGAAACGTCGTCGAAGGGATGCGTCACCCCGCCGACCGTCTGCCCGCTCTCATGCCCCTTGCCGGCCACCGCCAGCACGTCCCCGGGCCCGAGCGCCGCCATCGCCTCCGCGATCGCCGCCTCCCGCCCGCCGATGTCGATGCCGCCCCCTGCACTCACGCTGTTGCAGCCCGCCAGCACCGCTGCCCGGATCGCGGCCGGGTCCTCGCTGCGGGGATTGTCGTCCGTCACCACCACCCGGTCGGCCAGCCGCGCCGCCGCCGCACCCATCAGCGGCCGCTTGCCGGGATCCCGGTCCCCGCCGGCGCCGAACACCACGTGCAAGCGCGCGGCATGCGGCCGCAGCGCGGTCAGCAGCCGCTCCAGCGCGTCCGGCGTGTGGGCGTAGTCCACGTAGACCGCCGCCCCGTTCGGCAGCCGGGCCGCCAGCTCCATCCGCCCGCGCACGCCGGAAAGGCGGGGCAGGGCGCGCAGCACGCGGTCCGCCGGAAGCCCCGTCGCCACGGCCAGCGCCGCCGCCAGCATCACGTTGTCCGCCTGGTAGCGCCCGACCAGCGGCAGGTGCAGCACCTGCCGCATGCCGAAGAGGCTGACCTCCATCTCCTGCCCGTCCGCCAGCGGCGCGTGGCGCAGCAGGCGCAGGTCGGCCCCCGCCTCGCCCACCGTCATCAGCCGCAGCCGGCGCCGGGCCGCGATGGAGCGGATGGCGGCCAGCGTCGCCCCGTCCATGTCCGCGTTCGCCACCGCCGGGCGCCCCGCCTCCAGCAGCGTGTCGAGCAGTCGCAGCTTCGCCGCGCGGTACTCCTCGATCGTGCCGTGGTAGTCCAGGTGGTCGCGCGTCAGGTTGGAGAAGCCGGCACCCGCCAGCATCACCCCGTCCAGCCGCCGCTGTTCCAGCCCGTGGGAGGAGGCCTCCATCGCCGCGTGCGTCACCCCGGCGCGCGCCACCGCGGCCAGCGTCGCGTGCAGCGAGACGGGGTCGGGCGTCGTCAGCGAAGGTCCGGGCGGGAAGCCGTCCGCCACCAGGCCCAGTGTCCCCATGGACGCCGCGCGCTCCCCGCCATCGGCCCAGATCTGGCGCAGGAAGTCGGCCGTGCTCGTCTTGCCGTTCGTCCCCGTCACGGCCACCACCGTGCGGGGCTGCGCGCCGTGGAAGCGCGCGGCCATCAGCGCCAGCGCGCGCCGCGCGTCGGCGGCCGTCACCAGCGGGCGCGGCGGCACCCCGGGCGGCCACTCCGTCCCCTCCGGCGCCAGCACCGCCGCGGCGCCGCGGCGCACCGCCTCCTCGATATGCGCGCGGCCATCCGTGCGCGCGCCCGGCAGCGCGGCGAAGAGGGCGCCCGGCACCACCTGCCGGCTGTCCGCCGTCAGCGCCGTCACCTCGGGCCGGCCCTCGAAGCGGATCGCGACGGAGTCCAGCCGGGCCATCAGGTCATCGAGCCTCATGGCTCGTCACCGCCCCGGGGCCGGTGAGGGTGGCGGCCTGCGCGGCCATGGTGAAGCGGATCCGGCTGACGCCCTGCTCCCGCATCGCGTCCAGCTCCGTCACCCGCAGCGGCACGGGCGGCGCCAGGGTGGGGGAGGACGGCACGGGCTGCGGCACGGCCGGCCGCGGCGCGATCGCGGGCGTTGTCATCGGGCGCCCCGGCACGGCGGGCGGCGCCGCGGGGCGCGCGGCGGGCGCGGCCGCGGTGGCGGGGCGCGGTCCCCCGCGCCCGGGCTGCAACGGGATGCTGACGGCCTGCACGATGCCCGGGTCCTGCGGGTTCTCCGGCACCAGCCCCAGCACCGGCGCGATGCGGGAGATCACGGTGCCCGCCGCCGGCGCCGCCACCCAGCCCGCCGTCGCGTAGCCGTGAGACCGCGCGTTCGGGTTCGGCTCGTCCACCATCACGTAGATGGCGTAGCGCGGGGCCTGCATGGGGAAGGCGCCGACGAAGGCCGCGATGCGCTTGTTCGGCAGGTAGCCGCCACGCGGCCCGGTCTTCTGCGCCGTGCCGGTCTTGCCGCCCACGAAGTAGCCCGCCACCTCCGCGCCCTTGGCGGAGCCGTCCGTCACCACCAGCCGCATCAGCCGGCGCATCGTCTCCGAGTTGCGCTCGCTGATCACGCGCGTCCCCTCCCGCTGCGTGCCCGGCGGCTGCGCCAGCAGGGTGGGGGAGCGCAGGATGCCGCCATTGGCGAGGGCGGAGACGCCGGTCACCACCTGCAGCGGCGTCACGGCGATGCCGTGGCCGTAGGAGATGGTCAGCATGTTGATCTCGCGCCAGCCATTGGCCGGCGGCACCATCGGCACCGCCGTCTCCGTCAGCTCGATCTGCGGGCGGGAGAGCATGCCCATCCGCCCCAGGAACTCGCGCTGCCGCTGCGGCCCGAAGCCCTGCGCCATGTGCGCGGCGCCAAGGTTGGAGGAGTAGGCCAGCATCTCCGGGAAGGTGATGACGCGGTTCTTGCCCTTGTAGTCCGTGATGGTGAACCGCCCGAAGCGGATCGGCTGCGCCGCGTTGAAGGTGCTGGAGTAGACGTTGGAGGTGCCGTACTCCAGCGCGGCCGCGGCGGTGAACAGCTTGAAGGTGGAGCCCGGCTCGTAGGTGCCGACCGTCACGCGGTTGAAGCGCTGCTCGGGCGAGGCCTCGCCGATGCCGCCCGCGTCGTAGTCCGGCAGGGACACCATCGCCAGCACTTCGCCCGTGTGGATATCCAGCACCACGCCGGCGCCGCCGATGCCGGAGAAGTCCTCGATCGCCTTCGCCACGCCGTCGCGCAGCGCCAGCTGCACGCGGATGTCGATGGCGGTCCGCAGCGGGTCGTGCGGGCGGGCCCGCAGTCGCTCGTCGTGGTAGCGTTCCATGCCGGAGAGGCCCGCGCCGTCCACGTCCACGTTGCCCAGCACGTGCACCGCCGCCCGCCCCTGCGGGTAGTAGCGGCGCTCGCCCTCCTCGAAGTGCAGCCCGGCGATGCCGAGGTCGTTCACCGCCTGCTTCTCGCGCGGCGTGAGCGCGCGGGCGAGGTAGGAGAACTGCCGCTCCCCCATCAGGCGCCCGACCAGCCTCTCCCGGTCCAGCTGCGGCAGCACGCGGGCCAGCCGCGCGGCCACCTCCGCCGGATTCTCGATCTGCCGGGGATTGGCGTAGAGCGCCGTGACGGGCAGCGAGACCGCGAGGATCTCCCCGTTGCGGTCCGTGATCGGGGCGCGCCCCGTCACCGGCTCCGGCCGGGGGATCGACGCCGTCTCCGTCGGCATGCGCCGCGGCTCGCGCGGGTCGATCACCGTCGCGACCGTCGCCTTCAGCGCCACGGCGCCGTAGAGCAGGCCGAAGCCCGCGGCGGCGATCACCAGCCGGCCGCGGCTCTTCTCCAGCACCGCGCGGCGCGCCAGGTCCGGTTGACCCAGCCGCGCGGCGTTGCGCCCATCCCCCACCCGCTCGGCCCGGACGGGCTCGCGCAGCTGGTAGGCGATGGCGGCGTTCGGGTCGGGGGCGGCGGGGTCGTTCACCGCACCGCGCCCAGCGTGGCGGCGCTGGCACTGGCAACCGGCACCGGCGGCGCGAGCATCGGCCGGGCCGCGCCCCCGAGCATGGAGCCCATGGACGAGGCCATGGGCGGCGCCACCGGGGCAGGGGGCGGCGGGGCGCTCGGGCGCATGTGGAGCGCCGTGCGCAGCAGGGCGGCCGGCTGCGGCGGCGCCGCCAGGTTCATGCCGCGATCCACCTCGCGCTCCGCCACGCGGGGCTCGAGCGGGCGGGCGTCAATCGGGCGGGGGCGGCGGACGGGCTCGGCCAAACGGGGGGCGGCGTCGCGCGGCGCGACCTCGCGAGGCTCAGGCAGGCGCGCCGAGGCCACCTGCGGCAGGTGCGGCGGCGCCACCCGCGCCGGGCGCTCCGCCACCGCCCGCTCCACCACTGCCCGTTCCACCGGGGCCCGCTCAACCGGGGCGCGCTCCGCGACGACCACCGGCGCGGCCGCCCGCTCGGCGGGCGCGGCGCGCACGGGCGCAGGCGGCGGCGGGGGCGCCTCGGGGGGCAGGGGCAGGGCGGCGAGAAGGCTAAGATCCGCCACGGGCGCCGCCGTCGCCCCCGCGGCTGGGGCCGCCAGGGCCGCTCCGGCCATCGCCACCGCCGCGGCAGCCGCCGCCGGCATCGCCGCGGCCACCGCCACGTCGCCCGCGGCCCCGCCCCGCTCGCCCGGGGCGGGCGTGAAGAGGCTCGGCGCGCCGGCGAAGGCCACTGCGGCCGGCAGGCGCCGGTCCAGCTCGGCCGGCCGCACGAACTGCGCGGTCTGCATCACCTCCAGCGGCAGCACCCGCAGGGTGGCGGCGCGCAGGCGCTCCGGCTCGTTCAGCATCGCCCACTCGGCCCGCAGCACCGCCGTGCGCTCCCGTGCCGCCTCGGTCTGGCGCACCGTCTCGCGCAGCACCTTCTCCAGCTGCGAGACCTCGTGCTTCACCGAGTAGAGGTGCAGCCCGGCCCCCGCGGCCGCGACGAGCGAGAGGAAAGTGAGCGGTCGAATCATGCGGCCAGCCTCTCGATGGCGCGGAGCCTTGCGGATCGCGCGCGGGGATTCGTGTCTGTCTCTGCGGATGATGGCCGCAGGGCGGTGTTGGTGAGCAGGCGGAATCCCGCCGGCTTCTGGGCATGCAGGAGGGATGCCGGGTCGAAGCGGGACGCGCCAGGGGCGCGGCCCGCCGCGTCGCGCATGAAGCGCTTCACGATCCGGTCCTCCAGCGAATGGAAGGAGACGACGACGAGGCGCCCGCCGGGGGCCAGCAGCCCCATGGCCGCCTCCAGCCCGCGCTCCACCTCGCCCAGCTCGTCGTTTACGCGCAGCCGCAGCGCCTGGAAGGACCGCGTCGCGCTGTCCATGCCCGAGGGGTCGCGCGGCATGACCATGTGGATGGCCTCGGCGAGCTGCAGTGTCGTCTCGAAGGGGGCGTCGCCGCGCGCGGCCACGATCTTGCGGGCGATCCGGCGGGAATGGCGCTCCTCGCCCAACTCCCACAGCAGGTCGGCCAGCTCGCGCTCCGGCAGGGTGTTCACCAGGTCCGCCGCGCTGGGGCCGGACCTCTCCATTCGCATGTCCAGCGGCCCGTCGGCGCGGAGGGAGAAGCCGCGATCGGCCTCGTCGATCTGGTAGGAGGAGACGCCGAGGTCGAGCACCACCCCGTCCAGCGCCGCCACGCCGCGATCCGCCATCAGGGCGTGCATGTCGCCGAACCGCCCCTCCACCAGGTGCAGCCGGCCGGGGAAGCGGGCGACGAGGGAGGCGCCGCGGGCGATCGCGTCAGGGTCGCGATCCACGGCGTAGAGGGTGCAGGCGGCGGAGGAGAGGATGGCGGCGCTGTAGCCGCCGCCGCCGAAGGTGCCGTCCAGCAGGATGGCGCCATCGCGCGGGGCGAGCGCCGCCAGCACCTCGGCCAGCATGACCGGGACATGGCCACCCCCGGTGGGGTCCGGCGCGACGAGGGAAGGGAGGGGGGCGTCGCTCACGCGCGGCCTCCCCCAGGGAAAGGCATGGGGGAAGGTGCCTGGGGGGCAGGCGCGGCCGCGCCGGGGCGGGCCGGCACGGTCAAGGCGCGGTCGCGCGCCCGCTGGCGCGCCAGCTCCACGCGCTTGCGGGCCGCCTCAGGTTCCCAAAGCTGGAAGAAGCGCCCGTTGCCGACGAAGCTCACCGCCTCCGTCAGCCCGGCATGGGTGATCAGGTCCTCGGGCAGCACCACGCGCCCCTCGCCATCGGGCCGCAGCGGATAGGCATCGGCGAAGAGGCTGAGCGAGAGGTCGTCGAGGTTCTCGGAGAAGGCGTCCATCCCTTCCAGCCCGCCCGCCATCGCCTCGAAGGCCGGCTGCGGCCAGGCCTCGACGCAGGGATCGCGGTGGGAAAGACGGAGGATGACGTCCTGCGTGCCCAGGCGCTCCAGGGCGGCGCGGAAAGCGGCGGGAACGGAGACCCGCCCCTTCCGATCCAGCTTGCCCGTGAAGGTGCCCATGAACTGGGTCATCCGCTGGACGTCCGCCCCCTCGCGGCCGCACTGGGCGACTGGTGTTTTCCCCTATCAGATGGCCGGCGAGGCCCCCCGACCCCGCCGGCTCACCCGACCATCCCGCCAGCCCCTCGCCCCCCTCAGGTCCGGGCCCTTGCGGGATGACTTGGGATAACATGGGCCGTGATGGGTCAACAAGCGCGATTGCGTGCGCACGACAAACTGTTGCTGGTGAGCAACGCAGCCGAAATCCGACCAATTCAATTGGTTATGCGGATGAATTGGAAGGTTTGATTAAGAAAAAGAGGCCAGACGGCCTGTAAGCCGGGTTCTGTCAGCCCCTGGGTTGCCCCGGGAACCGGACGACCATTCCTCTGGAACCCCTGTTGCCAGGGGCTTCTCGCGGCCAACCCGGATGGCGGGGCGGGAAGCCCCTGGCGGCGAATCCGGGGATTCCCGCCGGCCATCCCTATTCGGCCTTGCTCCCGGTGGGGTTTGCCGTGCCGCCCCTGTCGCCAGGGGCGCGGTGGGCTCTTACCCCACCGTTTCACCCTTGCCCCGCGGCCTTGCGGCGATGGGGCGGTCTCTTCTCTGTGGCACTGTCCCTGGGGTCGCCCCCGCCGGCCGTTAGCCGGCACCGTTTTCCCATGGAGCCCGGACTTTCCTCCACCACCCCGAAAAGGGGTCGGCAGCGGTCGTCCGGCCGTCTGGCCGGCGGGGTATGCGACTCGGGGGCAAGAGGGTCAACCCACCTGGTCAGCCTTTCTCGGCCGGCTCCGCCACGACCCCATCCGCCTCCGCCAGCGCGGCCACCGCCTCTAGCCGGGCCAGGGTTCCCGCATCGGCCCGCCCGCCCCATTCCTCCTGCCGCCAGTGCCGCTGGAAGGCCACCAGCGCCACGTCCGGCCTGGCCGGGTCCACGGGGTAGCCGATCCGCCGCAGCAGCTCCGCCGCCCGCACCAAGCCGCCGGGCACGGCGGAGAGGTCGCCGCCCTCGACGCCTTCCGGCCACAGCCCCACGCCGATCGAGGCCAGCCCCCGCCAGTCGAACAGCTCGCCCGGGTCGCGCTTGCGGTCCGGCGCCACGTCGCTGTGCGCCACCACGTTCCGTGCGGGGATGGGATGGCGGGACAGGATCTCCAGGCACAGGTCGGCCAGCGCCGCCATCTGCAGGGCGGGGAAGGGGCGGTAGCCGCAGGAATGGCCGGGGTTCACCACCTCGATCCCGATGCTGCGGGCGTTCAGCCCCGTGTTCCCCCGCCAGTGGGAGATGCCGGCATGGGCCGCCCGACGCGCCTCCGGCACCAGCCGGAAGACCCCCCCGTCCTCCTCCACCACGTAGTGGGCGGAGACCTTGGCCGCCGGGTCGCGCAGCCGCTCGATTGCCGCCGCGCCGCTCTCCATGTCCGTGTAGTGCAGGATCAGCGTATCGATCGGAACGCCGGGCGGGCGGTCCTCCTGGTTCGGGCTCGGCAGCTCCTTGATCGCCAGCCCGCCCTCGGTCGGCACCAGCGGCAGCCCGCCGGTCCTGCCCTCGCGCCCGATGGGCTGTCTGCCCGGCCGGTTGCCGGGGAGGGGGCCGCGCCGGGTGGTCACGGGGGGCACCTCATATCCCGCGCTCCCGCTTGATCCGGTCCCAGGCGGCGTTGATCTCCGCCACCTTCTCCGTCGCCTTGCGGGCGAGGTCCGCCGGCACCCCGCGCGCGGCCATGCTGTCCGGGTGGTTCTCCCGCATCAGCCGCTTCCAGGTCGCGCGCACCTCCTCGTCCGTGGCACCGCGGGGGATGCCCATCACGGCGTAGGGGTCCGGCCCCTCCGGGGCCAGGGCAGGGGAGTTCGGGTTGGGCCGGCCCAGTCGCACCCGTTCCCAGGACGCGGCGTCCAGCCCGAAGCGGGCATGCACCCCGCCGAGGAAGGCCAGCTCCGCCCGGTTCGCCGCCCCGTCCGCCTCCGCGATGCGGAACAGCGCGCCGAGCACGTCCTCCAGAACCGGCCGCTCCCCTGCGAAGGCGGATCCCAGCCGATCGGCGTAGGGCTCCGCGCCCTCCGCGCTCTCCCGCGCCCGGTCGAAGAGCTGCGCCACCTCCCGCATGTTCTCCGGCGGCACGTGGAAGACGCGCTTGAAGGCGTCGATCTCCTCGCGCTTCACCGGCCCGTCCGCCTTGGCGAGCTTTGCCGAGAGCACGACGACGGAAACCGCGAAAAGGCTCTCCCGCGAACCCAGCATGGCCGCGACCCGCGCCCCGTCCAGGCCCGGCAGCCCCATGTTGAGGCCGCGCCCCAGCGTGCCCTCATCCGCCGCATGGCCCAGCGCGCTGCCGAGAACGGCGCCCACCGGGCCGCCCATGGCGAAACCCACCGCGCCGCCGATGATCTTGCCCCAGAACCCCATGGGTCGCCCGAACGCACCTCGTCCACCGAGTCGCCTAAGCCTATGCCCGGAAACCCGCCGGGGCGGAAGCGCGCTTCCTTGCCCCCCGCCCCCGCGTCAAGCATGGTCCGGCAACAGGGAATCGAGGTCCCGGCAGGGCGGAGGCAGGGTGTCAGGAGCGGCGGGCATGGGCGGGGCGGAACCGGGCACGGCCTGGCCGGCCCCGGGCAGAGCCCGTCCAGCCTCGGACAGAGCCCGGCCGGCCTAGCATGCGCCGCCCCCTCCTGGCCGGCGCGGGCCTCGTCCTCCTCCTCGCCGCACTCCTCGGCACCCTCTGGGCCGCCCCCCTCTTCACGGACTGGACCGCGCGGCGCGCCCAGCTCGCCGAGCTGGCGGCCGCCCGCATCGGCCGCCCGGTCCTCCTGCACGGCCCCGTCCGCCTGCGCCTCCTTCCCTATCCGGTGGTGGAAGCGCAGGGCGTTACCCTCGGCGATGCCGGGGACGGGCTGGGCTTCGCCGCCGCCTCCCTCCGGCTGCGGGTGGATGGCGGCGCCCTGCTCCTCGGCCGGATCGCCCCGCGGGAGATCGCGATCGTCGGCGCGGAGCTGCGCCTGCCCTGGCCCCCCGCCGATGCCGCGAACCTGCCAGGCAGCCTCTCCGCCCTTTCCGCCCAGCTCGTGGACAGCCGCGTCGTCATCGGCGGCATGCGGCTGGAGAACGTGCAGGCCCGGCTGACCGCCGGGGACGCCACCCAGGGCACGCGCGCCGAGGGCCGCTTCGCCTGGGGCGGGCTGGAATGGCGCTTCGAGGCCGGGATCGGCCGCCCGGGCTACGACGGCTACACCCCCGCCGACCTGAGCCTCTCCATGGGCAACGCCGCCATCGCCGCCCGCGGCGTGCTGACGCCGGAGGGCACGGTGGAGGGAAGCGTGGAGGCCTCCGGCCCCGACCTCAGCGCCCTCGTCCCCGGCCCGCCTGGCGCCTTCCGCGCCCGCGGCCGGCTGACGGTGGCGGCGGACCTGCTGGCGGCGGACGACCTCACCCTCAACATCGGCGGCAGCCCGGCGCGCGGCGCGCTCACCCTCCGCCTCTCGCCCCGGCCGCGGTTGGACGCGGCGCTGCTCGCCAGCCGGCTGGACCTGGACCCCTGGCTCGCTGCGCTCCGCACCCGCCCCTCCGCCCTGCCGCTGGGGCTGGACCTCTCGGCGGAGGCGGCGAACTTCCGCGGCGTGGCCCTGCGCCGCTTGCGCGCCGCCGTCTTCCGGGATGGGGGCGCGGCCGGCGGCCGCCTCACCCTCTCCGACGTCTCCGCGATCCTGCCGGGCGGGACGAGCGTGGAGCTGAACGGGGCCACGGCCGGGGAGAGGCTGGAGGCCGCGCTGCGCTTCTCCGGCACCGACCTGCGCGGCACGGTGGAGGCGGTGGCCCCCCTCATCGCCCCCTCCGGCGAGGGCTGGACCGCCTGGCTCGCCCCCGGCCGCCTGCGCGAGGGGGAGGGAAGGGCGCGGCTGGTGCTGGAGCCCGGCTCCATCGCCGTGCCGGAGCTCTCCGCGACGCTGGACGGCACCCGCATTTCCGGCGCCGGCGTGCTGCGCTTCGGCGCCCGCCCCGCCCTCGGCCTCGGCCTCACGCTGGACGCGCTGGAGTTGGAGGGCTGGCTGCGCCCGGGGCTGGACTGGCCCACCGCCAGCCGCCTCCTCGGCGGGATCGACGCGAACCTCCGCCTGGCGACAGAGCGCGCCCGCTGGCGCGGCGCGGTGCTGGAGCGCGCTTCGCTGGACGCCGCGCTGGAGAACGGGCGCCTCACCCTTCGCCGCCTCGCCGGGGCCCTGGCCGGCGGCGACCTGTCCGCCTCCGGCACCGCCCTGCTCGGCCCCAGCCCGCGCCTGTCGGATGCCGTGCTGGACTTCTCCGCCCGCGACGCCCGCGCCCTCCTCGCCCTACTGCCCGGCGCCTGGCCGGACGGCACCCGGCTGGCGGGGGAGCCGGTCACCCTCCGCGCCACCGGGGGCGGCCCGCCGGAAGCCCTGGCGCTGCAGGCGGGCGCCGAGCTGGGTGAGGCGCGGCTGGAGACCGCCGGAATCCTGGACCTGCCCGGCCGCCGCGCGACGGGGAGTATCACCCTCCGCCATCCCGGCGCGCCCCGGCTGCTGGACGACGCGCTGGGCCTGCGAGGCGAGGGGGTGGCGCCTTGGATCGGGGAGGGCTCCCTCTCCCTCGTCGCCTCCGGCACGGCCGGGGCGGGGGGCGTCTCGGCGGAGCGCTTCGACCTCGTGGCCGGCGCCCTGCGGGCCGGCGGTGCCCTCGCCCTCGCCCTCGAAGGGGCCCGCCCACGCCTGACCGGCCGCGTCGCCGCCGAGGCCGTGGCCCTGCCCGAGGCCCCCTGGCGCGGCAGCGATCCCATTCCCTTCGCCGCCCTGCGCGGCGCCGATGCCGAGCTCGCCCTCTCCGTCGCCCGGCTGGAACTGCCCGGCCTGCCCGCCGCGCGGGAGCTGCGCGCCCGGCTGCGCCTGAGGGAGGGCGCCCTGGCCCTGGACGAGGTCGAGGCAGCCCTGGACCGGGGCACGCTGCGCGGCAGCGCCGCCCTGGACGCGGCCGGCGACGCGCCACGCCTCTCGGCCGCGGCCACCCTGCGCGGCGCCGGCATCACGGGGCCGCTCCTCGGCCTGCCGCTGGACCTGGCGGCGGGGGAGGCGGATGCGGAACTCCGCCTCTCCGCCACGGGCAGCAGCCCCGCCACCCTTCTCGCCACCCTCGGCGGCGAGGCGGCCGCGACGATCCGCCGCGGCACCCTCTCCGGGCTCGACGCCGCAGCAGCCGGCCGCGCTGCCGCGGCGGGGGACGAGGCCGCCCTGCGCGCCGCCCTCGCCTCCGGCAGCACGGGCTTCGCCACCCTCTCCCTCCGCGCCGCGCTGGAAGCCGGCCGCGCCACCCTCTCCGAGGGCGCGGCGGGCGGGGATGGCGTGGCCCTCACCCTGCGCGGCGAGCTGGACCTGGCCCGCGCCGCCCTCGACCTTACCGCGACGCAGAAGCCGGCCGACCCCGTGCCGGAGGTCGGCATCCGCCTGACCGGCCCCGCCGCCGCGCCCCGGCGTTTGCCGGAACTGGCGGCCTGGCTGCGGTGGCGGGCACAGCAGTGACCTGAAACGGAAAGGGCCGGAGGGGGCGTTCCCCTCCGGCCCCCCCCCGGGCTTCATGTCCCGCCGCTCACATCCCGATCTTCGCGAAGTTCGCGGCGATCCGCATGTCCAGGAAGTCCTTCGCCGTGATCGGCGGCTCGGACCCCGTCGGCGCCTGGATCAGCGCGTCGCGGTTGGCCTGGCAGAAGAAGGGCAGGGAGTAGCGCGGGCCCAGATACTCGTCCGCCCGCGGCATCCGCACGCGGTGCAGGTTGGACTGCAGCTTCCCGTCACTCCAGCGCGCCAGCATGTCGCCGATGTTGCAGGTGATGAGGCCGGTCACGGGCGGCACGTCCGTCCAGGCCAGCTCGCCGCCATCCGCCTCCCTGCCGGGGCAGAGCTGCAGCCCGCCCTGGCCCGTGCGCTGGTGCAGCAGCGTCAGGCAGTCGTAGTCCGTGTGCGCCCCGGCGCGCCAGCCCGTGAAGTCCTCCGGCTTCGCGTCCACCATCGGCAGGTAGTGGATCAGGCGCTGGGTGGACTGGTACTCGGGCGAGGTCGGGTCGTGCGCCTCGGTGAAGAAGTCCGCGGGGAAGCCCAGCTTGTCGGCGAAGCAGGACAGCACCTTCATGCCCACCGCCCAGTTCGCCCGCTCGAAGGCCAGCATGCAGGCCTTGAAGCCCGGCAGCTCCTCACCCGAGGGCCAGAGGCCGGCCATCTTCGGCACGGTGACCTGGAAGGATTCCTTGTTGTCCGCCGTGCCGGTGGAGGGGCGGACCTGGGCCTTGTACTCCCAGCCGTAGTTGGTCCCCTTGGCCATCGGGTACTTCGCCTTCACCTCCTGCGGCAGCGCGAAGAAGCGGGCCGTCATCTCAAAGGCCTCGTCGATCTGCTCCAGCGGGATGCCGTGGTCTGAGAGCTGGAAGAAGCCGATCTCCGTGGAGGCTTTCCAGAGCGCGTCCGCGATCTCCGCCTTGCGGGCCTCGAAGTTCGCGAGGCTGATGACGAGGACCTCCCGCTCCTTCGTGGTGCCCATCCCGCCGAAGCCCGTCTCCCGGTTCAGCTCCTTCAGTGCGTAGGACATGTGGTTCTCCTATCGGGCGGCGCTCGGGCCGCCGGTGTGATGGAGCAATGTCAGGCACCCATGGGGGCGGCCGCCGCTTCTACTCCGTGAACCGCCGGCCGGGATGGCGGGCGGGAAACGTGTGTCAGGCGCCCTGTCCTCCGCGGCCGTGCATCGGCCGCGGTGCCGGATGAAGTCCGGCCCGCTTGTTCATCGGAGGGTACGGAAGGGAAGCGGGCATGTGGCACCTCGACAGGTCGTCTGTCGGAGCAATGCCCGGGGTCCCGAAGGACCTTGGCCGCTTCTACTCGCGAGACGAGAAATAGGGGGCTGCACGCATGGGCCGCAAGCAAAAATAGGGCCGCCTCAGCCCCGCTGCGCGATCCGCAGGGCCAGCACCCTCAATGCCGAGGCGAGGGGCAGCGCAGGATCGTCCCGCGCCGCATCGGCCGCCAGCACGAGGCGCAGCAGGTTCTCCCCCCGCCGCGCCGCCTCCGCCTCCAGCGCCGCCCAGAACTCGGGCTCCAGCGCGATGGAGGTGCGGTGCCCGGCGAGGGTGAAGGACCGCTTGACGAGGTGGCCGGCCATCGCGGCCCCGGATCAGCCGGCCGGAACGGGGCGGCGGGTCAGGGCAAGCCCGACGCCCAGCGCCACCATGGCGACCCCCGAAGCCTCCCGCAGGCGGCGCACCAGGCCCGGGCGCCCCAGCGCCCCGCTGCGGACCCGCGCGGCCAGCACGGCCACCACCACATCCACGAGCGTGTTCAGCGCCACCGAGATGAGGCCCAGCACCGCGAACTGCACCGCCACCCCGCCGGCGGCCGGATCGACGAACTGCGGCACGAAGGCGAGGAAGAAGGCGGCCGTCTTCGGGTTCAGCGCTTCCACCAGCGCGCCCTCCCGGAAGGCTCGCCGGGTTCCGACGGGCGCGCCGCCACCGCCGGGCACCGCCTGTGCATCCCGGCGCGCCGACCAGACGGTACGCAGGCCGATCCAGACGAGATAGGCGGCGCCCAGCATCTTCAGCGCCGTGAACAGCTCCGCGCTCGCCAGCACGATCGCGGAGACGCCGAGGCTTCCCGCCAGCACATGCACCATGCCGCCCAGCCCCGTGCCGAAGCTGGAGGCGATGCCCTCGGCGCGGCCGCCGGAGAGCGTGCGGGCGGCAACGTAGAAGATCCCAGGCCCGGGTGTCAGGGCGAGGAGGAAGGCGGCGGCGGAGAAGAGGGCGAGCTGGCTGAGATCGGGCATGGCCGATAACCTACCAGCCCGCGCTCCCGGTTCCAGCCCCGCGCAGGGGAGCGACTAGCCCCCGGCGAGCGAGGCGCCCGGCCGCGTCATCTCCTCCGGCCGCACCCAGCGGTCGAAGTCCTCCGGCGTCACGAAGCCCAGCTTCTCCGCGGCGTCACGCAGGGTCAGGTTCTCCGCCAGCGCCGTCTTCCCGATCTTCACGGCCTTGTCGTAGCCGATCTTCGGGTTCAGCGCCGTCACCAGCATCAGGGATTTCGCCACGTTCTCCGCGATGCGCTCCCGGTTCGGCTCCAGCTTCTCCACCATGTTGTGGGCGAAGCTCTCCGCCGCATCCGCCAGAAGGGTGGCGGATTGCAGCACGGCCTGGATGATCACGGGCTTGAAGACGTTCAGCTCCAGGTGTCCCTGCGTGCCCGCGACCGTCACGGTGGTGGTGTTCCCCATCACCTGCGCGCAGACCATCGTCAGCGCCTCCGACTGCGTCGGGTTCGTCTTCCCCGGCATGATGGAGGAGGAGAGGCCGTCCGCCGGGATCACCAGCTCCGAAAAGCCCGAGCGCGGCCCGGAGCCCAGCAGCCGCACGTCGTTGGCGATCTTGTTCAGCGAGGCGGCGACGCTGTTCATCGCCCCCTGAAGCGCCACGAAGGCGTCATGCGCGCCCATGCCGACGAAGGGGTTGGGATGGGCAACGAAGGGCAGCCCGGTAAGGGCCGCCATCCGCTCCGCGAAGATCCTGGCGAAGTCGGGATGCGTGTTCAGCCCCGTGCCCGCCGCCGTGCCACCCTGGGGCAGGGCGAGGATGTCCGGCAGCGCCGCCTGCACGCGCGCGATCCCCGCCTCCACCATCATCGCCCAGGCCCGGAACTCCTGGCCGAGCGTCACGGGCACCGCGTCCATCAGGTGGGTGCGGCCGAGCTTGACGATCCCGTCCCACTCCTCCCCGCGCCTCGCCAGGGCCGCGCGCAGCACCTCCAGCCCGGGCACCAGATGCTTCGTCACGGCCTCGGCGGCCGCCACATGCATTACAGTGGGGAAGCTGTCGTTGGAGGACTGGCCGCGGTTCACGTGGTCATTGGGATGCACCGGCTTCCGGCTGCCCAGTTCCTGGCCCAGCATCTGGTTCGCGCGGTTGGAGATGACCTCGTTCGCGTTCATGTTCGTCTGGGTGCCGGACCCGGTCTGCCAAACCGGCAGGGGGAAGTCGGCATCCCGCTCGTTCGCGGCGACCTCCTTCGCCGCCGCGATCACCGGCTCCGCGATGTCGCGCGGCAGCTCCCCCAACGCCAGGTTCGCCTCCGCTGCGGCCTGCTTCTGCAGCCCCACGGCCCGGATCAGCGTCGGCGGGAAGACCTCTGAGCCGATGCGGAACAATCGCCGGGCGCGCTCCGTCTGCGGCCCCCAGAGGCGGTCGGCCGCGATCTCGATCGTGCCGAGGGAATCGGTTTCGGTGCGGGTGCTGTCAGCCATGCCCGGCACTTGGGGGATCGCCCCCCGCGCGTCGAGCCCCTAGTGCCACCCGTCGATACGCGGCCAGCGCGCAACCGTGTTACCCGTTCCGTCCAGCACCTCGTAGCTGCCGTAGCCCCCCGCCGCCGTCAGGCAGGCATGGTTGGGGTAGACCCGCACCAGGGAACCGACCGGAAGCCGCGCGAACCAGGACTCGTCCGGCACCGGCACCATCCCGTGCTCCTGGTAGGCGTGCAGGACGTGCAGCGGCAGCGCCGCCCCCGTCTCCGCCTCACCCAGCGTGCCGTAAGCGGTGCCGGGCGCGAAGGCGTTGGCCGTCATGTCCTTGGAGAGCGCCAGCGCCCCCGCATCCAGCACCAGCGACATGGAGGCCCGATTGTGCCCGATGACGGTGGAGAGGACGGAGAGCGCCAGGTCCTCCCACCCGCACTGTCCGCGCGACATCTGCGCCAGGTCCCAGAACAGCCCCACCCCCGCCCGGATCTCCGTCACCCCCTCCAGGTGCCGCGCGTGCAGCAGGGTGGGGGAGGAGCCGACGGAGACGATCGGCGCCGGCATCCCCGCGCCCCGGATGGCCTCGGCCGCTGTGACGGTGGCCACCCGCTCCTGCTCCGCCACCTCCGCGATCGAGGCCTCGTCGGCCTTGCCGTAGGAATGGCCGCCATGGGTCATCACCCCCGCCATCCGCAGGTTCCCGGAGCCATGGACCGCCCGCGCCACGGCCAGCGCCTTCTCCGGCGGCACCCCGGCCCGGTGCTCGCCGGAATCCACCTCCACCAGCACCTCGTGCGGCGCCCCGGCGGCAGCATCCAGCAGCCCCGCCATCTCCGGGCTGTCCACCACGAGAATCAGCCGCGTCCCGTGATGCCGCGCCAGCGCCTCCGCCCGCGGCAGCCGGGCCGGCACGGCCGTGGCCGCCAGCAGGATGTCCATCGCCTGGCCGGAGGCGGCCAGCACCTCCGCCTCCCTCATCGTGGAGACGGTGGCGGGCCCGGTGCCGCCGCCATGGGCCACGCGGTGCACCTCCACGGACTTCGCCGTTTTGAAATGCGGCCGGAAGCCCACCCCCAGCGCCTCCGCCCGCGCCCGCATCCGGGCCGCGTTCGCCTCCAGCCTTGCCAGGTCCAGCAGCAGCCGCGGCGTGTCCGCCACGCTGCCTCCCGGCGAGGGCCCGCTCAACGCGGCTCTCCGTAGGAGGAGATCTCGATCAGGTTCCCGTCGGGGTCGCGGCAGTAGACGGAGGTGATCGTGCCCAGTGCCCCCATCTTCTCCACCGGCCCCTGCTCGATGGTGACGCCGCAATCCTTCAGGTGGGCCGCCACGTCATCGCCCGTCACGGTCACGATGAAGCACAGGTCCTGGCTGCCGGGCAGGGCGGATTCCCCGGTGAACCACTCCTCCTGCGAGGCGCCCTCCGGCCGCAGGTTGATCTTCTGCCCACCGAAGCGGAGCGAGGTGCGGTTGTGCGGGCCGAAGCTCTCCCGCTCCATCCCCAGCACCCGCTGGTACCAGCTCGCCATGGTCTCCACGTCGCGGCAGGTGATGACCAGGTGGTCCAGGCGGTCCACGGCGAAGCGCATCGTTCTCGTCCTTCTAGGCGTGGGGCAGTGGGCGTGGGGCAGGGGCCGCGGATCAGGGGGTGCGGTGGCGGGGGCGCAGTCGCGCCGTGGCCTCGATCTCGATCTTCATCTCGGGCGTCTGCAGCCCGGCATGGATGAGGGTGGAGGCGGGGCGGATCTCCCCGAGGTACAGGCGCAGCACCGGCCAGCACGGCTCCCAGTCCGCCCGGTTCGGCACGATGAACATCAGGCGGACCACGTCCTCCAGCGTCGCCCCGGCCTGGGCGAGGGCGGAGGCGACGTTCTTCAGCGCCCGCTCGCACTGCACCTGCACGTCGTCCGATATCGTCATCGTGTCGTAGTCGTAGCCGGTGGTGCCGGAGACGAAGACGAGATCCCCGTCCACCACGGCGCGGGAATAGCCGATCTCGCGCTCGAAGCGTGAACCGGAGGAGATCAGGCGTCGCACGTCGCCCTCCCGTCGCGATGGCCTGGCAGGGGTGCCCGGCGAGTCAGAGGTGCCCGGGCAGATGACAGGGCGGAACGGGGCGGTCAATGGCCGGCATGGCGCCGCGTCGGCCAAGGGTTTACCTTAGCGAATCAGGTAGGGGCCGTAGGAGCCAAGCGATGCCGGAACCGAATTGCCAGTGCTGCGGCCCGGCTCTTCCGCGGCACGCGGCCGGGGGCCGGCGCGGCCTCCTCTGCGCCGGGCTCGGCGGGCTCGCCGCGGCGCTGGGCCCCCGAGCCCCTGCCCGCGCCGCGGACCCGGTGCCCCACACCCGCCTGACCCCGGACGAGGCCCTGGCCCTGCTGAAGAAGGGCAATGATGACTTCCGGCACGAGGAGCCCTTCAGCTTCCCGCACGGCCACAAGACGCTGGAGGACCTCTCCCGCGGGCAGGCGCCCTTCGTCGTGCTCGTCGGCTGCTCCGACAGCCGCGTGGCGCCGGAACTGCTCTTCGGGCGGGGACTGGGCGAGATGTTCATCGTCCGCAACGCCGGCAACACCGTGGACACGGCCGCGCTGGGCAGCATCGAGTACGGGGTGGGCGTGCTGGGCTGCCCGCTGGTGGTGGTGATGGGCCACCAGAGCTGCGGCGCCGTGGCGGCGGCGCTGGATGTGGTGGAGCGCGGGGCGAGCTTCCCCGGCGTGATCGGGGAGATGGTACAGCCCATCCTCCCCGCCGTCCTCTCCGCCCGGCGCCCGAACGGCACGATCGCCCTGGACGACGCCGTGACGGCGAATGCCCGCCGCGTGGCCGGCCGGATCAAGACCCAGAGCGTGGTCCTGCAGGACGCGATCCGAGCCGGAAGGCTGAAGGTGGTCGCCGCCCGCTACGAGCTCGGCACGGGCGACGTGAGCTGGCTGGGCGAGGGCTGAAGGCCCGCGGCGCCCGGGAAGGGCGCCGCGGAGGGCTGGATCACTCCAGCCCGTCGTAGAAGTCGTTGCCCTTGTCGTCCACCACGATGAAGGCGGGGAAGTCCTCCACCTCGATCCGCCACACGGCCTCCATGCCGAGCTCGGGGTACTCCAGCACCTCGACCTTGCGGATGCAGTCCTGCGCCAGCCGCGCCGCCGGCCCGCCGACGGAGCCGAGGTAGAACCCGCCGAACTGCTTGCAGGCGTTGGTCACGGCCTTGGAGCGGTTGCCCTTGGCCAACATCACCAGAGACCCGCCTGCGGCCTGGAACTCCGCCACATAGCTGTCCATGCGCCCCGCCGTGGTCGGCCCGAAGGAACCGGTGGGCATCCCCTCCGGCGTCTTCGCCGGGCCGGCGTAATAGACAGGGTGGTTCTTGATGTACTCCGGCAGGCCCTGGCCGGAATCCAGCCGCTCCTTCAGCTTGGCGTGCGCGATGTCACGCGCCACCACGATGGTGCCATTCAGCGAGACGCGGGTCTTCACGGGGTGCTTCGACAGCTCCGCCCGGATCGCCTCCATCGGCTGCTGCAGGTCGATCCTCACGACCTCCCCGCTCTCCTCCAGCCCTTCGGTCTGGTCGGGCAGGAAGCGGGCGGGATCGTGCTCCAGCTGCTCCAGGAACACGCCCTCCGGCGTGATCTTCGCCTTGATCTGACGATCGGCCGAGCAGGACACGCCGATGCCGATGGGGAGCGAGGCGCCGTGCCGGGGCAGGCGGATCACCCGCACGTCGTGGCAGAAGTACTTGCCGCCGAACTGCGCGCCGATGCCGATATTCTGCGTCAGCTTGTGGATCTCGGCCTCCAGCTCGCGGTCGCGGAAGGCGTGGCCGGCCTTGCTGCCCTTGTCCGGCAGCGTGTCGTAGTAGCGGGTGGAGCCCATCTTCACCGTCTTCAGGTTCGTCTCGGCGGAGGTGCCGCCGATGACGATGGAGAGGTGGTAGGGCGGGCAGGCGCTGGTCCCCAGCGTCTTGATCTTCTCCTCTAGGAAGGCGAGCAGCTTCGGCTTGTTCAGCACGGCGCGCGTCTGCTGGTACAGGAAGGTCTTGTTGGCGCTGCCGCCGCCCTTGAGGATGAACTGCAGGAAGAACTCGTCCGCGTGGTAGTCGCCGGGGGAAGCGTAGATGTCGAACTGCACCGGCAGGTTGTTGCCGGTGTTCACCTCGTCATACATCGTCAGCGGCGCCATTTGGGAATAGCGCAGGTTCGTCTCGGTGTAGGTGCGGTGCACGCCGTAGGAGAGGGCCTCCTCCTCGTCGCCCTCCACCCAGACGCGCTGGCCCTTCTTGCCGAACACGATCGCCGTGCCCGTGTCCTGGCACATGGGCAGCTTGCCGCCGGCCGCGATGCTCGCGTTCTTCAGCAGGTCCAGCGCCACGAAGCGGTCGTTGGCCGAGGCTTCCGGGTCCTTCAGAATGTTCGCCAGCTGCTGCAGGTGGCCGGGGCGCAGCAGGTGGGACACGTCCTTGCAGGCCTGGAAGGCCAGCCCCTCCAGCGTCTCCGGCTTCACCTTCAGGATCGTCTTGCCGTCCACCTCGATCGTGGAGACGCCGCCAATCTCCAGCTTGCGGTAGGGCGTGGTGTCCTCGGCCAGCGGGAACATCGGGCTGAACAGGAAACCCGCGCTGCGCTGGGACACCGGCATGCCGGAATCCGCCTCGGCGCCGTCAGGGGTGGCCACGGGCGTGGCCGCGCTGCTCGGGCCGGGCGGAATCGGCGCGTTGGCGTCCAGCGTCTGGTCGGGGGAGGAGGTAATGGGGGAGGTCACGAAGCGCGCTCCAACAGGATCTCCCCAGATCGAGGCCTCTGGGGTTCGGCGGGGGACAGGCCCGGCGGCCGGTCGCCCGTGGGGCGAAGGGCCGCGCGCGGCCAGGCGGTCGCGCGGCGGGAGGAGAAGCGGGTGTTAGCGCGGCCCTGTCGGGCGCGCCAGCAGATAGAACGTAAATGGAAACGCCCGCGGTCGGCGGGAAGAGGCGCCGGATCCTATTCCTTGGTCGGGCGCCGGCGGAAGGCGTCCAGGCTCACCACCTGGGCCGGGGCGTCGCCCCGGCCCGCGGAATCCTCCGGGGCGGGCGGGCTCTCCGGCTCCACCGGCTCCGGCACCGCCTCGGCCTCCGCTTCCGGGATCACGGCGTCGCCGAAGCGCAGCCCAACCCGGACATGCGGGTCCCAGAAGGCCACCAGCGCCGCGAAGGGGATCACCAGCGTCGCCGCCACCCCGCCGAAGGAGAGCCCGACCGAGACCTTCTGCTCCCCCCGGTCCACCTTCAAGTCCCAGAACTGGTGCTGCAGGACGATCGTCATCTCCTGCGGGTAGCGGGCCTTCAGGTGGCCCGGCACCTTCGTCTCCGGGTGGTCCGTGCGAAAGGTGAGGTAGAAGTGGTGCTCGCCCGGCAGCCCGTTCCTGGCCGCGAACTCCAGCGCCCGGAGCGCCACGTTCCGCATGGCCTCCTCGGTCCAGCGATCATAGGGCAGGAGGCTCTCGGGGGGCGGCGCGGAATCGCTCATGCGCTGGTCTTGTCCAAAGCTGGTCCGGTCATCATCGGTCGGTCGCCCGCAACATAAGGCAACGCGCGCGCGCGGCCTAGTTGCGCGACACGAGAGCGCAAGAGGTGGAAAGCAGCAGGAAAAAGTGGGGGGATTCTGTTGCCCCGTTCCCCCCGGACGGCGCTTACCTATCTCTAGGCAGCGAGCGCCATGGTCTCGCGACCATTATCGTTGGCACTTGTGATTTAGCCCGATAACGGCGGTACAATGCCGGGCAAAGGACACGTCTTTACCGCGCGCGTCGAGCCTGTTTCGCCCCCGTGCCCCGCTTCCCATGCCGGGAGAACCCGTGCCGGAAAGGCCCCTCTCGGGGTCCGGGCCGATAAGCCCGGTTCAGGATGGTGGAGGCGCCGGGCACTGCCCCCGGGTCCACAACGCTTATTCCACGTGCCGTTTATCACCATAGTCGCCCGAAGGCGGCACACCCGATATAGGCGCCCGCCCGCCCTTTGAACAGGGGCGCGGGCGCCGGGCGGCCCGCCCCGGACACGGCCCGGGCGCGCCGCGGGAGTCCCGGCGCGCAGCACTGCCCCAGCCGGCCGCCGAACGGTCTCTGTCAGGATCCCTTACAAGCACATCAAGGTGATGCGTGCGGCTCTGGCGCGCCCTCAGCCGCCGGCCGCGATATCGTACCGCCATCGCAACGCAGCGTGGACCGTCCCGCCATGGCTACCGCGAAGCCCCCGCTCCGGCAGGTGGTGGACAGCCTCTACGCCGCCGCCGCGAGCCCGGACCGGTGGTCCGAGGCCCTCGCCCTCCTCGCCGACCATGTCGGCGGCACGGGCGGCATGCTCGTCTTCAACGCGCCGGAGGAGGGGCGCGCCGCGATCGTCACGGGGCGGCTGAGGCCGGACCTCACGGACCTCTACATGCGAGACGCCCGCTACATCGACAATCCCTGGACCACGCGCCTAGCCGGGGCGCCGGCCGGGCGCCCGGCGATCGCCAGCCGCTACGTCGATCCCGCCATGCTGCGGCGGACCGTCGTCCACGCGGACCTCCTCCTGCCCCAGAAGATCGAGGATTTGGTCGTGCTCACCCACCCCGCCATGGCGCGAGGCAGGGCCTCTGGCGGTGTTGGGATCACCCTCTCCCGGCGCGGGGCGGAGAGGGCGGAGGAAGCCGCGCACCGCCTCGGGCGCCTCGCGCCTCATTTCTACCGCTGCCTGGACATCTCGCTCCGCATGGCGCCCCACGCGGAGGGCCGGGCGCAGCTGGACGCGGTGCTGCTGGCCATGTCCGGCCCGGCCCTGCTGCTGGATGCGGCGGGCCGGCTTCTTCTCGCGAACCCGCCCGCCGAGGCCGTGCTGCGCGCCGCGGACGGGCTGGCGGCCGGCGCCGATGGCGGCCTCCGGCTCGTCGCCTCCCTGCCGGCCGAGACCCGCCGCCTCTCCAGCCGGATCGCGGAGGCGCTGGCCGTCTCGTCGGATGCCGGGGCGGCGCTGTCCGGCCCCTTCCTCCTCTCCCGCCCCTCCGGCCGGCCGCCGCTCCTCGTCACGATCATCCCCCTGCCGCCCGCGGCCTTCCCGATCTGGCAGATGGGCCGCAACCCGCGCGCCCTGGTCCTGGTGACGGATCCGGACGCCGCGCGCGAGGTGGATGGCGACGCCCTTTCCGCGGCGCTCGGCATCACCCGCGCCGAGGCGCGGGTGGCCGCCCTCATCGCTGCCGGCGCCGGCGTGCCCCAGGTGGCCGCAGCGCTCGGCGTCTCCCCCACCACCGTCAAGACGCAGCTCTCGAGCTGCTTCGACAAGACGGGGCTGCGCTCCCAGATGGCGTTGGCCCGCCTCGTCAACGGATTCCCGGGACGTTCACCGGCAAGTTCCCCGGCAGGTTCCCAGGGAGCCTCCCGGGGAGGCTCCAATCCAGGTTCACCGGAAGGTTCCGGGGGCGGCCCAGCAGGGGGCGGAGGAAATCGATGAGCCGCCCGGCCGCGTCGGCCGCGATGCTGGGATCCGCCTCCGTCCGGATGCGTCCTCCGCCGGGCAGGGGGAGGAGGACCGGGCGGGCGCCATATGCCGCGCCGATGTCCCAGCCGTAGCTGGCCGTCGGGTAGTCGTGCCAGCGGTCGGCGGGCCGCCCCGCGGCCACCAGCTCCTGCCGCAGCGCCTCGCAGCTGCCGGGCGGTTCGCGCGTGTCCTGGCCGGGCACGAAGAGGGCGGCAGGCGCCCGGGACCAGGGCTGGGGCAGGGCATACCCGTCCTCCCGCAGCGCCGCGCAGCCGGGGTAGAGGGCGGCGTGGGCGGCGTAGCGCGGGCCGTAGGGGCCGAGCACGGGAAAGGAGACCTCCTCCGACCCGGCCAGGAGGGCGAGGCGCCCGCCGGAGCCGAGCCCGACGACGGCCACGCGCCCGGCATCGACCTCCCGCCGCTCGGCAAGGTGCGCCAGCACGTCCGCCAGGTGCCGCGCGCCGTCCCAGGCATCGTCCGACATCATGCCGGGGGCCCGGCCGGAGGCGATGTCGCCGTCCGGGGAATTGCCGTCGAGGTCGATCTGGAGCGTGGCCCATCCCTCCTCCACCAGCACCTCGGAGAGTTCGGACACGCGCCCGTCCAGCGCGTAGGCGTCGGTGACCAGGACGACGGCGGGGAGGGGCGGGCGCTCTGCCCCGCCGGGCGGCAGGGTGAGCAGGGCGGGGACCAGCCGCGGCGGGTCCGCCGCCTGGGCGAGGCTGAGCACCAGGACGGACTGGTTCATCTCCGCGCGCGCGCCCGGCGCGGCGGCAAGCGCCCCGATGGCCCCGATGGCCCCGATGGCGAGGAGCGGGAGGAGGAAGGAAAGTTGGCGACGATGGCGTGGCATGCGCGGATCTCCGGCCGTTGCGCCCGCCCGGAAGGTTCTCCGGCGGGAGGGGGCGGCGGAGCCTCGGCGCCCCGCCGGGGTCCGCGCCTCCTCCGGCCGGAGGAGCGCGGCGGGGGCGAGGCTTACCGCCCGCCCTGCGGGGGGCAGGGCGCCTCGCCCAGCACCACGAAGCCGTAGGTGTCGCGCTCGTCGAGGCCCGTCACCTCTCCCACCACCTGCGGCGCTGGCGACAGCACTGGGCGGGGCGTGCAGGCCTGGCTGACGAGGTAGCCGAAGGTGTCGTGCTCCGGCTGGCCGGTGACGGCACCGACGGGGCCGGGGTTGCCCAAGCTTGCGTAGGGGGTTCCATCGAGGATGCCGGGCGACGCGGCGGAAGGCCCTGGCGACTGGGCCCAGCCGGGCGCCGCCCAGCCGGGTGCTGCGAGGAGGAGGACGAGGGCCGCCCCCCTCCAGGGGGCGCGAAGCGTGGCGATGGTGGTCATGAGGGCTCTCCCGGCGGCCGGGACCGTTTCGCCCGGCCGGGCCGAGGCTGCCGGGCTCCGGCCCCGCCCCACATCCTCCGATCGGAGGAGGCGCCTCCCTCCGCGGGGCGCCTCAAACCCGCGCCCGGCCGCGGCGTTTCGGAGATCGGCGCCACGGATCCCCCCGCCGCCCCACAGCCAGCGAGGCCCCCCGATGACAGCCCCCCTCTCACTCCGGCGCGCCGCCCCGGCCCTCCTGCTCCTCGGTGTCCTGGCCGCCTGCTCGAACGATCCCGCGCCGGGCCGCGCCGCCGCGCCGCCCCCGCCGGGCCTCAACACCCCGCAGCCGCCGGAGCAGCGCGCGGGAACGCTGCCCGCGGGCAACAGCACCGCTCCCGCCACCTCCGCGAACACCCGCTGACATCTTCCAGCCCCGCTGCCTGGCCTCGCTGGCCCGCCCCGCTGGCCCGCCCCGCTGGCGATCCGCCCCGCGCCCCGGTAAACCCCCTGCCCTGGGCAGGGGGATGCGGATGGAACTCACCGAGACGCAGCGACAGGAGCTGGCCGAGGCCGAGGCGCAGCGCCACGAGACCCGCCGCCCCGTCTCCCCGGGGCTGGAGGCGATGCTCTTCCGCCCCCTCCCGCTGCTGGACCACGGCTTCATCCGGGTGGTGGACTACATGGGCGACGACACCGCCGTGGTGCAGGCCGCCCGCGTCTCCTACGGGCGCGGCACCAAGGCGGCGAACGAGGATCGCGGCCTGATCCGCTACCTCATGCGCCACCGCCACTCCACGCCCTTCGAGATGTGCGAGATCAAGTACCACGTGAAGCTGCCGATCTTCGTGGCGCGGCAGTGGATCCGCCACCGCATGTCCAACGTGAACGAGTACTCCGCCCGCTACTCCATCCTGGACCGCGAGTTCTACCTGCCCGCCCCGGAGCAGCTCGCCGCCCAGTCCGCCGTGAACCGCCAGGGCCGCGGCAGCGTGCTGCAGGGCGATGAGGCCGCCCGCGTGCTGGACCTGCTGCGGGAGGACGCGACCCGCAATTACGACCACTACCTGGACATGCTGAACGAGGACGCGGAGGGCCGCGTGATCGACGAGGGCCGGCGCGGCCTGGCGCGGGAGCTCGCCCGCATGAACCTCACCCTCAACGCCTACACCCAGTGGTACTGGAAGACGGACCTCCACAACCTCCTGAACTTCCTCTCCCTGCGCGCCGACGCCCACGCGCAGTACGAGATCCGCGTCTACGCGGAGGCGATGCTGGACACGGTGCGCGCCTGGGTTCCCCTGACCTACGAGGCCTTCCGCGACTACCGCCAGGGCGCCGTCACCCTCTCCGCCCAGATGCTCGCCACCGTGCGGGGCATGCTGGACGGGCGCGACCCGCAGCAGGAGGGCAGCGGCCTGTCCAAGCGCGAGTGGCGCGAGCTGATGACGGTGCTCGGCCGCGAGGCCTGATCCCGCCCCGGAGCTCCCCATGGGCAAGCCCCCCGCCCGCGCCGGCGGCGCACCCGCCAAGGCCCCGCCGGGGCCGGTGAGGCCCGCGCGCCCGCGCGCCAAACCCCCGGCGAAGGCAAAGGCGGCCGCCAGGCCGAGGGCCGCCGCCTTTCCCCCGGCGGGCGGAGGCTGGCTGCCGCGCCTCTTCGGCGGCGCCTCCTGGCTCGGGGTCGCGGTGATCGTGCTCTCCGTCCTCGTGCTCCTGCCCATCGCCGCCGCCGTGCTGGGCGACATCTGGGCCGTCATCCTCGGCGCCGTCATCGGCGGCTTCGCCCTCGGCCGCGCCACCGCGCGCTGACGTCGCGGCACCGGCGGCGGGCGCATCCCTAGCGCCCGCGCCCCTGCCGCCCGCACCCCTGCTGCCAGCACTGGGTGCGCCACCCGCGCCTCCTCCGCGCGTTGTCCGCACGGCGCGCAGCGGAGGCGGTGATGGCGGAGAAGGTAGTTCTGGTGACGGGCGCGGGCTCCGGCATCGGCGAGGCGACGGTGCGGCGATTCTCGCGCGACGGCTACGCGGTGGTGCTGGCCGGCCGCACGCGGTCGAAGCTGGATCGCGTGGCCGGCGATCTGCCCGCCGAACGCACCCTGGTGGAGGAGGCCGACGTCTCCGATGAGGAGGGGTGCATTTTCCTGGTCAACCGCGCGGTGGAGCGCTTCGGCCGGCTCGACGTGCTGGTGAACAATGCCGGCGTCCACGCCAGCGGCCCGGTGGCGGAGGCCAGCACCGCCGACTGGCGCAAGGTCATGGGCACGAACCTGGACGGCGTCTTCTTCCTTACCCGCGCCGCCGTGCCACACCTCGTGAGCACGCGGGGGAACATCGTCAATGTCTCCTCCGTCTCCGGCCTCGGCGGGGATTGGGACATGAGCATCTACAACGCCGCCAAGGGCGCCGTGACGAACTTCACCCGCGCCGTGGCGATGGAGCTAGGCCCCAAGGGCGTGCGCGTGAACGCCGTGAACCCCGCCCTGACCCTGACGGACATGACGGAGGGCATGAAGGGCGACGAGGGGCTGCTGGCAAAGTTCCGGGAGCGCACGCCGCTCGGCCGCCCCGCCGACCCGGCCGACATCGCCGACGTCATCGCCTTCCTCGCGGGCCATGACGCCCGCTACGTCACCGGCGTGAACCTGCCCGTGGATGGCGGCCTCTCGGCCTCCAACGGCCAGCCGCCCCAGGCATAGCGGCGCGGCTTGCGAGCGCTGCCCGGCCGCCCGACAAGCGCGCATGCGCGTCACCGTCTTCGGCTCCGCCAACGCCGATCTCGTCTTCCCCGTGGAGACCCTGCCCGGGCCGGGCCACACGGTGCTGGCCGGCCCCTGGCGGGCGCTGCCGGGTGGCAAGGGCGCCAACCAGGCCGTGGCGGCGGCGCGGGACGGCGCGGCCGTGCGCTTCGCCGGCGCCGTGGGCCGCGACACGATGGCGGAGACCGCACTCTCCGCCCTGCGCGCCGCCGGGGCCGACCTCTCGGCCGTGGCGGTGACGGATGCGCCCACCGGCGCCGCCTGCATCTGCGTGGACGCGGCAGGCCGCAACGGGATCGCCGTCTCGCTCGGCGCCAATGCCCTGGCGAGGGCCGCGCAGGTGCCGCCGCTCGCCCCCGGCGAGGTGGTGCTGTTGCAGATGGAGGTCCCGGCCGCGGAGAACGCCGCCCTTATCCGCCGCGCCCGTGCGGAGGGGGCCCGCGCGATCCTCAACCTCGCCCCGGCGGTGCCGGTGGAACCGGATGCCCTCCGCGCCCTGCACCTGCTGGTGGTGAACGAGCACGAGGCCGCCTGGCTGGCGGCCCATTTCGGCTGCGCCACCTCCGCCGCCGGATTGCACGCCGCCCTCGGCGTCACGGTGGCCGTCACCCTCGGGGAGGCCGGGGCGGAAGCGGCGGGGGAGGGGGCGCGCTGGCGCATTCCCGCCTTCCCGGTCCGGGCGGTGGACACGACCGGCGCCGGCGATGCCTGGTGCGGCGTCCTGGCCGCCGCCCTGTCCCGCGGGGCACCGCTTGAGGCGGCGATGCGCCGCGCCGCGGCCGCTGCTTCCATCGCCTGCACCCGCCCGGGCGCCGCGGAAGCCATGCCGACGGCGGCCGAGACGGAGGCGCTGCTCCGCGCGGGCTGAGCTCAGTCCCGCAGCAGCGTCACCCGGATCGCGAGCCCGCGCAGGTCCCCGGCGCCCGCCTTCTCCTGCGCGCTCACCAGCTGGGTGCGGATGGTGGAGATCCGCACCCCCCGCTCCTCCGCGATCTCGGCCGGGGACTTCCCGGCGGCCAGGGCGATCGCCACCTCCGCCTCCTTGCGGGTGAAGCCGAAGAGCCGCTGCGCCCGGCGCAGCCTTGCCTCGTCCGGCGTCATCACCTCGGGGGTGATGAGCACCAGCACCCAGCCCGTCCCGCCCGCGAGGTGCGCCTGCAGCGGCGAGACCGTGAGGCGGCAGGGCCCCGCCGGGCCGAGAGGGAGAAGGCCCTCCATCCCCGCGCCTCCCCGTGCCGCATCGGCGATCGCGGCGTGCAGCCGGCGCGTCTCCCCCTCGCTCCCCAGGCGCAGCACCCGGTCGGGCGCGGCCCCGTGCAGGCGCAGCGCGCCGGCCGTGTCCAGCCGCTCCGCGGCGGCGTTGGCCTGGCGGACGCGCCCGTGGCCGTCCGTCACCACGGCCGCCGTGCCGAGCCCGTCCAGCACCGCCGCCACGCCCCGGTCCCAGGCGAAGGACATGACGGGCCCGCCGGGGACGAAGATCTGCTGCCAGATCTGCCAGGACCGCCGGAGATGCGGGACCAGCCGCTGCAGCCGCGCCGCATCCTGCGCGGAGAAGGCCCCGTGGTTCCGCGGCTTGAGCACCGAGACCGTGCCGACCGTCCCGGAAGGGTCGTTGCCGAGCGTCATGCAGGCCCCGACCACGTGGAAGGTGTCGAGGTGGCGCCCGAAGTCGTTGTAGTACTCGGTGCGCGCCAGCTCCTCGTCGGCGATCAGCTCCGCCCCGCGCGCCACCCGGCCCGTCTCGATCCGGCTGGCCGGACCCATCCAGGGATCGAGCCGGTGGAAATACGCCTGGTAGAGCGGCGACGCCTCCCGGGGCAGGTTCGTCAGCAGATCGGTGACGGGCCGCCCCGTCCTCGGATCGACCCTCCACAGCGACGAGGTCGCGCCACCGGCCATCCGCGCCAGCGCGCCGGGCAGGCGGCTCCGGGCCTCGGCGTCCGTGGCCGAGAGGTAGATGTCGCCGACCAGCGCATCCCACGCCGCTTCATCGTCCATTCGTGGTCCAGCTTCGCCCCGCCCGGGCCCCGTAACGATCCTCGCCCGGGGATCGTTTAGTCCACAACGATTCGTGGCCCCGCGGTCCCTCGCGCCCCGCCCGCCTTGGCCCAGACCCGGTCCGCGATGCTCCGGTAAAGGCCCGCCTCGTGGCTCTCCGGTGCCGCCAGCACCACCGGCCGCCCGGCATCCGCGTGCTCCCGGATGGAGAGGGTGAGGGGCAGCTCGCCCAGGAACTCCACCCCCAGCCGCTCCGCCTCCGCCCGCGCGCCGCCGTGGCCGAACACGTCGCTGCGGTGGTTGCAGTTGGGGCAGCAGAAATAGCTCATGTTCTCCACCAGCCCGAGCACGGGAACGCTCACCTTCTCGAACATGCGGATGCCCCGCCGGGCATCCAGCAGCGCCACGTCCTGCGGGGTGGAGACGATCACGGCCCCCCGCAGCGCGACCCTCTGGGAGAGGGTGAGCTGCGCGTCGCCCGTGCCCGGCGGCATGTCGATCACCATGGCGTCCAGCGGGCCCCACTCCACCTGGGACATCATCTGCTCCAGCGCGCCCATCACCATCGGGCCGCGCCAGATCATCGGCTGCTCCTGGTCCACCAGGAAGCCGATCGACATCGCCTTCAGCCCCCAGGCCTCCACCGGCATGATCCGGTTCCCGTCGGTCCGCGGCCGCTCATTGGCGCCCAGCATCATCGGCAGGGAAGGCCCGTAGATATCCGCGTCCAGCAGCCCGATCCGGAGGCCTTTCTGCGCCAGGGAGACGGCGAGGTTCACCGCCGTCGTGCTCTTCCCCACCCCGCCCTTGCCGGAGGCCACGGCGATCACCGCCCCCGCCTCCTGCAGCAGCATGGCCCCGCGCGGGCCGCCCTGGGGGCCAGGGCCGCCGCCAGGGTTGGGACCGTGCGCGTGTCCATGCCCGGGCCCTTGGCCCTGCCCTTGCGCCGGGCCGGAGGAGGGGGCGCCGGCCGGGCCTCCCCGGTGCGCCGTCAGCACCGCCGTCGCCGCCCGCACGCCGGGCACCGCCCGCGCCGCCGCTTCGGCGGCGGCACGCACCGCCTCGTACTCCCGCGCCCGCTCCCGCGGCACGGCGATCTCCACCTGCACCATCCCGTCCCGCACGGCGATCCCGCCGAGCAGCCCGGCCGAGGCGATGTCCCGCCCCGTCGCCGGATCCCGCACCCCCGCCATCGCGGACCGAACCGCCGCCTCCAGCCCGCTCACCATCGCTTGAAAACCCCCGCATCCCCGCCAACATGGCGACCTGCCCGGCCCGCCCCCGGATCAAGGGGGAGAGGGCCGCGAATGCCATATGGGCGGCCCCCACCCCGTTCAACCCACATGGGGCGACCCATCGAGGGCCAGGCGGGCGGGGCCGTCGCGTTACTGAGGGGAGAGTGACCACCCGATGCCGTGGAACAACAGCGGCGGACCGAATCCCTGGGGTTCCCCCGGCGGCGGCAACAACCGCCCGCAGGGTCCCTGGGGCAGCCCGCCGCCGAATGGCGGGAACAGCGGGGGCCAGGGCGGCCGCGGCCCGGACCTGGACGACGCTATCCGCCAAGCGCAGGACGCGGTGCGCCGCTGGATGCCGCGCCGCTTCCCCGGCGGGGGCGGCGCCTCCGGCGGCAAGGGGATCGCCGTCCTCGCCGTGCTCGCGCTCGCCGCCTGGGGCGCCTCCGGCATCTACAGGGTGCAGCCGGACGAGCAGGGCATCGTCATGCGCTTCGGCGCCTACAACCGCTGGACCGGGCCGGGCCTGAACTACCGCATTCCCTGGCCGGTCGAGAGCGTCACGACGCCCCGCGTCACGCGGATCAACCGCGTGGATGTCGGCTTCCGCAGCGCCGTCGACACCGCCGTCGTCGCCCAGCGCCCCACCCCCAGCCGCGATGTGCTGGAGGAGAGCATGATGCTCACCGGGGACGAGAACATCATCGACATCGACTTCGCCGTGTTCTGGCGCATCCGCAACGCCGGCGAGTACCTGTTCAACACCCGCAACCCCGAGATCACCGTGAAGTCCGCCGCCGAGAGCATGATGCGCGAGGTGATCGGCCGCACGCCGATCCAGCCCGCGCTGACCGAGGCGCGCGCGCAGATCGAGCAGCAGGTCCGCCAGGGCACCCAGGCCATCCTCGACCAGTACGGCGCGGGCGTTGAGATCACCCAGGTGCAGCTGCAGAAGGTGGACCCGCCCCAGGCCGTGATCGAGGCGTTCCGCGACGTGCAGCGCGCCGCGGCCGACCGCGAGCGCGCCCGCAACGAGGCCGAGGCCTACCGCAACGACATCATCCCCCGCGCGCGCGGCGAGGCGGAGCGGATGGTGCAGGAGGCCCAGGGCCAGAAGGACAGCCAGATCGCCCGCGCCCGGGGCGAAGCGCAGCGCTTCATTTCCGTCCTCTCGTCCTACCAAGTGGCGCAGGACGTAACGATGCGTCGCATCTACCTGGAGACGATGGAGGAGATCCTCCGGAAGAATCCGAAGATCATCGTGGATGACCGGCTCCAGGGTCTCGTGCCTCTGCTGAACCTCGATGCCGGCCGCGCGCCGCCTCCGGCCCGCAACGGCGCGGTACCGCAGCCGCCCCGCCCGGCGGCGCCCACGCCTGCCGCCCCGAGCCCGAGCGTGCAGGGAGCCGCCCGATGAACCGCCTGACCATCGCGCTCGTCGCGGCCGCGATCGTGGTCGTGACCGCCGCCTCCAGCCTCTTCACCGTGCACCAGACGCAGCAGGTGCTGATCACGCAGTTCGGCGAGCCGCGCCGCGTCATCCAGACCCCCGGCCTGCACGTGAAGGTGCCCTTCATCCAGAGCGTGATCGCGCTGGACCGCCGCCTGCTGGACTACGAGGCGCCGGGCGAGGAGCTGATCCTGAGCGACCAGCGCCGCCTGATCGTGGACAGCTTCACGCGCTTCCGCATCACCGACCCGCTGCTCTTCTTCCAGACGGTGGGCGTGCAGGAGAACGGCATCCGCGGCCGCCTGGCCTCCATCGTCTCCTCCTCGCTGCGCCGCGTGCTCGGCAGCGAGTCCCTGCTCAACGTCCTCTCGGCGGGCCGCCTGCGGATCATGAACGAGATCCGGGACCAGGTGAACCGCGAGGCAAAGAGCTTCGGGATCGAGGTGGCCGACGTGCGCGTCCGCCGCGCCGACCTGCCGGAGGAGAACACCCAGGCCATCCTGTCCCGCATGCAGTCCGAGCGCGAGCGCGTGGCCCGCGAGCAGCGCGCGGAGGGCGCGGAGCAGGGGGCCCGCATCCGCGCGGCCGCCGACCGCGACCGCACCGTGCTGCTGGCCGAGGCCACGGCCCAGGCCGACGTGCTGCGCGGCCAGGGCGAGCAGGAGAGCATCCGCACCTTCGCGGACGCCTTCCAGCGCGACCCGGAGTTCTTCGGCTTCTGGCGGAGCATGCAGGCCTATCGCGAGGCCTTTGCCGAGGGCGGGGAGACGCGCCTGCTCCTCTCCCCCGAGAGCGAGTTCTTCCGCTTCTTCCGCGAGCTGCCCGGGACCTCCCGCTAGCCGCCCGGGAAACCGGACCAGGACGGCCCGCCCCCATCCCGGGGGCGGGCCGTTCCGCTTTTCGCACCCAGAGGTGATCGATCCGGTCGCCCTTTGTAACAGGCTGGCCCTTCCGCCCAGCGGGGAATGGTCCAATCTGCGCATCGAGACGCTCCCCGGCCCGTTTCCGCCGCCGGGCGCCGCGTCCCGATGCCATGAAGCCCGAAGGGACACCGCCAGTGCGCCTCCGCACCCCGATCGCCGCCACCCTCGCCCTGATCGGGGCGATGGCCGCGGCGCCGATCACGCCCGTTCTCGCGCAAGTGCCGATGCAGAACGCGCCGACCTCCTTCCGCCCGCTGGCCCAGCAGCTCCTGCCCGCCGTGGTCAGCGTACAGGTCTCCACCAGCCCCGCCGCCCGCAACGCCCAGCGCCCCGACGCGCCGGACGCCCCGCAGGCGCCGCCGGGCAGCCCCTTCGAGGAGTTCTTCCGCGACTTCCTGGAGCGGAACCGTCCCCCCGGCGGCGGGCAGGGCGGCCAGGGCGGCCCCCGCCAGCAGCCGCAGCGCCGCGGCCAGTCCCTCGGCTCCGGCTTCATCATCGACGCCGAGAAGAAGTTCGTCGTCACCAACAACCACGTCGTGGACGGCGGCACCGAGATCAACGTGGTGCTGAGCGACAACACCACGATCCAGGCCGAGGTCGTCGGCACCGACCCGCGCACCGACATCGCCCTGTTGCGCCTGAAGACCGACCGCCAGCTCACCGCCGTGCAGTTCGGCAACTCGGACGAGGCGCAGGTCGGTGACTGGGTGCTCGCCATCGGCAATCCCTTCGGCCTCGCCTCCTCCGTCTCCGTCGGCATCGTCTCCGCCCGCTCGCGCGACATCCGCCAGGGCCTCTACGACGACTTCATCCAGACCGACGCCGCCATCAACCGCGGCAACTCCGGCGGCCCGCTGTTCGACATGCAGGGCAAGGTGGTCGGCATCAACACCGCCATCTACTCGCCCTCCGGCGGCTCCATCGGCATCGGCTTCGCCATCCCCTCCAACCTCGCGCGCGGCATCGTCGCCCAGCTCGAGGATGGCGGGCGGGTGCGCCGCGGCTGGCTCGGCGTGAACATCCAGCAGGTGACGGACGAGATCGGCGAGAGCCTCGGCCTGCGCCCCGCCCGCGGTGCCCTCGTCGCCCGCGCGCAGGAGGACGGGCCGGCCGCCAAGGGCGGCATCCGCAACGGCGACGTGATCCTGCGCTTCAACAACCAGGATGTGCGGGAGATGCGCAACCTGCCCCGCATCGTGGCCGAGACCCGCGTCGGCACCGCCGCCCCGGTGGTGCTGTGGCGCGACGGCAAGGAGGAGACGGTCACCGTGACCATCGCCGAGCTGCCGGCGGAGGAGGCGCAGGCCGGGAACCAGTCCGGCCGCCCCCGCAGCGAGGTGGTGGACCTGGCCGGTCTCGGCCTGAAGGTCGGCCCCATCACCGGCGAGGCGCGGGAGCGCTTCAGCCTGCGCGCGGAGCAGCGCGGCGTCCTCATCACCGAGGTGGACCAGAACGGCCCCGCTGCCGAGCGCGATCTGCGCCCGGGCGACGTGATCGTGGAAGTCCAGCAGGAGCGGGTGAACACCCCGCAGGACGTGCAGAACCGCGTGGAGGCGCTGCGGCGCCAGAACCGCTCCACCGCGCTGCTGCTCGTGGAGGGCCAGCAGGGCCAGCGGTTCGTGCCGCTCCGCATCCGCGAGGAAGGGAACCAGCGGCGTAACTAAGGGAGGCAGGGCCAGGGGGCTCCGCCCCCTGAACCCCAGCCAGGAGCCTGGTTGGACATATATGTCCAACCCTGGACCTGCATGGGGCTGCCGCGGAACTGACGGGACGTGTCAGCCCTCTACGATCAGCACCTGAACCTGCCCTTGCAGTCGCCTCCACGAGTCGAGGCGCACCATCAGCGAAGGTGGGACCAACTCGAAGAAGAAGATGATGGTGAGGGGTCCGGGGAGAGGAAGAATTCTTTCTTCCTCTCCCCGGGACATCTCGTCAGCGAAGGATCAGACCCGCTCGTAGAGTAGCCGAGCCCGCACGGTCCCGGGCAGTGCGCGCAGCTCCAGCAGCACGGCATGCGCGTCCGCCAGGCCCTCCGCATCCACCACCACGTAGCCGATCTCCGGATCGGTCTGCAGGTACTGGCCGGCGATGTTGGCGCCGTGGCGCGTGAACACCTCGTTGAGGGCGACCAGCGTGCCGGGATGGTTGCGATGCACGTGCAGGAAGCGGGCGCCCCGCGCGCGGGCGGGCAGGATCGCCTCGGGGAAGTTCACCGCGCCCAGCGTCGCGCCGGTGTCGGAGTACTCCGCCAGCTTGCGCCCGGTCTCCTCGCCGATGCGGGACTGCGCCTCCACCGTGCTGCCGCCGATATGCGGCGTCAGGATCACGTTCTTCAGCCCTTGGAGCGGGGAAACGAAGGGGTCGTCGTTCTTCGCCGGCTCCTCGGGGAAGACGTCGATGGCCAGGCCGTGCAGGTGGCCGGACTCCACGCCCGCCTTCGCCGCCTCCAGGTCCACCACGCGCCCGCGGGCGTTGTTGATGAGCACGGCGGAGGGCTTCATCAGCCCGATCTCCTCCGCCCCGATGAGGTTCTGCGTCTCGTGCGTGTCCGGCACGTGCAGCGTCACCACGTCCGCGCCCGCCAGCAGCGCGCGGAGGGAGGGCATGGACTGCGCGTTGCCGTGCGGCAGCTTCGGGATCGGGTCGTAGTAGGTCACGCGCATACCGAAGGCCTCGGCCATCACGGAGACCTGCGCGCCGATGTTGCCGTAGCCGACGATGCCCAGGGTCTTGCCCCGCACCTCACGGCTGTCCGCCGCGGACTTGTCCCACACGCCCTGGTGCGCGGCGTTGGAGCGCACGGGGATGCCCCGCAGCAGCATCACGATCTCCCCCATCACCAGCTCCGCGACGGAGCGGGTGTTGGAGAAGGGGGCGTTGAACACGGGGATGCCGCGGCGGCGGGCGGCGGCCAGGTCCACCTGGTCCGTCCCGATGCAGAAGCAGCCCACGGCGATCAGCCGGTCCGCCACGTCCAGCACCGCCTCCGTCACCTGGGTGCGGCTGCGGATGCCCAGCAGGTGGACGCCCTTGATGGCCTCCTTCAGCGCCGCCTCGTCCAGCGCCTTCTTCTCGCGCCGGATGTTGGAGTAGCCGGCCGCATGGAGGGTCGCCACCGCGCTGTCGGAGATGCCCTCCAGCAGCAGGATGCGGATCTTGTCCTTGGCCAGGGAGAGAGGGGCGGGGACGGGCAGGGCATCGGGCATGGCGCCGCAGGATTGCCGCATTCCCGCACCCCGGCGCAACCGCGCTGAGAGCGGGGCAGGGGCGCCCGCCGCCTATGCCCGGCCCCCTAGCCCAGCTGCGCCCGGATCGCCGTCGCCATCTCCTCCGGGCTCACCCCCGGCCGGAACAGGTTCCGCAGGGACCCGTCCCGCCCCATGAGGTAGGTGAAGGAGGAGTGGTCCATCAGGTACTCGGAGGCCCCGGGCGGCGTGACCTTGGCGTAGTACACCCGCCAGGCCCGCGCCGCGGCCGCCACCTGGGCCTGCGTCCCCGTCAGTCCGAGGATGGAGGGGTGGAACAGGGCGACGTAGTCCTTGATCTTGGCCGGCGTGTCCCGCTCCGGGTCGATGCTGACGAAGACCGGCCGCACCGCCTCGGCCTGCGGGCCCAGCAGGTCCATGGCCTGCGCCACGGCCTGCAGCTCGGTCGGGCAGACATCCGGGCAGAAGGTGTAGCCGAAGAAGACCAGAGCCAGCTTCCCGCGGAGGTCGGCTTCCGTCACCGTCCTCCCATCCCCGTCCACCAGCGTGAAGGGCCCGCCCACGGAAACCCCGCCCGGCAGCGCCACGCCGCCCGCGCTGGGGGCCGAAGCGCCACCGGCCAGGCGGGCGAAGGCCGCCCCGAGGTCCTCGCCGGGTTTCCTGGCCAGGAACGCGGCCCCCCAGACGGCGCCGAGGCCGAGGATGAGAACGAGGACGGCGATGCGGACAGCGCGGGTCATGGCCCGTCATATAGCGCAGCAACCGCAACGGGGGACGGGGTACACGCGTTAACCGACCTGTTGTTCCGCCTTCCCCATTCCCAGACGAACGGAATCCTCAGGCCAGAAAGGAAACATTGGACGATGCCCGACCGGGACCCTGCCCTCGAGACCCTGGCGGAGATCGCCAACGACAACCTGGCCGAGCGGATGCGCCATGAGGCCGCGGCGCGGATCCTCGTCGCCGCGCGCCGGATCCACACCATGCTGGACCGTCGCGGCGGGGAGCATCTCGTGGACAGCCTGGCCTCCGGCTGGGACCCCCGTAGCCTGACCGCGCTGGAATACGCGGAGTCGATGCCGGTGCGCGTGCTGGACGGGCTGCTGGCCGCTGCTCCGCGCTGGGCCCGGGCGATGCGCGACCTCGTCGAGACCCCGGCCTCGGGCGCCGCCGCGGCCTGACCGTGCGGGCGCCCGCCGCGGTCTCGCGGACAGGGCGCCCTTTAAGCCGGCCTTAACCCGGTCCGACGGACACTCCGCCGCGTCAGAAAGACGCGAGCGGAGCGAAGAATGCCCGTCGTGGCCACGGGCACGATGCCCGCCACCATCCTCGAGACCGAGGGCGCGGATGATTGGTCCGCGACCTTCACCCTCTCCGGCGTGTCCGGCGTCACGGACGTCGCGCTGACGGGGAGCGGGGCGTCCCTCTTCTCCGCCGCGCTCGACTCCGGCAGCCGGGTCATCGCCACCCCTCTCGGCGCCATCGACCGCGAGGCCTTCGCCGCCGGCGCGGATCCTGTGCTGCGACTCGGCCTCTCCGTCCGGTCCGGCGGTGTCTGGCTCGATGCGGCCGGAAGCTGGTCCGTCACCCTGCTCGGGGTGGACGACACCCCGCCGTCCGGGCTGCGCTTCAGCGGCGGCGGGGCGGTGCTGGAGAACGACGTAGGGGCCGAGATCGGCAGCCTCGCGGCGGACGACCCGGACAGCCCCGCCGGGAGCCTGGAGTACCGTGTTCTCTGGCCGGATTCGGCATGGTTCGAGATCGTCGGCACGACCCTGAAGTTGAAAGACGGCGTGGACCTGCTGCGGCAGGGCGGCACCACGCGCGAGGTCATGATCGCCGTCTCCGACGGGCGGAACGAGGCCGCCTTCAGCGTCGGCGTGAACGTGCTGAACGTCACCAACCAGGACGGCCCGCCTCCCGTATCACCACCCGTGTCGACGCCGGTCTCGCCGCCGGTGTCACCGCCCGTATCCCCTCCGGTCTCTCCGCCGGCCTCTCCGCCGGCCTCTCCGCCCGTGTCCCCACCGGTCTCACCCCCCGTGTCGCCGCCCGCCTCCCCGCCGCCTCCGCCGCCGGCGCCGGACATTGTCATCACCCATACCGGCAGCGCCGCCGCCGTGGGCGAGGGCGGCGCGAGCGACACCTTCTCCGTCACCCTCGCCACCATTCCCACCGCGCCGGTCACCGTCACCTTCACCGTGGACGGCTCGCTCAACCTCCAGCGCGCCGCGAGCGGCGTCCTCACCAAGACCGTCAGCTTCACGATCGTGCCGGCGGACTGGGCGAGGCCCCGGACCGTCATCGTCTCCGCGGTGGACGACGCCGTCCACGAGGGCCCGCACAGCGGGCGCATCTCCATCGGCTTCGCCAGCGCGGACCGGAACTACGCCGGCCTGACCGGCCGCGGGGTGGACGTGACGATCACGGACAACGACCTGCCGCCCGCCCCACCGCCGCCCCCGCCCGTGCCGCCGCCCGGCCCGCCGCCGGGCATCGTGGTCGTCCAGACCGGCAGCAGCACCGCCGTCGCCGAGCGCGGGGCGGGGGACAGCTTCACGGTCGCCCTCGCCTCCCGCCCGGTCGCGCCGGTGACCGTCACCCTCCTCGCCGGGCCGGACCTCCTGCTCGCGACGAGCGGCGGCGGGATCGGGTCCTCTATCACCATCACCTTCACGAGCGAGGACTGGGCCATGGTCCGCGCGGTCTTCGTCAGCGCCGTGGATGACAGGACCGTGGAAGGGGCGGAGATCGCCGGGATCTCCTTCTCCCTCGCCAGCGCCGATCCGGCCTACAACCGCCTGCCCGTCGCCGGGCTGCCGGTGGTGGTCGTCGACGCGCCGGGATCGCCCGCTCCTCCCACGCCGCCCGTACCACCGGACCCCACCACGGTTCTCGCGCCCGGCAGCAAGACGGATACGGCCGCCATGTCCGGCGCGGGCGAGGCGGTGCTGATGCATGCGGCCGGGGAGGTGGCCGGCGTCGTGAGCCGGGCGGACGGGATCCTCATCGCCTGGCGCGACGGCACAAGCACCCTCCTGACGGGCGCGACCAGCATCGCCTTCTCCGACGGCCATCTGACCCTCGACGGCAGCTCGGCCGGCGCGCGGGCCCTGCGCGCCTACCAGGCCATCCTGGGGGCAGACCCCGCGGCCGAGTCGCTCGCCCATACCGCGGCCCTGCTGGAGAAGGGCGTCTCCATGTTCGCCGTCACCGACTCGCTCCTGGGCACGCAGGCATGGGCGCAGCGCAGCGCCTGGCTCAGCCTCGAGCAGAAGATCCAGCTCATCTATCAGGACGTGATCGGCTACAGCGCGCCGCCCGCGGCCATGGATTACCTCAGGACCGCGTCCGCGGTCGGCGCCAACCTCGCCCAGATCGCCGCGATGCTGATCGACACGCCCGAGGCGGCCGCGTTCAGCCGGGCGCAGAACCCCGCCGGGATCTGGGTGGCGCAGCAGAGCGAGCGAGAGATCGTGCGCGCCTACGACGCGGTGCTGGACCAGACGCCTGACTCCGCCGCCCTCGCGCGTTGGACCCTTCTGCTGGAGGCCGGCCACGTCTCCACCTCCACCCTTTACGCCTACCTGGCCTCGACGGACCTGTTCACGGCCCGTTTCGAGGGCAGGCCGAACGCAGAGTTCGTCACCATCGCCTTCGAGCAGGCGCTGGAACGGACTCCGACGCTGCCGGAGCAGGGGTGGTGGCAGAGCATGCTTGACCTGGGCCACCTCACGCGGCTGGACATGCTGCAGCACCTCGGCGGCCTGCAGGCGGAGATCGGTCAGGCCCCCGGCAGCGGCCATGTGGAGCAGACCACCTATCTGGACGAGCAGGCCGGCGGGGAGGTGCTGCGCCGCGGCCAGTCCCTCGCCACCGTCGCGAACTCCAAGACGGGGCACGCCGTCGCCACCCGCAGCGCCTCGGAGCTGGAGGACATCGACCTGGCGCCGAACGGCGTCGCCCTGCACTGGCTGGACGGCACCTCGGTGCGCCTCGAGGCCGTGCGGGACATCACCTTCGCGGATGGCAGGCTGGAACTGGACAGCACCTCACCCCTGGCCGTCATCACCCGCCTCTACGAGGCGACCATCGGGTGGAACCTGCCTGGCGCCAGTGCCGCGGATTTCGCCGGCCTGCTGAACGCCGGCGTCTCGCTCGGCGCGATCGCCGCCTCCTTCCTCCATACGGAGCCGGCCCTCGCCAGGATGGCCGGCCTCGATACGGCAGGGCAGATCGGCTTAGTCTACAAAGGACTTTTCGGCATCGCCCCGGGCGCGGAGACGCTGTCCTACCTCAGGGGCGTCGTGCCGCTGATCGGGCTGCCGGAGACCGTGGCCTGGCTGGCGGGGCTGCCCGATGCCGCGGCCGTCTTCGGGCGGAGCCACCCGAAGGGCATCTGGGTGCCGGACAAGGCGGCCTCGGCGGTGGTCCGGGCCTACGATGCCACGCTCGACATCGCGCCCGATCCGGTCAGCCTCCTGATCTGGAAGGCGGCCGTGCCGCAGGCCGGGAACCTCACGCTCCTCTATCAGACGCTACTCGAAACCGACATGTACGGGGCGCTCTACGACGGCCTGGACGACCGGGCCTGGGTCGCCGCAACCTACCGGGCCGCGCTCGAGGACGGCGTGCTCGCGGGGGCGGTGAACCACTCGGCGGGACTGGTCGAGAGCGGCCTCGTTTCCCGCCTCGGCATGGCGGTCGCCATCGGTGAGCTGCAGCCGCTGGTGGAGCCGATCCGCCACGTCACCTCGAGCAGCGTGGACCTGCTGTGACGCCGCTTACGGCACCACCGACACCTCGCGCTTTAGGCAGCGCAGCGTGAAGGCGCTGCGCGTGTGGCGCACGCCGGGCAGGCGGTAGATCTTCTCCCGCAGCAGCGTCTCGTACCCCGCCGTGCCGCCCACCGCGGCCTTGATGATGTAGTCGTACTCCCCGGTGACGAGATGGCATTCCAGGATCTCGGGGATGCCGTGCACCGCCTCCTCGAAACGGCGCAGCGCGCTCTCGTCGTGCTTCTCCATCATCACCTCCAGGAACACCGTGTCCGGCATCCCCAGCGCCGCCTGGTCCAGCAGGGCGGCGTAGCCCTTGATCACCCCCGCCGACTCCAACCGCTTCACCCGCGTCCAGCAGGGCGAGGCGGAGAGCCCCACCTCCTCCGCCAGCTCCGCGTTGGAGAGCCGCCCCCGGCGCGCCAGGGCCCGGAGGATGCGCCGGTCGGTTGCGTCCATGTTTCCCCCTTGACGCAGAAGCTTCTTCTGTCCCTTCGGCGGCGCACAACGAAATTCAGGAGAGAACCGCCGGGATTTCCGGTCCATCCTCCCCCATATCCCAGGGAAGAACGAGCCCCCGCAGAGGGCCCGGCCGGAGTGACGTCGATGGGAAGCGTGCAACGGGCGACGATGCGCCTCGAGGATCGCTGGGAGTCCGGCGAGGAGCCGGTGCTGATGACCGGCATCCAGGCCCTGGTCCGCCTGCCGCTGGAACAGCGCGCGCTGGACCGCGCGGCCGGCCACAGCACCGCGGGCTTCGTCACCGGCTATCGCGGCAGCCCGCTGGGCGGCTACGACAAGGAGCTGCAGAAGCAGGCCAAGCGCCTGGCCGAGGCCGGGGTCGTTTTCCAGCCCGGCCTGAACGAGGACCTTGCCGCCACCGCCGCCTGGGGCACGCAGCAGGCCGGGCTGTTCAACGACGGCACGAAGGACGGCGTCTTCGGCATCTGGTACGGCAAGGGCCCGGGCGTGGACCGCAGCGGCGACGCGCTGCGCCACGCCAACATGGCCGGCACCGCGCCATTGGGCGGCGTGCTGGCCCTGGCGGGCGACGATCCCTCCGCCAAGTCCTCCACCGTCGCCAACGCCTCCGACCACGCCTTCATGGACCTGGAGATCCCCTTCCTCGATCCGGCGGGGGTGCACGAGATCCTGGAGTTCGGCCTGAAGGGCATCGCCCTCTCGCGCTTCGCTGGCACCTGGGCCGCGATGAAGTGCGTGGCGGACACGATGGATGCCAGCGCCAGCTTCCGTATCCACCCCTGGGCCCCGATCATCCCGGAGGGCGATTTCGAGGGCGAGGACGGCCGCCACATCCGTCTGCGCGACCTCGTCCTGGCGCAGGAACGCCGCCTGCGCCGCACGCGCCTGCCCGCCGCGGTCGCCTTCGCCCGCGCCAACGGGCTGGACCGCGTGGTGCTGGATTCCCCGCGCGCCCGCTTCGGCATCGCGGCCCGCGGCAAGGCCTACGCCACGCTGCGCCAGGCCATGCTGGACCTCGGCATCGACGACACCGCCGCGCGGCTCCTCGGCCTCCGAATCTGGAAGGTCGGCCTGGCATGGCCGCTCGACGAGGTGGCCGCCCGCGCCTTCGCTTCAGGCCTGGAGGAGGTTCTCGTCGTCGAGGACCGCCGCTCCTTCCTCGAGGCCCAGCTCCGCGACGCCCTCTACGGCACGCCGAACCCGCCCCGCATCACCGGCAAGCGCGACGAGACCGGCGCGCCGCTCCTCTCCGACCTCTCGGAGCTGGACGCCGCCGGCATCGCGCGCGCCCTCGATGCCCGCCTGCCGCGCGAGCCGCGCCCGGAGAGCATGGCCGCCCGCCTCGCCGCGCTCAGCGCCCTTGCGGAAGCCGCCCGCCAGCCCATCGCGCTGCGCCAGCCCTGGTTCTGCCCGGGCTGCCCGCACAACTCCTCCACGAAGGTGCCGGAGGGCTCCCGCGCCATGGCGGGCATCGGCTGCCACTACATGGTGACGTGGATGGACCGCGACACCGAGGTCTTCACCCATATGGGCGGGGAGGGAATGCCCTGGCTCGGCCAGCGGGATTTCGTGAGGACGCAGCACGTCTTCGCCAACCTCGGCGACGGCACCTATTCCCACTCCGGCAGCCTCGCGATCCGCGCCGCCATCGCGGCGAAGGCGAACATCACCTACAAGATCCTGGTGAACGGCGCCGTGGCGATGACCGGCGGCCAGACCCCGGAAGCCGAGATGACCGTGCCCCGCATCGCCGCCCAGATGGCGGCAGAGGGCGCCGCGCACATCGCCGTCGTCTCCGACGATCCCGAGCGCCATCAGCACGATCCGATGATGCCCCGCGGCGTGGCGTACCACCACCGCGACAGCCTGGACGCCGTGCAGAAGGACCTGCGCGAGCGCCCGGGCGTGACGGTTCTCATCTACGACCAGGAATGCGCGACGGAGCGCCGCCGCCACCGCAAGCGCGGCACCGCCGCGGCCGCCACGAAGCGCGTCGTCATCAACCCGCGCGTCTGCGAGGATTGCGGCGACTGCGGCGTGCAGTCCAACTGCCTCGCCGTGCAGCCCGTGCAGACGGAGTTCGGCCAGAAGCGGCATGTGGACCAATCCGCCTGCAACCAGGACTTCTCCTGCCTGAAGGGCTTCTGCCCCTCCTTCGTCACGCTGGAAGGGGCGGAGCCCGCCGCCCATCCGCAGGCCGCCGCCGCGCCGGAGAACCTGCCCGAACCCGCGCCGCCCGCCCTGCGCGACGAGGCCTGGAACGTCGTCCTCGCCGGCATCGGCGGGCAGGGCGTCACCGCGCTCGCCGCCATCCTCGCCACCGCCGCGCATATCGACGGCCGTCCTGTCCGCAGCATGGACCAGCTCGGCCTCGCCCAGAAGGGCGGCGGCGTGCAGGCGCAGATCCGCATCGGCGCGGAGGGCGCGGCGCCCGAGACCCTCGCCGGCCCGCGCATCGGCACCGGCCAAGCAGACCTGCTGATCGCCGCCGACGCCATCGGCGCGCACGGCGTGAATGTCCGTCCTCTGCTCTCGAAGGATCGCACCGCCACCGTCGTGAACGCGGACGTCGCCGCCACCGCCGGCTATCTTCTCGGCACCCCGCGCGCTGATGCGCCCGCCATCCTCGACAACCTGCGCGCCACTTCGCGCGACCTTCTCGCGCTCCCCGCCGCGCACCGCGTGGAGGAGGCGCTAGGCGACGCCATTTTCCTCAACGTCTTCCTCCTCGGCACCGCGTACCAGCGCGGCCTCCTCCCGCTCTCCCTCGCCGCGATCGAGCGCGCTCTGGAGCTGAACGGCACGGCCGTGGAGCGCAACAAGGCCGCTTTCGCCCTAGGCCGCGCCGCCGCGCTGGAGGCCCCCGCCGGCCCGCGCGCGCCGGAGGCGCCCGACGAGCTGATTGCCCGCCGCGTCGCGGACCTCACGGCTTACCAGAACGCCGCCTACGCGCGGGACTATGCTGCCACCGTCGCCCGAATCCGTGCCCTGGACGAAGGGCTGGGACGCGCCGTCGCCATGCAGCTGCACCGCCTGATGGCTTACAAGGACGAGTACGAGGTGGCCCGCCTGCACGCCGATACCGCCTGGCAGGCCTCCCTGGACGCAGGCTTCACCGGCACGAAGCGGAAGGTGCTGCACCTTGCCCCGCCCTTCCTCTCCCGCACCAACCCCGAGACGGGCCGCCCGGAGAAGCGCAGCTTCGGCCCCTGGATGATCAGCGCCATGGGCCTGCTGCGCCACGGCAAGGTCCTGCGCGGCACCGCCCTGGACCCCTTCGGCTATACGGAGGAGCGCCGCACGGAGCGCGCCCTGATCGCCGAGTTCCGCACCCGGCTGGACGCCCTCCTCGTGGAGCATCCGGCGGCGGCGCTGCGGGACTGGGTGAATGCCTGGGGCGGCATCAAGGGCTTCGGCCCAATCAAGCACGCCAACATCGGCAGGACCCGCGAGGCCCTCGCCGCCATCGAGGCCCGCCTTGCGGCGCCGCCCATGCCGGCTCTGGCGGCGGAGTGAGGGCGGGTCCGTCACTCCTCCCGGGTCGGGGGCGGCGACCAGGGCAGTGGCGGAGGCGGCGGCGTGAATGGGTGGCCGAGCCGTTTCAGCAGGGGAAGGCCGATCCCCAGCGCGGCCCCGACCGGCAGGAACATGTAGGCGAAGACGATGACGATGCGCGGCACGCCGCCACCTGTCAGGCGCTGCCCCCACTCGGTCATTTCGTACACGCCCCATGCGACGAGGCCGAAGATCGGCACCATCACCATGCCCATGCCGTACCTGTCGGCTTCATAGGCCATAGCGTGTTTCGCGCTCTCGGAAAGCTGCGGCGCCGGGTCACTCGTCAGGTAATCGAGCCCGCCTGCCTTCGCCCGTCCCCGGCTCCCGCCTTCTCCTGCTTCCGTTATGCCCTAACGCCGCGGCGCCAAGGTCCCGAAGGTCAGCACGCCCTGCGTCCCGGCCCTCGGATCGGCATCCCCCGTGAAGGCCAGGGCGAGGTCCGCCCGCCCCGGCTGGCCGGAGGAGAGGCGGTAGGTGATCTGCCGCGCCGCCCCGGCGCCCGGCACGGGCACGCTGCCGTCGAAGGCGCGCGTCACGCTCAGCCCCGGCCGCGCCGTGCGCTCCGCCAGCCGCACGAAGAGCGGCTCCGCCGTCTCCACGTCCATCCGCTGCAGCCGCAGGGAACAGGCCACCGGCCGCCGCGTCAGCACCAGCACCATCGCCCCGACATGGGCGCCGCGCGCCACCAGAACCTGCCCCTCGCCCCCGCGCAGCAGGGTGGCGGCCCTGTCCGCCGGCAGCGCCGCGAAGCCCGCTTCCCGCGCCGCGGCCCCGGCATCGCCGCCCGTCAGCAAGCGGGCGCAGATCTGCATGAAGCTGCCCATGGCCGCCGCCGTCTCCTCCGTCAGCGGCGCGGCGGCCCGGGCGGCGGAAGGGAAGGGCAAGGGGGTGAGCGCCAGCAGGGCCAGCAGAACTGGACGCCGCGCCGCGCGCGCGGTGGGATGGGGAAAACCCCGATAGGGCAACCGAGGAAACGATACCATGCCCCTGGATAACGCCTTCGACCTGCCCGAGGACACCCGCGCCCTGCAGGAGGTGGCCCGCGATTTCGCGCGGGACATCCTGGCGCCGCGCGCCCTGGAATGGGATTCCGCCCGTCACTTCCCGGTGGAGGAGATGCGCCAGGCCGCCGCCCTCGGCATGGCCGCCCTCTACGTGCGGGAGGAGTCGGGCGGCTCCGGCCTCACCCGGCTGGACGCGGCGGTGGTGTTCGAGGCCCTGTCCACCGGCTGCCCCGTCACCGCCGCCTTCCTCTCCATCCACAACATGGTCGCCTGGATGATCGACCGCTGGGGCAGCGAGGCCCAGCGCGCGGAGCACCTGCCCGCCCTCGTCACCATGGAGCGCATCGCCTCCTACTGCCTGACGGAGCCCGGTTCCGGCAGCGACGCCGCCGCGCTGCGCACCCGCGCCCTGCGCGACAACAGCGGCTACGTCCTCAACGGCTCCAAGCAGTTCATCTCCGGCGCCGGCGCCTCGGACCTCTACCTCACCATGGTCCGCACGGGCGGGGAGGGGCCGGACGGCATCTCCGCCCTGCTCGTCCCGAAGGAGACGGAAGGCCTCTCCTTCGGCGCCAACGAGAGGAAGATGGGCTGGAACGCCCAGCCCACGCGGCTGATGACCTTTCAGGACGCGCGCCTTCCCGCCGATACCCTGCTGGGCGAGGAGGGCCAGGGCTTCCGCATGGCCATGGCGGGCCTCGACGGCGGCCGCCTGAACATCGCCGCCTGCTCCATCGGCGGCGCCCAGCGCGCGCTCGACATCGCGCTGGACTACGTGCGGGAGCGCCGCGCATTCGGCAAGCCCGTCTCCGACTTCCAGGCCACGCAGTTCCGCCTCGCCGACATGGCGACGGAGCTGGAGGCCGCCCGCTCCCTCCTCTGGCGCGCCTGCGCGAAGCTGGACAGCAAGGCGCCCGATGCCGGCCCCTTCTGCGCGATGGCCAAGCGATTCGCCTCCGACACCGGCCACCGCGTGGCGGACGAGGCGCTGCAGCTCCTCGGCGGCTACGGCTACCTGCACGATTACGGGGTGGAGAAGCTGGTGCGCGACCTGCGCGTGCACCGCATCCTCGAGGGCACGAACGAGATCATGCGCGTCATCGTCGCGCGCCACCTTCTCGGCCGACGCGACTCGCGTTGACTCGCGGAACCGTGAGCCGCCATCTTCCGCAACGAAGGCCCTCCCGCGCGCGCCCCGCGCCAGGATGGTGAGAGGAGAGCTCATGCCCCGAGGGTCCCTGATGCGGTCCGGCCTGGCCGCGCCGCTGGCCCTGGCCCTCCTCCTCCCGCCCCTGGTCCCAGCGGCCCGCGCCCAGGGCGAGATCCGCAGCGTCGTCGTCCCGGCGGAGGGCGCGGTGGTGATCCCGCCCCGCGGCGCCCCGCGGCTCGCGGCCCGCCCGGCCGGCACCGGCGCCGGCGTGCCCATCCCGCCCGGCGGCACCGCCCGCGGCCCGGTGGTCCTGCCAGACACCGGGACCGGACTCGCCGCCCCCGTGCTCGGCCTCGCCCTGCCGGTCATCGCCGGCGCGCTGCTCGGCGGCACCCTCGCCGGGTCGAAGGGCGGCAGCTCCGCCCCCGCGCGCACGCGCTAGGTCTCCTCCCTAGGAGCCTGTCCGGTTTCGCATTATGTGCGGAAGCGGCGAATCGAACGCGCCGAGGAGGCAACGACCATGTCCAACCGTGACCACACCCTCACCCGGCGCCTGGCGCTCGGCGCCGGCCTCGGCACCCTCGCCGCCGGCCTCGCGCCCGGCGCGCGCGCCCAGACCCAGACCCAGACCCAGACCGGCGGCGGGGCCTACCCGAACCGCCCCATCAATATGATCGTCGGCTTCCCGCCGGGCGGGCAGACCGATTTCGCCGCGCGCATCGTCCAGCCCGGCCTCGCCCAGAACCTCGGCCAGTCCGTCGTGATCGACAACCGCGGCGGCGCCGGCGGCAATATCGGCACCGAGGCCGTGCTGCGCGCCCGCCCCGATGGCTACACCCTGCTCGCGGGCAACTCCTCGCCCATGGCGATCAACCCGCACACCTTCCCGAACATGACGATCAACCCGCTCGACCTCATGCCGATCGGGCTGACGCTGCAGAGCTCCATGGTCCTTTGCGTGCACCCCTCCGTGCCCGCGAGCAACGTCCGCGAGCTGGCCGCCTGGATCAAGGCGCAGTCCGGCGGCGTGAACTACGGCTCTCCCACCGCCGGCAGCCTCTCCCACTGCGCGATGGAGCTGTTCCGCGACCGCATCGGCAAGCCGGAGATGGTGAGCGTGCCCTATCGCGGCTCGGGCCCCGCCATCCAGGACTTCGTGGCCAACCGCTTCTCCGCGATGTTCGACGCCGCCTCCGTCCTCTCCCCCTTCATCAAGTCCGGCCAGCTCAAGCCCATCCTCGTCAGCGGCGCGGCCCGTGCGCCCGCGCTGCCGGACGTGCCGACCGCCGCGGAGCAGGGCCTGCCGGACTTCGTCTTCACCGCCTGGATCGGCCTGTTTGCGCCGAAGGGCACGCCGGATGAGGTGATCCGCCGCGTCCACGCCGCCCAGGACGCCGCGCTGAAGGATCCGGCCGTGCGGGAGAAGATCACCGGCCAGGGCGACGAGCCCGGCGGCGGCTCCACCGAGGACTTCGCCAACATGGTCCGCCGCGACCACGCGCGCTGGGGCCAGGTGGTGAAGGAGAACAACATCACCGCCGCCTGAGCACCCGACCGGCCGGGAGGAGACGCGATTGAGCACCGATCCTCCCGGCACGGGCGCGCGCCCGGCCGGCACGCCGGGGGAGGTCTTCCTAGCCTTCCTCCGGCTGGGCCTCACTTCCTTCGGCGGCCCCGTCGCGCACCTCGGCTACTTCCGCGCCGAGTTCGTCGCGCGCCGGCGCTGGCTGGGGGAGGCCGCCTATGCGGAGCTCGTCGCCCTCTGCGGCTTCCTGCCCGGCCCGGCCTCCAGCCAGGTCGGCTTCGCCCTCGGCCTTCTTCGCGGCGGCCCCTGGGGCGGCCTCGCGGCCTGGGCCGGCTTCACCCTGCCCTCGGCCCTCCTCCTCGTCCTCTTCGCGACCTGGGCCGGAAGCCTGGGCGCCTCGCCCCTCGGCGCGGGGCTGCTGCACGGGCTGAAGCTCGTCGCCGTCGCCGTCGTCGCGCAGGCTGTCTGGGGCATGGCGCGCACGCTCACCCCGGACCGGCCGCGCGCCGCCATCGCGCTCCTCGCCACGGCCCTCGCCGCGCTGGCGCCACCCGCGATCGGGCAGGTTGCCGCCATCCTTCTCGGCGCCGCCGCCGGGCTTCTCCTCTGCCGGGAGGAGGAGGCGGGGGCGCCGGAACCCCTGGCCTTCGGGATCCCCCGCCGGGTCGGCCTCGCCTGCCTCGCGCTCTTCGCCGCGCTGCTCCTCCTCCCGCCGCTGCTCGGCCCGGCGGCCGCGGTGTTCGACGCCTTCTACCGCTCCGGCGCCCTCGTCTTCGGCGGCGGCCACGTGGTCCTGCCCCTGCTGCGCGACGCCGTCGTGGCACCGGGCTGGGTGTCGGAGGATGCCTTCCTCGCCGGCTACGGCGCGGCCCAAGCGGTGCCGGGCCCGCTCTTCACCTTCGCCGCCTATCTCGGCGCCGCGCTGCGCCCCGGCCCGGGCGGCCTGCTCGGGGCGGCGGTCCCGCTGGCCGCCGTCTTCCTGCCCGGCCTCCTGCTTCTGGTCGGCGCGCTGCCCTTCTGGAACGCGCTCCGCGCCCGCCCGGCCGCGCGGGCGGCGATGCGGGGCGCCAACGCCGCCGTGGTCGGCCTGCTCGGCGCGGCGCTCTACGATCCGGTCTGGACCGCGACCGTGCAGCGCCCCGCCGACTTCGTCCTCGCCATCACGGGGTTCCTGCTGCTGACGCTGTGGAAGCTGCCGCCGCTCGCCCTCGTGGCCCTCGGCGCCCTCGCCGGGATCGGCGTGGCCGCGCTCGGATAGCGCCCGCCCCCTCGCTGTCCTGGCGGTTCCGTCCTATTCCCGCCCGGAGAACCGCGAGGAGCCGTCCGCCATGTCCAGCCGCGAAGCCGCCATTGCCCGCGCCCGCGCCGAGTTCGACAGCGGCGCCTTCCGCGAGCGCCTCGCCGCGCTCATTGCCATCCCCTCCACCTCGCAGGACCCGGCAGCGGCGGCCGAGTGCCAGCGCTACTTGGAGGAGGGAATCCAGCCCTGGATCGCCCGCCTCGGCTTCACCTCCTCCATCCACCCCAACCCCGAGGCCGGCTGCGGCCCCATCCTGATCGCGGAGCGCGTCGAGGACCCGTCCCGCCCGACCATCCTCCTTTACGGCCACGGCGACACGGTGCGCGGGCTGGATGACCAGTGGAGCGACGGCATCAAGCCCTGGGCCGTCACGGAGAGGGATGGGCTCTGGTACGGGCGCGGCACCGCCGACAACAAGGGCCAGCACATCATTAACCTCGCCGCGCTGGAGGCCGTGCTGGCCGAGCGGGGCGGGGTGCTTGGCGCCAACGTGAAGCTGGTGCTGGAGATGTCGGAGGAGCTGGGCTCCCGCGGCCTCCGCCCCTTCGTGGAGGCGCATCGCGAGGCACTTGCCGCCGACGCCCTTATCGCCTCCGACGGCCCGCGCGTCGAGCCCGCGCTCCCCACCATCGCCGCCGGCTCCCGCGGCAGCTTCATGTTCGACCTCGTGGTGAAGCTGCGCGGCGGCGGCGTCCATTCCGGCCACTGGGGCGGGCTGACGACGGACCCCGCCATCCTCCTCTCCCACGCCATCGCCAGCATCGCGGACCAGCACGGCAAGATCCTCGTCCGCGACTGGCTGCCCGGGGAGACCGTGCCCGCCAACATCCGCGCCGCGCTCCAGGGCTGCCCGGTCGGGGGAGGGGAGGGGGCAGCCACCATCGACGAGGGCTGGGGCGAGCCCGGCCTGACCCCCGCCGAGAAGATCTACGGCTGGGCGAGCTTCATCGTCCTCGCCATGATCTCCGGCCGCCCCGAAGCCCCGGTGAACGCCGTCGCGCCGGACGCCCGCGCCGTCTGCCAGATCCGCTACACCGGGGACTCCGACCCGGCCAAGTTTGCCCCCGCCCTGCGCGCCCACCTGGACGCGCACGGGTTCGGGAAGGTCGCCATCGAGAAGACCGGCATTCGCATGCCCGCCAGCCGCACCCCGCCGGACAGCCCTTGGGTGCTCTGGACGAAGGCGAGCATGGAGAGGTCGCTGGGCACCCGCGTGCAGGTCACGCCCAACGCCTCCGGCGGCCTGCCCGGCGACGTCTTTGTGGACCTGCTCGGCACGCCGCTGGTCTGGGTCCCGCATTCCTACAACGGCTGCAAGCAGCACGGCCCGGACGAGCACGTCATTCCCGCCATGATGCGCGAGGGCCTGGCCGCCTTCGCCGGCATCTGGTGGGACCTCGGCGAGCCCGGCACGCCGGCGCGTTGAACCGATAGGGGGGCCGGGGAAGTCCCGGCCCTCAGTGCTCGAACTCGAAGGCCAGCTCCGCCGTCCCGCCCGGCCGCGCCGCGGCCCGCACCCGGTCCGCCATCCGCGCGATCAGCGCGCCGGAGACGCGGCGCATGGCGGCGTCCAGCGCGTCCTCGTCCCCCTCCATCAGCGCCTGCGCGTCCGGCACCGCGGAATGGCCTGCGGGAAGCGGAAGGGGTGGCCCGGCATGGAGCAGCCGGCAGCGCAGGTTGAACTCGTCGAAGCTGGCGGAGAGCGTCACCGGGCCCTCCGTGCCCGCCTGCCGCAGGGCCTCCAGCGCCTCGCCCATCACGACGCCGGCGCGCGCCACTACGTCCGCCCGCGCGCCCCAGGCCCGGCCCCTCTGCTCCAGGAACTCGGCGGCCTGCTGCCCCTCGCCCTCGGGGTCCAGCACCGTCCCGGCGGTCTGCCGCACCCCGATCCGCAGCAGCGCGTTCAGCGCCACCGCTGCGATCGAGCCCATGGTGAGGCCCGAGGAGACGACGATCCGGCTCCAGTCCGGCGAGGCCTGGGCCAGGGCCGGCAGCAGCATGACCCCCGTGCCGCACACGGCCGCCAGCCCCACGATAAAGCCCCGCCGCGCATCCATCAGGCGGGAGGTGGCCAGCCCCATCCCCGCCACGATGAGGTAGGAGGCGGTGTAGACCAGGATGCCCCCGATCACCGGCCCCGGCGTCAGCGCCACCAGCCCGGAGATCGCGGGGAAGAAGGCTGTGGCCATCAGGATCGCGCCCGCGGCCGCCCCCACGCGCCAGGCCGTGATCCCGGTGGCCGCCGCCAGGCCGAGATTGGCCGAGGAGCTGGCCGTGGTCAGCACGCCCGCGAGGGCCTGCAGCACGTGCATCAGCCCCTGTCCCGTCACGCTGCGGGCCACCAGCCCCATGTCCACCCGCCGCCACCGGGCATCGTCCATCCTGTCCATGGACAGGACCGTCCCGAACAGGTCCATCACCCCGATCAGCTCGATGACGAGGAAGATGGCGATCGGCACCAGCAGGAACTCCGGCGCCGGCAGGCCATGCCCGGGCAGGGGCACCGCCACGGCCGGCAGCGCGGCCAGCGCCTGCAGCCCGCCCTCCGCCGTGGTGCCGAGCGCGACCGCCAGGGCCGTGCCCGCCAGCGCCCCGGCCAGCACCGCCATGCGCCGCAGCCCCGGCCCGCCCCAGAGGGAGGCACCGACGATCACGGCCAGTGTCACCGCCGCCACCGCGAGGGCGGCGGGCGAGGCATCGCCCGCCGGCGTCAGCCCCACCCCGCGCGTCAGCCCGCCCGCCACGAGGGAGAGGCCGAGCATCAGCACCACGACGCCGATCACCTCGGGCGGGAAGAAGGCCCGCAGTCGCGGGATCACCCGCGCGAGGAGTATCGCGGCCACCGCGGCCACGATCGTCGCCCCCATCGTGGCCCCCAGCCCGTAGGCCGCTGTCACCGCCACGAAGATCGGGAGCCGCGCCGGGGCGGGCAGCGCGACGAGGATCAGCCCCGGCCCGATGCGGCTCGGCACCGCCTGGACCAGGGTGGCGAGGCCGACGAGGAAGGTGGTGACGGAGACGAAGCGGCCGGTCGCCTCCGCGTCCAGCCCGATCCCCTGCGCCGCCACCACCGCGTAGAGGACAAACATCAGCGACAGCGCCGCGTGCTGCGCCCCCATGCCGAGCAGGACGCCGACCGGCGGCCTCTCATCCACCGCGTAGAGCAGTTCCTCGGGACGCTTGCGCGAGGACGGGGCCGGCGGGGGAAGGAGGCGGTCCAGGGGTGAGGGCAATCCAGGGCTCCGGGCAGGAACGGGGGAAGGGCCGGTAGGGGCCGGCCGGGGATTAGGCCATTCCCGCAGGGCTTTGTGGAGCGTCAGGCCGCGCCGCTCCCCGCTGCGCCAGGGCGCGCCGCCTCACGGAGCGCCGGAAGGCGTCGTCACGCTTCATCACCAACCCTGCCTCGCGGCGTTACACGGCACGTTCCATCTTCGGGACATCCCCAAGGAGGATCAGACATTGAGCCGTGACCGCAAGACCACCCTTTCCGCCCTCGCCGTCGCCCTTGGGATCGGCGCGCTGGCCGGGCCCGCCCTCGCCCAGCCCGCAGCACCCCCGGCGCCACCGGCCCAGGCCGTGCCCATGGGCCCGGGCGCCGAGCGCATGCTGCGGGAGGCCGACGCGAACCGCGACGGCCGCGTGACCGAGGCCGAGGCTTGGGACGCCCTCACCGCCCGCTTCGCCGCCGCCGACGCGAACAAGGATGGCGGCCTCACCTGGGAGGAGCTCCGCGGCTACGTCGTGGCGGAGATGCCGGCCCGCCGCGGCATGACCCCGGCGCGGCAGGAGCGGATGGAGGCGCGTGGCGGGGCCATGTTTCGCGCCGTGGACGCCGATCGCGACGGCCGCGTGACGACCACGGAGCTGCGCCCCTTCGCCGAGGCGATGTTCCGCTCCCGCGACCGGAACGGGGACACCGCCCTCACGCGCGACGAGCTGCGGCGTCCCCACGGCCGCCCCCACGCGCCGGCGCGGGCGCAGTAGGGCATCCCGTCCGGCCGCGCGAGGGCGCGGCCGGATGAGGACGCGAAACGCCCGCGCGGCGACGCGGGAAGAGATGGATCGGCTTGGATTTCCCCACGGGAAGGGGAAGTGGTGGGCGCGACAGGGATTGAACCTGTGACCCTTCGCGTGTGAAGCGAATGCTCTCCCGCTGAGCTACGCGCCCGGAGTGGCGGGGCATATCCTCCACCCGGGCGGGCCTGTCAAGCCGGCCGGTCGGCTCTTGTCCCGGCGCCCGGAGCCCCGCCAGGCTCCTCCGGCGGGTAGACGGGGCGTGCCTGCCGGCCCGGGCACCCCCTGTTCAACCCGCGGGTCCGACACGATCTGCAGGGCATTGTCGAAGGACACCGCATGATCCCGGTCCGGCCAGCTCGCCTCGCCCTGCTCGCCCTTCCGGCCCTGCTGGCCCTCTCGGCCGTCCCGGCCGGGGCGCAGCCGATGGCCGCCACCTACACGGTCCAGGCCGTCGGCATGACGGTCATGGAGGTGGACGCCACCCTCGACATCACCGATGCCGGCTACACGGTGGAGTTCCGCACCCGCACCCGCGGCGTGGCGGCGGCCTTCTCCAGCGGCAGCAACGTCACCCGCGTGGAGGGCGTGTGGGACGGCGACCGCGCCCGCCCGCGCCGCTACGTCTCCGAGGGCGTCTGGCGCGGCGAGAACCGGCGCACGGTGATCGAGTGGCCGGGAAACCAGCCCGCCATCCGCGTCATGGTCCCGCCCAACAACGACGAGCGGGAGGAGGTTCCGGCGGATGCCCAGCGCAACACCGTGGACAACCTTTCCGCCGTCGCCCAGCTCGTCCGGCAGGTCCGCCGCAGCGGCAGCTGCGACGGCAGCCTGCGCGCCTATGACGGCCGCCGCCTGAGCGAGACCGCCGCCCGAACCCGCGGGCGGGAGAGCTTCGCGCCCGCCCGCGACGAGTGGTCCGGCACCGCCCTGCGCTGCGACTTCGAGGGCCGCCTCCTCGCCGGCTTCCGCAAGGGCGAGGACCTGGAGGCCGCCCGGCGCCCGCAGACCGGCACCGCCTGGCTGGGAGAGGCCTCCCCGGGCCGCCCCATGATCCCCGTGAGGATCGATTCCGTGACCCGCTGGTTCGGCACCGTTACCGCCCGCCTCGCCAGCAGCGGCCCGCCCGGCCAGGCGCGGGCGGGGAACTGAGCCGCCGGCTGCGTCCGGCGTGCCGCGGGCGGACGAGACCTCAGCCCGGCAGCACGCCTTCCAATAGCCCGGCGAGGTCCCCCGGCGCCGACGCGACGGGCGCTCCCTCGGCCATCTCCGGCGGTCCGTAGCCCCAGGCGGCGAAGACCGGCGCGATCCCCGCCGCCTTGGCCGCCCGCGTGTCGTTCTGGTGGTCCCCGATCAGCACCGCGCGGCCCGGCTCCGCCCCCATCCGCTTCAGCAGGGCCAGGGGGTGGCCGGGGTGGGGCTTGCGCACGGGAAAGCTGTCGCCCCCGCCGATGTCGTCCAGCAGCGCCGCCAGCCCCAGCTCGCCCAGCACGATCCGCGCCGCCTTCTCCGGCTTGTTCGTGCAGACCGCCAACCGCCATCCGGCGGCCTTCAGGGCCGCCAGCGCCTCCGGGATGCCGGGGAAGGGCCGCGTCTCCTCCGCCGCATGGGCCTCGTAATCGGCCAGGAACTCCGCCACCAGCATCGGCGTGCTCTCCAGCCCCCGCGCCGCGCAGGCGCGTTGCACGAGCACGGCCACGCCGTCCCCGATCATCCGCCACACCTCCTCCCGGGTGAATCCCGGCCGCCCCTGGCCGGCCATCAGCCGGTCCAGGGCGGCGTGCAGGTCCGGGGCGCTGTCCAGCAGCGTGCCGTCGAGGTCGAAGAGGGCGATGCGGTCCATGCCCGCCCCCATGCCACCCCGCATTACCGCCCGCAATGAAGCTTGACGCGGCCCGCCCTTGCGGAACCCGCGCGGACAGGGCTTATCCGGCCCATGCAAAGGGCCGCCATCCTCCTCGCCGCCGGGCTCGGCACCCGCATGCGCTCGGCCATGCCGAAGGCCATGCACGCCGTCGCCGGGCGCCCCATGCTCAACCACCTCATCGCCGCCTGCGAGAGGGTGTTCGACCGCATCGTCGTCGTCACCGGCCCGGACATGCCGGCGCTGGAGAAGGCGGCCGCGCCCCACGCCACGGTGGTGCAGAGGGACCGCCTGGGCACCGGCCACGCGGCCCTGCAGGCCGCCCCCGCGCTGGAGGGCTTCGAGGGCGACGTCGCCGTCCTCTACGCCGACAACCCCCTGATCACGGAGGAGACGCTGCGCCGCCTGCTGCTGGCCCGCGCCTCCTCCGACCTCGCCCTGCTCGCCATGCGCCCCGCCGACCCCGGCCGCTACGGCCGCGTGGTGCCGCACGGGGATGGCGGCATCGCCGGCGTGGTGGAGTGGAAGGACGCGACGGAGGAGCAGCGCGCCATCCCGCTCTGCAACGTCGGCGTGATCTGCGCCGCCGCGCCCCGCCTGTTCGGCTGGCTGCGCGCGCTGCGGAACGACAACGCCGCCGGCGAGTACTACCTGACCGACGTGGTCGCCGCCGCCCGCGCGGAGGGCTTCCGCGCCGTGGCCGTGGAGGCCGCCGAGGCCGAGTGCCGCGGCATCAACTCCCGCCTGGAGCTCGCTGAGGCGGAGGCCGCCGTGCAGGCCGCGCTGCGCCGCCGGGCCATGGAGGGCGGCGCCACCCTGACCCGGCCGGAGAGCGTCACCCTCTCCTTCGACACCCAAATCGGCCAGGACGTGACGATCGGCCCGGACGTCGTCTTCGCCCCCGGCGTCACGATCGAGGACGGCGTGGAGATCCGCGCCTTCTCCCACCTGGAGGCCTGCACCGTGCGGCGCGGCGCCGTCATCGGCCCCTTCGCCCGCCTGCGCCCGGGCACGGAAGTCGGCCCCGGCGCCCATGTCGGCAACTTCGTGGAGCTCAAGGCCGCGGTGCTGGGGGAGGGGGCGAAGGCCAACCACCTTTCCTACATCGGCGACGCCACCGTGGGCGCGCGCACCAACATCGGCGCCGGCACCATCACCTGCAACTACGACGGTTACGCCAAGCACAAGACCAATATCGGAGAGGGTGTTTTCATCGGCTCCAACGCGACACTGGTGGCGCCCGTCGCACTCGGTGATGGCGCCTTCGTCGCGGCGGGTTCTACCATCACCGAAACGGTCGCGCCCGACGCCATGGCCTTCGGCCGCGCCCGCCAGGAACAGAAGGAAGGCCGCGCCGCCGCGTTCCGCGCGGCCCGCCGGAAGGAGAAGTAAGCGATGTGCGGAATCGTCGGCGTCGTCGGTCGTGAGGAGGCCGCGCCGCGCCTGCTGGAAGCCCTGCGCCGCCTGGAATACCGCGGCTACGACAGCGCGGGCATCGCCACCCTGGTGAACGGCCACGTGGAGCGCCGCCGCGCCGAGGGCAAGTTGGGCAATCTGGCGGAAGTGCTGACGCACGACCCGCTTCCCGGCACCACCGGCATCGGCCACACCCGCTGGGCCACCCACGGCGCCCCCACCACGCGCAACGCCCACCCGCACGGCACCGCCCGCGTCTCCATCGTCCATAACGGCATCATCGAGAACCACGCCGAGCTCCGCGCCGAGCTGGAGGCTGAGGGCGCCGAGTTCGAGACGGAAACGGACACCGAGACCTTCGCCCGCCTCGTGGACCACCACCTCGCGCGCGGCGACAGCCCGGAGGACGCCTTCTCCGGCGCCCTGAAGCGCGTCCACGGCGCCTTCGCCCTGGCCGCCATCTTCGCCGGCCATCCCCGCAAGCTGCTGGCCGCCCGCCAGGGCGCCCCGCTCGCCATCGGCTTCGGCGAGGAGGAGATGTTCATCGGCTCCGACGCCCTGGCCCTCGCCCCGCTGACCCGCCGCATCGCCTACCTGGATGAGGGCGACTGGGCCATCGTCAGCGACCGCGACGCGCAGTTCTTCGACGCCAACGACGCGCCCGTGGAGCGCGCGGTGAAGACCACCGCCTTCTCCGGCGCCGCCATCGGCAAGGGCAACTACCGCCACTTCATGGAGAAGGAGCTGCACGAGCACCCCGCGGTGATCGGCGACACGCTCCGCCAGTACGTGGACCCCACCACCCGCGCGGTGGCCCGCCCCGCGCTGCCCTTCGATCCCGCGGCCCTGCCGCGCCTGTGGCTCTCCGGCTGCGGTTCCGCCTTCCTGGTGTGCAACACCGCCCGCTACTGGTTCGAGACCCTCGCCCGCCTGCCCGTGGACTGCGACGTGGCGAGCGAGCTGCGCTACCGCGACCCGCCGCTGACGGAGGGCGGCGCCGCCATGTTCGTCTCCCAGTCCGGCGAGACGGCGGACAACCTCGCCGCCATGAAGCTTCTGCGCAACGGCGGCCAGTCCCTCGTCTCCGTCGTCAACGTGCCGGAGAGCACCATGGCGCGGGAGAGCGACACGACGCTGATGACGGTGGCGGGGCCGGAGATCAGCGTGGCTTCCACCAAGGCCTTCACCGCCCAGCTCTCCGTCATGGCCTGCCTTGCCATCAACTTCGCCCGCAGCCGCGGCACCATCGACGCCGCCGAGGAGGCGCGCCTGACCGCCGCCCTTCTGGAGGTGCCGGAGCACGCGGCGAAGCTGCTGGACTCCAGCGCCGAGATCGAGGCCGTGGCCGCCGAGGTGAAGGACGCGCGCGACGTCCTCTACCTCGCCCGCGGCAGCCTCTTCCCCATCGCGATGGAGGGGGCGCTGAAGCTGAAGGAGCTCTCCTACATCCACGCCGAGGGCTACGCCGCCGGCGAGATGAAGCACGGCCCCATCGCGCTGATCGATTCCAGCGTGCCCGTGATCGCCCTCTGCCCCTCCGGCCCGCTCTTCGAGAAGACCGCCTCCAACCTGCAGGAGGCCGCGGCGCGCGGCGGCCGCATCATCGCCTTCACGGACGAGGACGGCGCCCCCGCGCTCCGCCGCTTCGCCAGCCGCGTGGTGGTGCTGCCGAAGGTCGATCCCTTCGTCGCCCCCATCCTGCACGCCATCCCCGTGCAGATGCTGGCCTACCACGTGGCCGTGCTGAAGGGCACGGACGTGGACCAGCCCCGCAACCTCGCCAAGGCCGTGACGGTCGAGTGATCCGGGACGAGTGATCCTCGGCGCCGGTTGCAACGGCGCCGACCCACCCCAACTCGCGGGCATGGCCACACCCCCCATGGCGGCGGGCCGATCTCGGCCCCGCCCCGCCATCCCCCCGCTCTCCGAAGCTATCGCTGCGCCGCTGAAGGGGGCGATCGCGTCCCAGGTCGCTGCTTTCTTCAATGACAAGGGCCGGGGCGAGGCCCCCGTGCAGCGCCGCCCGGACGGCCTCTTCGGCCCGCGCTCCGTCGTCTGGCGCGTGCACGGTGACGTGACGGGCATGATGGTCGGCGGCATCGCCGGCCTGCTGCTCCAGATGCTGCACCCCGCCGTGCTGGCCGGCGTATGGGACCACTCCAACTTCCGCGCCGACATGCACGGCCGCCTGCGCCGCACCGCCCGCTTCATCGCCCTCACCACCTATGGCGACAGGGAGGAGGCGGAGGCGGTGATGGCGAGGGTCCGCGGCATCCACGGCAAGGTCCGCGGCACCCTGCCCGATGGCACGCCCTACTCCGCCGACGACCCCGCCCTCCTCGCCTGGGTGCATGTGACGGAGGCGATCAGCTTCCTCGACGGCTGGATCCGCTACGCCGAGCCGCGCATGACAATAGCCGACCAGGACCGCTATTTCGCCGAGATGGCCCGGATCGGCGAGGCCCTCGGCGCCTCTCCCGTCCCCCGCAGCCGCGCGGAGGCGGAAGGCCTGATCCGCGCCACCCGCCCGCAGCTTCGCGTAGATGCCCGCACGCGCGAGGTGGCGCGCCTGGTCCTGAGCCGCGAGGCCCCGCACCCCGCCGCAGAGCCGGTCCTGCGCCTCACCCTCGGCGCCGGGGTGGACCTCCTGCCGGACTGGGCGCGTCGGATGCACGGCCTGCCCGCGCCGCTGCTGGCGCGCCCGCTGGTCCGCGCGGGCACGCTCGGCATCGCCCGCACGCTGCGCTGGGCCTTCGCCCGTTGAGCGACCTGCCCGAGCTGCCGCCCGGCGCCTTCCGCAAGGCGGACCCGTCGCCCGACGCCCTGTTCTACGCCCAGCCCCGCTTCGTCACCCATATCGACGACGCGGCCGTTGCCGCCGTCACCGCCCTGTACCGGGAGGTGCTGCCAGCGGGCGGCACGATCCTCGACCTGATGAGCAGCTGGGTCAGCCACCTGCCGCCGGAGGTCGAGTACCGCGAGGTGATCGGCCACGGCATGAACAGGGCGGAGCTGGCCGCCAACCCACGCCTGTCCCGATTCTTCGTGCAGGACCTGAACCGGGAAGCCACCCTGCCGCTGGAGACGGACACCCTGGACGGTGCCGCCATCTGCGTCTCCGTCCAGTACCTGCAGGACCCCGTGCCCGTGCTGCGGGAGGTGGCCCGCGCCCTGCGCCCCGGCGTGCCCCTGGCCATCACCTTCTCGAACCGCTGCTTCCCCGACAAGGCCGTCGCGATCTGGCAGGCCCTGCGGCCCGGCGACCATGCGCGCTACGTCGCCCTCCTCCTGGAACGCGCGGGCTTCGGCACCGTGGAGGCCCGCACGCTTCTCGACGGCCGGAGAAGCGACCCCCTCTGGGCCGTCATCGGCCACGCGGCCTGATCACTCCGGCTGGACGCCCAGCTCCTTCAGGATGCGCCCGTAGGTCACGAACTCCTCCCGCAGCATGGCGTTCAGCGCCGCCCGCGGCATGAAGGCCGCCGGCGCGCGCGTGGTCGCCAGCACCTGCTTCACTGCCGGCGTCTCCAGTGCCGTCCGGCAGGCCTCCTCAAGCCGGTCCAGCACCGGCGCCGGCGTGCCGCGCGGCGCGTAGATCCCCACCTGGCTCAGCTGCAGCGCGTCCACGCCCTGCTCCCGCGCCGTCGGCACGTCCGGGAAGTCCGGGTGGCGGCGGCTGGAGAAGACCGTGATCAGCCGCATCCGCCCGGCCTGCACCATCTCCGCCGCCGAGGACACCACGGCCGCCGAGAAATCCAGCCGCCCGCCCAGCGTGTCGTTCAGGTGCGGCGCCTCTCCGCGATAGGGCACGTGGTTGAACTCCACCCCCACCGCCTTCTGCACGCGCCAAACGCCCAGCTGGGGCAGGGAATTCGGCCCCGGGCTGCCGTAGCTCAGCGCGCGCCTGCGCCCCTCGGCGATCAGGTCGGCCAGGTTGCGGATCGGGCTGTCCGTCCGCACGACGATGCCGAGGATGTTCTCGTTCGTCCCGCACACCGCCTCGAAGTTCGTCGGCTCCGTCCCGGCGCCGCGCACCATGTGCGGCTGCACCACGATCGCCGTCATCGGCGTCTGGCCGAGCGTGTAGCCGTCCGGCTGGCTCGCTGCCACCACGCGCATCCCCACCACGCCGGACCCGCCATCCCGGGTGATCAGCACCAACGGCTGGCCGATCGTCCTCTGGAAGTGCTCGCTCATCGCCCGGATCAGCACGTCCGCCGTTCCCGGCGAGTAGGGCATGATCATCGTGATCGGCTTGTCCGGGTACTCCGCGCGCGCGGGCAGCGCGGCGCCCAGCGCCAGCAGGGCGGAGAGTAGAAGACGCCGCATGGTGCACCTCATTCCTGGACCGCGCCGCCGGTTTTTTCCGGTCCGGCACCCTGTTTCCGTGCCGGTCAGTCCGGCGTCACGCCCAGGGCCCGCATCATCGGGCCGTAGGCCTCGTACTCGCTGCGGATCAGGCGGGTGAAATCCGCCCGGCTCCGGTAATTCACCACCAGCCGCAACTGCTTCGCGATGCGTTGGAAGCTCTCCTCGTGCACGCCGCTGCGGCACGCCTCCTCCAGCCGCGCGAGCACCGGCTCCGGCGTGCCGGCCGGTGCGTAGAGGCCGACGGGGCTGTACTGCAGCGCGTCGATCCCCTGCTCGCGCGCCGTCGGCACGTCCGGGTAGTCCGGGTGACGCGTGTCGGAGAACACGGCCAGCAGCCGCATCCGCCCGGAATCCAGCAGCCCTGCCGCGGAGGCCACCACGGCCGCCGAGAAGTCCAGCCGCCCCGCCAGCACCTCGTTCAGGTGCGGCGGGTCCCCGCGGAAGGGAATGTGGTTGAACTCCACCCCGGCGGCCCGCTGCACGCGGAACACCGCCAGTTGCGGCAAGGAGTTCGGCCCCGGGCTGCCGTAGCTCATTGCCCGCCGCTTGCCCTCCGCCACCAACCCCGGCAGATCGCGGATGGCGCTGTCGGGCCGCACGAGCACGCCGAGCACGTTCTCGTTCGTGCCGCAGACCGGCGCAAAATTCGCGGGCTCCGTTCCCGTGTTCCGCACGAGGTGCGGCTGCACCACGATCGCCGTCATCGGCGTCAGCCCGAGCGTGTGGCCGTCCGGCGGGCTCGTCGCGACGAAACGCATGCCGACCACGCCGGAGCCGCCGTCCCGGTTCGTCACCACCACGCTCTGCCCCAGCACGCGTGTGAAGTGCTCGCCCAGAGCGCGGCCGTAGGAGTCCGCCGCACTGCCCGGAGAGTAGGGAAGAACGATGGTGATCGGCCTGTCCGGAAACGCCCGCGCCGATCCGGTGAGAGCGAGGGAGGCCGCCAGGACGGCCCCGAGCAGACGGGCAGCCCGCACGCTCAGCCCTCCAGGATCGCCACGGCCCGCGTCCAGCCGGCGGAGGCACCGTGAATCTTCACGGGAAAGCAGGACACGGTGAACCCGTCCGCCGGAAGCGCCTCCAGGTTGGAGAGCTTCTCCATCTGGCAATAGCCGATCTCCCGCCCGGCCCGGTGCCCCTCCCAGATCAGCGAGACATCGCCCGTCTCCTGCACGCGCTTCTTCGTGAAGCTGAAGGGCGCGTCCCAGGACCAGCCATCGGTCCCCACCACGCGCACCCCGCGCTCGGCCAGCCACAGCGTCGCCGCGCGCCCCATGCCGCAGCCGCTGTCCACGAAGTCGTCCTGCCCGTAGCGGCTGCCGGCGCGGGTGTTCACCAGCACGATCTCCAGCGGCTTCAACTCATGCCCGATGCGCCGCAGCTCCGCCTCCACCTCCTCCGGCGTCACCACGTGGCCGTCCGGCTTGTCGCGGAAGTCCAGCTTCACGCCGGGCTGCAGGCACCACTCCAGCGGCACCTCGTCGATCCGCATGGAGGGACGTCCGCCCTCCACCAGCGCCTCGTCCATGCGGGAGAAGAAGTGGTAGGGCGCGTCCATGTGTGTGCCGTTGTGGGTGGAGATGTTCACCTGCTCCACCGCCGCGTACTCGCCGTTCGGCAGCGCATCCACGGGCACGCCCATGAACTCGGCCATCGCGGGCGCGGTCATGTGGTGGTCGCGGTAGTCTATCTGCGGCAGCATGTGCGGCGGGTCGCTCCTGATGCCCGCCGTCAGCGCGACCGAGATGTCGATGATCTTCCTTGGCATCTCTTCCCCGTTTCCTTGTCCCTGACGCCGTTCGGTCAGTCGGCCGGCCAGGGCACGGCGGGCAGGATCTCCGCCCGGCACTCCCCGAAGCCGATGGGCACCGCGCCCTCCGCATGGGCGCGCCCGCGGAAAATGACCTCGTCCCCGTCCTCCAGGAACCGGCGCGTCTCGCCGCCCGGCAGCTCGATCGGCCCGCGCAGCACGATCTCCGCCATGCAGGCCTCCGACCCCGCTTCCGGGCCGGAGCAGGTGCCGCTGCCCAGCAGGTCGCCCGGCAGCAGGTTGCACCCGTTGCTCGCGTGGTGCGTCACCATCTGCGCCGGCGTCCAGGCCATGTGGGCGAATTCCGTCGCCGTCAGCCGCGCCGGCTCCTGCCCCGCCGACCGCATGCGCGGCGTCAGCAGGAACACCTCCAGCGCGATGGAGAGCCCGCCCCGCGCCCGGTCCCCGGGATGGTCGAGATAGGGCAGCAGCGGCTCCGCCTCCGCCGCGCGGCGTCCGGCGATCTCGAAGGGGATCATCGCCTCCGCCGTGATGATCCAGGGCGAGACGCTGGTGGACAGGCTCTTCGCCAGGAAGGGCCCGAGCGGCGGCATCTCCCACATCTGCATGTCGCGCGCGGACCAGTCGTTCAGCAGCCCGTAGCCGAAGAGCCGCTCCGGCGCGCGGGAGAGCGGGACGGGCGCGCCCAGCGCGTTCTCTCCCGCCAGCCACACCGCCAGCTCCAGCTCGTAGTCCAGCGCCTCGGTCGGGCCGAAATGCATGCCCTCCCTCTTTCGCCACTGCCCGTTCGGCCGCACCACCGCCTCTCCGCTCACGCGCACGGAGGAGGCGCGGGAGTGGTAGGCCACGGGCAGGTTGTCGAAGGCCGGGGGCAGGGGGGATTGCGGGTTCTTCAGCGCGCCCAGCCGCCAGGAATGGTCCCGCGAAACCATGAAGTCCGTGAAGTTGGCGATCGCGCTCGGCAGGTGCATCCGCGCCCGCGCCATCGGGACCAGGATCCCCTCGCGCCCCGCCGCGTCGCTCCCTTCCGCCAGCAGCGCCGACACCGCCGCGCGCAGCTCGCGCGAGGCAGCGCGCCCCATCGTCATCAGCGGGTTCAGCACCGGCCCCGCCGCCGCCTCGGCCGCCGCGCCGGAGAGCAGGCCGGCATCCAGCGCCGCCCTGATGTCCAGCACCTGGTCCCCGATGGCCACGCCGCCGCGCGGCGTCTCGCCCTCGCGCGAGAAGACGCCGAGCGGAAGGTTCTGGATGGGGAAGTCGCAGCCGGCGACATTGGCGGAGGCGACCCAGGCCCGGCGTTCCGGGTCATGGGTGAAGTCTAGGACGTTCATGCGCCCATCCTGTCCGGCTTGCGCCGGGCTGCCAAGAGAAAATATAAATTCCCGCCTTGATCGATAATCCGCCTGACCCTGACGCCCTCACGCTCTCCGAAGCCGCCGCCCGGCGCCTGCGGCAGGATATCGTCGGCGGCGGCCTTCCCCCAGCGACGAAGCTCCGCCTGCGCGACCTGACGGCCCGCTACGGCCTGGGCGCCACGCCCCTCCGCGAGGCCCTGGCCCGCCTCGCCGCCGAGGGCTTCGTGGTGCTGGAAGGCCAGAAAGGGTTCTCTGTCCCCCCCGTCACCCGCGCTCACCTGCTGGACGTCACCCGCTCCCGCCAGGTGGTGGAGCCGGAGGCGCTGCGCCTCGCCATGGCTGCGGGCAGCGCGGCCTGGGAGGACGGGATCGTCGCCTCCCTCTCGCTCCTGCGGCACGAGATCGCCCGCCGCGACCCCGCCAGCGACCCTTGGCTGGACGTGTACGAGGCCCGCCACCACCGCTTCCACCGAGCGCTCATCGCCGCCTGCCCGCTGCCCTCCCTGCTGCGCTTCTGCGACGACCTCTACCTGCAGAAGACCCGCTATCGCCGCCTGATGGAGAGTGCCCACCAGGACTGGCCGCGCATGCTGGCCGTGCACGAGGCCCTGGCCGAAGCCGTGCTGGCCCGGACCGAGGACGCCCCGGTGCTGCTGGCAGCCCATATCGGCACCACGGCCGAGCACGTCCTCGCCCTCCTGGGCGAGGCCCCTCCGGGCGCCTGATCTCCGCCCGCCTGACGAAAGCCTGAACGCGAAAAGGGCACCGCCCGGAGGCGATGCCCTTCACGTCTCTCGGTCGGCGGGGCCCGAAGACCCCCGCCCGATCAGTCGCCTGATCAGTCGCCCGAGCCGGCGACCGGCGTCTCGGCGCTGAAGTGGCCGCACCAGTCCTCGCGGGACACCACCGGCCACAGGCCGTGGGCCTCCGGGCTCGGCTGGGTCACGGGGGGGTTGAAGCGGCAGAGCCCCTCGGAGGCGGCCTGCGCGTTCGCGTGGTCGTCGAAGAACTTGCAGCGGGTGCAGGCGACGTCGGGGGAGTGGGTCATGGACATGGGGGTTTCTCCTCTGGGGTGGCGGGATGGGCCGCGGAAGAGCGACCCCGTTCGAGTTCCTTCTAAACACAACAACGCCGAAGTGAAGGTGAATTTTCAGTTCCGGGCGCCGAATACATTCACTAGTATTTGGGAAGCGCGATGCATTCTCAACTTCGCCAGGTATTCGGATTGATAGCTACTCGCAGCCGCAAGCAGCCGCCCCTCCCGGCGCCGCGGCGGGTGACATCCTCCCCCGGCGGGCTCATCCTGCGCCCGCCCGCCAGAGGAGGCCCGCCATGCTCGACACCGCCGCCAAGCTCGTCCTGAAGGACCCCAACCTCTTCCGGCAGGCGAACCGCGTCGGCGGCGCCTGGGTCCAGGCCGCCTCCGGCAAGACAGTCGCCGTGAAGAACCCCGCCACGGGTGAGGTGATCGGCCACGTCCCCTCCCTCTCGCGGGAGGAAGTCGCGGGCGCCATCCAGGCCGCCTACGACGCGCAGCCCGCCTGGCGCGCCCTGCTGGCGAAGGAGCGCGCGGCCATCTTGCGCCGCCTCTTCAACCTGATGATGGAGAACGTGGACGACCTGGCCGCCATCATGACGGCCGAGCAGGGCAAGCCCCTCGCGGAATCCAAGGGCGAGATCGCCTACGCCGCCTCCTTCATCGAGTGGTTCGCGGAGGAGGGGAAGCGCGTCTATGGCGACACCATCCCCACCTTCAAGCAGGGCAGCCGCATCCTCGTCATGAAGGAGCCGATCGGCGTCTTCGCGGCGATCACCCCCTGGAACTTCCCGGCCGCCATGATCACCCGCAAGGCCGGCCCCGGCTGGGCCGCGGGCTGCACCGGCGTCATCCGCCCCGCCTCCCAGACGCCCTTCTCCGCCCTCGCCATCGCGGTGCTGGCGGAGCGCGCGGGCATGCCCGCCGGCGTCTGCAACGTCGTCACCGGCTCGGCCCGCGAGCAGGGCGAGGAGCTCTCCACCAACCCGCTCGTCCGCAAGCTCTCCTTCACCGGCAGCACGGAGGTCGGGCGCACCCTGCTGGCGCAGTGCGCCGGCACCATCAAGAAGACGAGCATGGAGCTCGGCGGCAACGCCGCCTTCCTCGTCTTCGACGACGCGGACCTGGACGCGGCGGTGGTCGGCGCCATGGCCTCCAAGTTCCGCAACACCGGCCAGACCTGCGTCTGCGCCAATCGCATCTTCGTGCAGGAGGGCGTGTACGACGCCTTCGCCGCGAAGCTGAAGGTAGCGGTCGAGAACCTGAAGGTCGGCAACGGCATGGAGCCGGGCGTGACGCAGGGGCCGCTCATCAACGCGGACGCCGTGTCCAAGGTGGAGGAGCACATTCAGGACGCCACCGCCCATGGCGCGAAGGTGCTGACCGGCGGCCACCGCCACAGCCTCGGCGGCAACTTCTTCGAGCCGACGATCCTGACCGACGTGCCCGTGACCGCGAAGGTGCTGAAGGAGGAGACCTTCGGCCCCATGGCCCCGCTCATCCGCTTCAGGGACGAGGCGGAGGCCATCCGCCTGGCCAATGACACGGAGTTCGGCCTGGCCGCCTATTTCTACGCCCGCGATGTTGGCCGCATCTTCCGCGTGGCCGAGGGGCTGGAGAGCGGCATCATCGGCATCAACGAGGGCATCATCTCCACCGAGGTCGCCCCCTTCGGCGGCGTGAAGGAGAGCGGCCTGGGTCGTGAGGGCAGCAAGTACGGGATCGAGGACTACCTGGAGATCAAGTACCTCCTCATCGGCGGCGTCTGACCGGAAGGGGGGAGGGGGCCGGCCGACCCCCTCCCGCCCCCCCACCCCGCGCGGAAAGCCGGGCCGCCTTGCGCCACCGGAACCCTTGCGCCACAGCGCCCGGCCCCCGATTTTCACCGGTATGAGCGCCCCCCACCCCCACGAGTTCGACCTCTTCGTCATCGGCGGCGGCAGCGCCGGCGTGCGGCTGGCCCGCATCGCCGCCGGCCACGGCGCGAAGGTCGGCATCGCCGAGGGCCGCTTCTGGGGCGGCACCTGTGTGAACGTGGGCTGCGTGCCCAAGAAGCTGATGGTCCAGGCCGCCGAGTACGGCGAGTGGGCGAAGGACGCCGCCGCCTTCGGCTGGAGCCTCGGCGAGGCCAGCCACGACTGGCCTACCCTCGTCCGCGCCCGGGACATGGAGGTGGCGCGCCTGTCGGGCATCTACTCCCGCCTGCTCGGCGGCGTCGGCGTGCAAACCTTCGAGTGCCACGCCAGCTTCACCGGCCCGCACGAGGTCAAGGTCGGGGACCGCACCGTCACCGCCAACCGTATCGTCATCGCCGTCGGCGGCCACCCCATCCGCCCGGAGATCCCGGGCGCCGAGCACGCCCTGATCTCCGACGACCTTTTCACCCTGCAGGAGCGCCCGCGGCGCGTGCTGATGATCGGCGGCGGCTATATCGGCCTCGAGTTCGCCAACATGCTGCACAACCTCGGCTCCGAGGTGACGCTCGCCTACCGCCAGCAGCTCCCCCTCCGCGGCTTCGACCACGAGCTGCGCGAGATGGCCGCGGCATCCCTGGCCGCCAGCGGCCTGACGATCCTGCCCGGCGAGACCCCCGCCGAGATTACCCTGAATGGCGAGACCCGGGTCGTCCGCATGGCCAGCGGCAAGGTCGTGGAGGCCGACGCCGTCTTCTTCGCCACCGGCCGCGCCCCCTCCACCAGGGGCCTGGGCCTCGACGCCGCCGGGGTGAACTGCGCCGAGGGCCGCGCCATCGCCGTGGACGACGACCACGCGACCAACGTGCCGCACATCTACGCCATCGGTGACGTGACGGACCGCGTGAACCTCACCCCCATGGCCACCGCCGTCGGCCACGCCCTGGCCGATACCCTCTTTGGTGCCCGCCCGCGCCGCGCCAGCTACGAGAACGTGCCTAAGGCCGTCTTCATCTCCCCGCCCATGGCCAGCGTCGGCCTGACGGAGGAGGAGGCCGCCCTGCGCGGCCCGGTGGAAATTTACACCACCCGCTTCACCCCCATGCGCCACACGGTCACCCGCCGCACGGACCGCAAGACCCTGATGAAGCTGGTGGTGGAGGCCGGGACCGGTTGCCTGCTGGGCGCCCACATGCTGGGGGAGGAGGCGCCGGAGATCATGCAGGGCATCGCCGTGGCCGTGGTGAACCGGCTGACCAAGGCGCAGCTGGACGCCACCATCGGCATCCACCCGACGGCCGCGGAGGAGTTCGTGACGATGCGGGTGGCGACCCGGCGGGTGGGGGAGGGGGCGGCGAAGGCCGCCTGACCCTTCACCCCACGAAGGCGATCCACCGCCCGGCCAGCACCGCACCGGTCCAGAGCAGCAGGGACAGGACGGCGGCGGCCCTCACCGGGGCGCCGACCGGCCCGCCAGCCAGCGCCCGCCGCCACCCGGCGCCGAGCCGCAGGGCCAGGACGTTCAGCAGCCCCAGCGCCACGAGGCAGAGCTTCAGCAGGAAGGCGGGGTTCGCCGCGTACTCCGCAGGGCGCACGCTGAAGAGCAGAAATCCCGTTCCCAGGGCCAGCGCCACCCCCGAAGCCGCCACCCGCACCAGGGGCGGCCCGAACAGGGCCAGCGGCACCGCCCGGAACGCCCCGAGCACCCGAAGGTCGAGCGCCGCGATCGCCCCGAGAAGAAGTCCGACCCCCAGGATATGCGCGGCGTTCACCAGCGGGTAGAGCACCTCGGACCGCCGCATCGCCGCCGCGACGGACCACTCGGACAGCGCCGCGAGAGGTTCCAACCGCGGTCAGCCGCGGCCGATGCGCTCGGGGTAGATGTCGAAGCTCCGCTCGCCCACGGTCACCCGAACCGCCTTCATCCGCAACTCGCTGCGGTTCATGGAACGGTTGCCCAGCGCCACGATCCGGTCCCCGGGCTTGGCCACACCCTCCACGAAGCCGGCGCGGCTCGTCTGGCCCGGGTTGCCCAACTCCACCGTCCAGACCGCCCGGTCCGCCGCCTCCACCCGCAGCGTCGGATGGGGCGGGGCGATCGTGACCTCCCGGATCGTCCCGGTCAGTTCCGTCTGCTCGCCCTCTGCCCAGCCCCATCCATGATGGGCCCGTGCGCCGGACGCGATAAGGGCCAGGGCGGTTCCGCTCAGCAGGGATCGCCGGTTCATGATCGACCTCGCCTCCATGAGGAGGAGAGGATGTGGGGTGAGGTATGCGGCCTGGGGAGGGGGCCTGGGGAGGGGCAGCCATGACGGACCGGTACCTCGCGAAATGCTTGCCCCCCTGCTTCCCCCCGCTATGGTGCCCGACCGCCCCGCGAGGCGGCCCCGCCACACCGGACTGATCACCTCATGGCCCACCCCTGGCACCCCGCCTCCTGGCGCGACATGCCCATCCGCCAGGTCCCGTCCTACCCCGACGCCGCGGCCCTGAACGCCATGGAGGCGAAGCTCACCCGCTTCCCGCCCCTGGTCTTCGCCGGCGAGGCCGACCGCCTGACCGCCCTCCTCGCCCAGGCGGGCGAGGGCAAGGCCTTCGTCCTCCAGGGCGGCGACTGCGCCGAGAGCTTCGCGGACTTCCACGCCAACACCATCCGCGACACCTTCCGCGTGCTGCTCCAGATGGCCGTGGTCCTCACCTTCGGCGGCGGCCTGCCCGTGGTGAAGCTCGGCCGCATGGCCGGCCAGTTCGCCAAGCCCCGCAGCAGCGACACCGAGACGGTGGGCGATCATACCCTGCCCTCCTACCGCGGCGACATCATCAACGCCTCCGGCTTCACCGCCGCGGACCGTACCCCGGACCCGTCCCGGATGGAGTTCGCCTACCTCCAGTCCGCCGCCACGCTGAACCTGCTCCGCGCCTTCGCCACCGGCGGCTTCGCGGACCTGCACCAGGTCCACGGCTGGAACCTCGGCTTCGTCGCCCGCTCCCCGCTCGCCGATCGCTACGCCGACATCGCCGGGCGCATCGACGAGACCCTGCGCTTCATGGCCGCCTGCGGCATGAACAGCATCACCGCCCCGCAGATCCGGGAGACGGAGTTCTACACCTCCCACGAATCCCTCCTCCTCCCCTTCGAGGAGGCGATGACGCGGGAGCCCTCCACCCACCAGGGCCGCCACTACGCCTGCTCCGCCCACTTCCTCTGGATCGGCGACCGCACCCGCCAGCCGGAGGGCGCGCATGTCGAGTTCCTGCGCGGCGTGGCGAACCCCATCGGCCTGAAGGTCGGCCCGACGACGAGCGTGGAGGACCTCCTCCGCCTCACCGAGATCCTGAACCCCAACAACACGCCCGGCCGCCTGACCCTCATCACCCGCATGGGCGCGGCAAAGCTGGAAGCCCACCTGCCGCCGCTGCTGCGCGCCATCAAGAAGGAGGGCCGGGTGGTCACCTGGCTGTCCGATCCCATGCACGGGAACACGCACAGCGCGGGGGGGTACAAGACCCGCTCCTTCGACGCCATCCTGCAGGAGGTGCGCGGCTTCTTCGACGCGCACGAGGCCGAGGGCACCATCGCCGGCGGCGTGCACGTGGAGATGACGGGCCGGGACGTCACCGAATGCCTCGGCGGCGCCCACCGTCTGACGGAGGCGAACCTGAGCGAGAACTACGCCACCTTCTGCGACCCCCGGCTGAACGCCGAGCAGTCGCTGGAGCTCGCCTTCCTCGTGGCGGAGGAGCTGAAGTCACGCCGCGCCGCGACTATCAGCCTTCGCGCGGCCCAGTAGCCAGGGGCCGCCATCATGGACGTGACACCGCAGAGCCCGCCCGAGAGCCCGCTCGAATCCGACATCGCCGCCCGCACCGACGTGTACTTCAAGCGCACCCGCGCCGTGGTGCAGCGCTTCGGCGACGTGCGCGTCACCTACGCCATCTTCCTGCGCCGCCCCGTCGTCTCCGCGCCGAAGCTGATGCTGGACTGGCTGCATACCGTCGCCGCGGAGCGCGGCGTCGGGCTGGACGTCCAGCTCATGCACAAGGAGGGCACCTGGGTCGGCGCGGGCGATCCCATTCTCTACGTCACCGGCTCCTTCGCGGGCCTGGCGGACCTGGAAACGCTTCTCCTCCAGAAGCTCGGCGCCGCCTGCGTCGCCGCCCACAACGCCTACCAGATGTGCCTGGAACTGCCGCGCGTCGAGTTCCTCGCCATGGAGGCCCGCCACTGCGCCGGCGCCGAGATGCAGGAGATCATGGCCTACGCCGCCAGCGTCGGCAGCGAGGCCGCGAAGGCGGAGGGCGCGCGCGGCTTCGTCGGCAACGCCAACGACGCGACGGCGCATTACTACGGCGCGCTGCGCGGCCTCGGCACCATGCCGCACGCCCTCATCGGCTACGCCGGCTCCACGCTCCGCGCCGCGGAGATGTTCCACGAGACCTTCCCGGATTCCAACCTCACCGTCCTCACAGACTATTTCGGCCGCGAGGTGACGGACGGGCTGGAGGTGTGCCGCCGCTTCCCCGAGATCGCCGCGGCGGGCCGCCTCGCCGTCCGCCTGGACACCCATGGCGGCCGCTTCCTCGAAGGCCTGGACCCCCAGACCTCCTACGCGGTGATCGAGCGCCACGCCCCCGGCACCATCCGCCGCTACCGCAGCGAGAGCGAGCTGCGCCACCTCGTCGGCACCGGCGTCTCGGCCGCCGCGATCTGGCGCATGCGCGACGCGCTGGACGAGGCCGGGTACCCGCGCGTGCGGATCGTCGCCTCCTCCGGCTTCGGCGTCGCCAAGTGCCGCGTGATGGCGGAGGCGAAGGCCCCGATCGACACGATCGGCACCGGCAGCTTCATCCCCGATAGCTGGGGCGAGACCTACGCCACCGCCGACATCGTGGCCTATGACGGCGAGCCGCGCGTGAAGGTCGGGCGCGAGTTCCTGCTGCGCGCCACCCCGACGGCGTAGGGCGGCGCTACAGCGCCACCCGCCGCACCCCGGCATCCCGCACGCGCCGCACCTCGCCGCCATCCACCGGCTCCAGCACGAGGATGGCGATGCCCTGCTGCATTCCCTCCGCCTTCACGCGGTACACACCATCCATCACGAAGGCGCCGTCTCGCAGCGTGTAGCCCCCGGTCAGGCTCACCTGCATCCTCTCCGGCCGGTCCATGTTCACCAGCAGCAGCGGCGCTTGGAGCGAGACGGAGAAGGCGCGCCCTTCGACGGGCGACGCCGTCACCTTCAGCGAGACGAGCTTCCCCTCATTGTCGCTGACGAAGCGCCCGAAACCCGCGGCGCTGCCCGCCGTGAGCGCGCCCTGCAGCTCCTGCACCCCCGCCGAGGAGGTCGCCGGCTGCGCCATTCCGGCCGCCGGCAGAAGCGCCAGCCCAACCATCACGCCACGCCGCGTCACCGCACGCCTCATCCGGCCAACCTCCGCACTGTTTCCGCCATGCGCGCCCGCCAATGTGGCGCCGTCGTGGCACCTCAAGAGGAGGTGACCTCGCGCCGCACCGAACCGCCCCGCTGGCTCCTGTCCGAAAGATGCCGGTCCCGCCCGGCGGCCGCACCGGGGCCCGGCGGTCTCACCCGATTCCGCGCCGGGCGGCCGAATGGATCGCGCCCCCGCGCGTTAGTCCCGCGCCACCCCACGCCGGGCGCGGCGCGTGACCACAGGGAAGACCAAACATGGACGAGACGAAGATGTCGCGGCGCGGCATGGTGGGGGCCGCCGCCGGGGCCGGGATGATGGTCTCGGCGGCCGCCCCCGCCGCTGCCCAACCCCAATCCCAATCGCAGCCCCAGGCCCAGGCCGCCGGGACGGCGGCCCCGCTACCCGACCCTCGCAGCCGCTACCCCCGCCCGCCCTTCCAGGAGCAGACCCAACCCTTCCCCGGCCTCGCCGGCCGCATGAACCCGCGCCCCGACCATGGGGAGGAGAGCTACAAGGGCTCCGGCCGCCTCGCCGGCCGCAAGGCCCTCATCACCGGCGGCGACTCCGGGATGGGCCGCGCCGCCGCCATCGCCTACGCGCGGGAAGGGGCGGACGTCGCCATCAGCTACCTGCCGGACGAGGAGCCCGACGCGCGGGAGGTGATCGACCTCATCCAGAAGGCCGGCCGCACCGCCCTGGCCCTCCCCGGGGACATCCGGGACGAGGCGCATTGCCGGAGGATGGTCGCCACCACGGTGGAACGCCTGGGCGGCCTCGACATCCTCGTCAACAACGCCGCCCGCCAGCAGCAGCGCCAGGCCCTCGGCGACATCACGTCGGAGGATTTTGACGCGACGATGCGCACGAACCTGTACGCCATGTTCTGGATCACCAAGGCCGCGCTCCCGCACCTGAGGCCCGGCGCCTCCATCATCCAGACCACCTCGGAGCAGGCCTACGACCCCTCCGCCAATCTTGTGGACTACGCCATGACGAAGGCGGCGATGATGAGCTTCACCAAGTCCCTCGCGAAGCAGCTCGGCCCGCAGGGCATCCGCGTCAACGGCGTGGCCCCCGGCCCGATCTGGACCCCGCTCCAGGTCTCCGGCGGCGCGACGATGGAGAAGCTGAAGGCTTTCGGCGGCGACACCCCGCTCGGCCGCCCCGGCCAGCCGGTGGAACTCGCCTCGATCTACGTCCAGCTCGCCGCGGCAGATGCCAGCTACGCCAATGGGCAGGTCTACGGTGCCGCCGGCGGCAGCGGCCAGCCCTGACCGCGTCGCGCGGGGATCGGCGTCGCGCGTCGATCCCCGTATTCCGGACGAGAACAGGCCTAAAAACAGGCGTTTCCGCGCGCGGGGGAAAAGCCCTAGGGTCGGCTGCCTCATGCCCGACCGACTCCGCATCGCCCTTGCCAGCTTCAACCCGCGCATGGCAGCGCCCGAGGCCAACGCGGCGGACCTTGCCGCCCTGCGCGCCCGCGCGGCCGAGGCCGGGGCGGACCTGCTCCTCACCCCCGCCCACTCCCTCTCCGGCGCCGTGCCCGCGGCCCTCGCCGCCGATCCCGGATTCGCCGCGGCCTGCGAGACGGCGCTCGCCCCGCTCGCCACCGGCGAGGGGCCGGCCATGACCGTCGGCCTGCCCTGGCGGGAGGGGGAGGGGCTCTACGACGCCGTCCTCCTCCTGGCCGAGGGCGCCCTCCGCGGCCGCCGGACCGCCCACCACCCGCGCCCGGGCTTCGATCCCGGCCCGGTGCCCGGCCCACTCGTCCTCGGCGATCTCCGCCTCGGCCTCATGCCCGGCGCCGACTGGCGCGACCCGGCGGTGCCGGAGACCCTCGCCGAGACCGGCGCGGAGATCCTCGTCGCCCTCGACTCCCTGCCCGAGGAGACGGGCGGGCCGGAGCGGACCCTCCAGGCCGCCCTCGCGCGCGTGGTGGAGAACGGCCTTCCCCTGATGCTCGTGAACCGCCTCGGCGCGGAGGAGGAGAGCGCGCATGACGGCGCCGCCCTCGTCCTCAACGCCGACCGCGCCCCCGCCCTCCGGACGGCCCCCTTCACCGAAGCTCTCGCCCTCACCGAGTGGCGGCGGGAGGGCGACGCCTGGCGCTGCGCCCCCGCCCCGCCACCGGCCCCGATGGGCGATGAGGAGCGCCTCTGGCAGGCCCTCATCCTCGCGCTGCGCGACCACGCCCTCCGCTTCGCCCCGGCCCCCATCCTCATCACGCTGGACGAGGACCCCTTCGCCGCCCTCACCGCCGCCCTCGCCGTGGACGCCTTCGGCACGGACCCTATCCGCGTCCGCGCCTTCCTACTGCAGGAGGGCGCCGCCCCGCTGGCCAGCCGCCTCGGCCTCGCCTCCTCGACCCTGGATCTCGGCCCGGCCCTGGAGGCCCTGAGCAACGCCCTGCCGCCCGCCGCGCCCCACCTGCTGGGCCCCCTGCGCCGCCTGGCGATGGACATGCTCGCCCGGGCCGGGCAGGGGGTGCAGCCGGTCTGCGGCTTCAGCGCCTGTTCCGCCGCCTTCTTCCCGCTGCGCCACCTCTCCCCGGCCCGGTGCCGTGCCCTGGCCGAGTGGCGCAACGCCGCCCGCCCGCCCGGCGCCCTGGGCCCGGAATACCCCTTCCTGCCCCTGCCGGCGGACGAGCCGGCGCCCGTCGAACGCCACGACTCCGGCCACACCCTCTGGCAAAGCCTGGCGCGCGCGGACTACAAGCGCCGCCTGCTCCCGCCCGGCCTGAACATCGCCCCCCGCGCCTTCGGCCAGACCAGGAAAGAGAGGGCCCAGGCACCATGAGCGACCACCACTCCCCCAAGCCCGCCCCAACAGGGCCCTTCGTCCGCATCAAGGACCTCTCCGGCGGCAACGGGGACGAGCCGGTGGAGGACATCCGCGGCTTCGCCACCGCCGCCGACGCCGCCACCTTCGCCCGCCGCTACGTGCGCGACAGCATGGAGCGCTGCCGCACCCCCGGCGCCAGTGCGGAGGCCGTGCTGGCCGCGTGGTTCGCCTTCGGCGAGGACGCGGAGGCCCTGGACCTGGACGGCGAGCACTGGACCAGCGCCGCCGAGATCCGCGGCTTCGCGGAGAAGCCCGCCCGCGGCCGGACCGAGCGCGACTGGCGCGCCCTGGACCCCCGCCGCCACCTGGCGAACGAGGACGACGACACGGCGGGCGAGGGGGACGGCGCGTGAAGGTCCGCTTCGCCCCCAGCCCCACCGGCTGGCTCCACGTCGGCAACGCGCGCCCCGCCCTCGCCAACTGGCTGGAGGCGCGGAAGCGCGGCGGCACCTTTCTCCTCCGCCTGGACGACACGGACACCGGCCGCAGCAAGCCCGAATACGCCCAGGGAATCGAGGAGGACCTGCGCTGGCTCGGCCTCGACTGGGACGAGTCCTTCCGCCAGTCCGACCGCACCGCCGCCTACGAGGCGGCCGCCGAGCGCCTGAAGAAGGCCGGCCTGCTCTACCCCTGCTTCGAGAGCGAGGAGGAGCTGAACTTCAAGCGCGAGCAGCGCCGCAAGCAGGGCCGCGCGCCCATCTACGACCGCGGCGCCCTGAAGATGACGGCGGAGCAGTACGAGCGCGCCCTGGCCAACGGCAAGCAGCCCTACTGGCGCTTCAAGCTCAACACCCGCACCGTCGCCTGGCGCGACGGCGTGCTGGGGGAGCGCAGCGTGAAGCTCCCCAGCCTCTCGGACCCCGTGCTGATCCGCGCGGACGGCAGCTTCCTCTACACCTTCACCTCCGTCGTGGACGACCTGGAGACGGGCATCACCCACATCATCCGGGGCGAGGACCACGTCACCAACACCGGCATCCAGATCGACATCATCGAGGCCCTGTCCGGCCGCCCGAACAGGGTCTACTTCGCCCACATGCCCCTGCTGCTGGACGCGGAGGGCGGCCCGCTCTCCAAGCGCCTCGGCAGCATCTCCCTCCGCCAGTTCCGGCGGGACGGCATCGAGCCCGCGGCGATGACCGGCTACCTCGCCGCCCTCGGCAGCTCCCGCGACCCCGTGGCGGCCTCCCCGCGCGAGCTGGTCGCGGACTGGGACATCACCCGGATCTCCCACTCCCCCGCCCGCTTCGACACGAAGCAGCTGCTGGCCCTGAACCGGAAGCACCTGCACGCCCTGACCTTCGAGGCCGTGAAGGACCGGCTGCCGGACGGTGCCGACGAGCCCTTCTGGCTGGCCGTGCGCGGCAACCTCGACCTGCTGAACGAGGCCCGGGACTGGCACGAGACGGCCCGCGGCGAGATTACGGTGCCCGAGCAGCCGGAGGAGGCCGGCCTGCTGCGCGCGGCGATCGAGACCCTTCCCGCCGGCCCCTGGGACGAGTCCACCTGGCCCGGCTGGACCGCCGCGATCGGCGCCGCCACGGGGAAGAAGGGCAAGCTCCTCTTCCTCCCCCTCCGCCGCGCGCTGACGGGGGAGGACCACGGCCCCGACCTGAAGACCTTCCTGCCCCTGATCGGCCCGGAGCGTGCGCGGGTGCGGCTCTCGCGCTCGGCGGGGTAGGGCCCAGGACGTCCCGCAGCGCGGAACGGGACGGGCGGTGCCAAAGGGCGGGCTCCGGCCCGACCCGTGGCGGCTCCGCCGCGAGAGCCTATCTGTCCCCGGTCCAAGTCGGAGCGGAACATGGCCCAGGGGAACACGGTCCCGGAAAAGACCCGGATCGGTCTCGTCCTCTTCCCAGAGCTGACCCAGCTGGACCTGACAGGGCCGGCCGAGGTCTTCTACCGCCTCCCCGACACCGAGGTCCTCCTGCTCTGGAAAACGCTTGATCCCGTCACCTCCGACCGGGGCATGAGCATCCTGCCCACCGCCACCTTCGAGACCTGCGGCAAGCTGGACATGATCTGCGTCCCCGGCGGCCCCGGCCAGATCGCGCTGATGGACGACGAGGAGACCCTGGACTTCCTCCGCCGCGTCGCGCCCGGCTGCCAGCTCGTCACCTCCGTCTGTACCGGCTCCCTCGTTCTCGCCGCCGCCGGCCTCCTCACCGGCTATCGCGCGACCTCCCACTGGTCCTCGATCGACCAGCTCGCCCTGCTGGGAGTGGAGCCGGTGAGCGAGCGCGTGGTGCGCGACCGGAACCGCATCACCGGGGCCGGCGTGACCTCCGGCATCGACTTCGCCCTGGCCGTCGCCGCGGAGCTCCACGGCCCCGAAATCGCCCAGGGCGTCCAGCTGCAGATGGAGTACGACCCGGAGCCGCCCTTCGCGGGCTCGCCCCGCACCGCCTCCCCCGACCTCGTGCGCGACGCCCGTGCCAAGCTGGCCCCCTTCCTGGCCCGCCGCCGCGCCGCGACGGAGCGCGCGGCCGGCCGCCTCTCCGGCTGAACCGCCCGCGGCGGCGAGCTTTCACCGCCGGAACGGGTGCGCGCCGCCGCCGGCCATGCTAGGCGGGCCGCCATGCAGCTCCAATTCCACGACAGCGCCCGCCGCGAGAAGGTCGAGTTCCGCCCGATCGACCCGGAGCACATCCGCCTCTACGTCTGCGGCCCGACCGTCTACGACCTCGCGCATCTCGGCAATGCGCGCCCCGTGGTCGTCTTCGACGTGCTGGCGCGCCTGCTGCGCCGCGTCTTCCCGCGCGTGACCTACGTCCGGAACATCACGGACGTGGACGACAAGATCAACGCGCGCTCCCGCGAGAGCGGCGAGAGCATTGCCGCCATCACCGCCCGCACCACCGCCGACTTCCACGCCGACATGCTGGCCCTGAACTGCCTGCCGCCGGACGTGGAGCCGCGCGCCACTGCCAGCATCCCCGAGATGATCGAGATCATCGGGAAGCTGATCGCGAACGGCAACGCCTACGCGGCGGAGGGCCACGTCCTCTTCTCCGTCGCCTCCTACCCGGATTACGGCAGCCTCTCCGGCCGCACGCCGGACGAGATGCTCGCCGGCGCCCGCGTGGAGGTCGCCCCCTACAAGCGCGACCCCGGCGACTTCGTGCTGTGGAAGCCGAGCGACGAGAGCACCCCCGGCTGGGACTCCCCCTGGGGCCGCGGCCGCCCGGGCTGGCACATCGAGTGCTCCGCCATGGCCTGGCGCAACCTCGGCGAGGAGATCGACATCCACGGCGGCGGCGCCGACCTGATCTTCCCCCACCACGAGAACGAGGTGGCGCAGTCCTGCTGCGCCTTTCCCGGCAGCCGCTTCGCGCATCTCTGGATGCACAACGGCATGCTGCTGGTGGACGGCGAGAAGATGTCGAAGTCCGTCGGCAACTTCCTGACCGTGCGCGACATCCTCGGCCGCGGCGCCTGGGCCGGCGAGGCCTTCCGCCTGCTGCTGCTGAAGACGCATTACCGCGCCGCCCTGGACTACACCGCCGAGCGCCTGGACGAGGCCCGCGCCGAGCTCGACGACCACTACGCCCTGCTCGTCCGCAACCTGCCGAAGCCCGAGGCGGACGACGCGACGGTGGCCGACATGGTCGCCTGGGCTCTGGAGCCGCTCGCCGACGACCTGAACACCCCCCTCGTCATCGCCCGACTGCGCGACCTGCGCGCGCTGGAGAACGTGATGCAGGTCGGCGGCTCCATGGCCACCGTCCTCGCCCGCGCCGACCGCGGCTGGAACCCGAAGCCCGGCCAGGCCGGCGCCGCCCTGCGCGAGGCCGCCGCCGCCATCGGCCTTCTCCCCTCCCAGCCCAAGGCCTGGCGCCAGGGCCGGACCACGGGCGGGGAGGAGACGGACGACGCGGCGATCGAGGCCGCCATCCAGGCACGCCTGGACGCCCGGGCCCGCAAGGATTGGGCGGAGGCCGACCGCATCCGCGCCGATCTCGCCGCGCGCGGCATCGTGCTGGAGGACGCCAAGGGCGCGACCACATGGCGCAGAAGCTGAGCATGGGGAGCGTGGCCCTGCGCCGCGCCACCTCGGCCAACCTCCCGTTCATCATGGGCGTGGAGGCCACCCCCGGCCACGACGCCTTCATCAATCCCCAGATGCGGGAGGAGCACGAGGCCCAGCTCGCCTCCCCCGCCTTCGCCTACTTCGTCGCGGAGGCGGAGGGTGCCCCGGTCGGCTTCGCCATCCTCTCGGAGATGACGGAGGCGCGCGGCAACCGCTGCCTCAAGCGCCTCGCCCTCGCGAGGCCCGGCCAGGGCCTCGGCCGCCCCCTGTTCCGCGCCGTCACCGACTGGGCCTTCGCCAACACCCCGGCCCACCGCTTCTGGCTGCACGCCCTGCACACCAATGCCCGCGCCATCCACCTCTACGCGTCGGAGGGCCTCATCGAGGAGGGACGGCTGCGCCAGGCCCGCCCGCTTGGGGACGGCACCCGCGCCGATCTCGTCGTCATGTCGGTGCTGCGGCCGGAATGGGCGGCGATGCGCGGCCAGGGCTGAGCCCCGGCCGCAACCCCGCTTCTCCCCGGCACGTTCGCCTCACGCAGGGACCGACGCCCACCGGCACCCGTGCCATGCGGCAGGAGTTTGCGCGTCGTGATCACTCACCAGCCCAGCGATATCGAGCACCTCTGCGGCGAGCGGGACGCGGCCCTCCGCGATCTCGCCCGCATCTCCGACGCCGCCGCCACCCTCATGGGCCGCCTGCACGCCATGGTATCCAGCGGCGAGCTCAGGACCTTCCCGGAGATGGAGGCGCTGGAGATCGCGCTGGCCTCCCACCGCGCGGACGAGCCCTAGCCGGCACCCCCCGGACGGCCCGCCATGATCCCAGGGGACCGACTCCCGGCGCATGAACCCACCTCCGCCGTGATGGAACGGCTGCGGAGGGAGGCGCCGCCGGAGGGCGTCACCCTGGCCTGGGTCCTCGCGCATCTGCGCGAGCGCTCCTTCGGCATCCTCCTGCTGCTTTTCGGCACGGCCGGCCTTCTTCCCGGCATCTCGGTGGTCGCCGGCCTCCTCGTGGCCGTTCCCGCTTTCCAGATGATGCTGGGCCGCGCCGCGCCGGTCTTCCCGCAGCGCATCGCCGCGCGCCCGATCCGGGCCGAGCGCTTCGCCGCCCTCCTCGCCCGCGCCGTCCCGGCGCTCCGCTTCATCGAGCGGTTCAGCCGCCCGCGATGGCCCACGCCCTTCCAGGCGACCAAGCGCGTGGTGGGCGCCGCGATCCTCCTCCTCGGCGCCTGCCTGCTCGTGCCCCTGCCGCTGAGCAACATCCCTCCGGGCCTCATCATCGTGCTGATGGCCATCGCCTATCTCGAGGAGGACGGGCTGCTCCTCACCCTCGCCATCGCCCTGGCCGCCGGACTCGTCATCGCCGCGGCAATGGTGGTCTGGGGCATGGTCGAGACCACGCTCTGGCTGAGCGGCTGAGCACCGTTCCGGCCTGCATCCGCCATGCCGGAAACGTGCGCCCATGCGGGGGGCCATAACGCCTAGGGTGACGAATGAGACAGAACCCGCCCACCACCTCGCCCGGCGCCGCCGGCACACCCCCGCCCGCGGCGGCGAACCTCGTCCTCCTCCGCTCGCCCCGATGGCTCCACGACCGCGTCCTGTTCGAGGTGGAGATGCTCGGGGAGGCGCTTTCCTGCTCCGTCTCCAAGGCGGCCATCCAGGATGCGGGCGGCCGCTACTCCAACCTGCCGCGCGACATCATGTCGGAGTTCCTGCGTCTCCGCGGGCAGATCGAGCGGGCCGCCATCACGAAGTTTCGGCAGCGCGACGGGGCCATGGACCGGACGGTGCATGTTTGGTCCGCGGATCTCGATGAGGATCCCGATCCGCCGGGCACCGCCGCGCAGGCCACCTCTCAGCGCTGAAGCCGGGCCCGCACCGGGCGCCGGCGACTAGCCGGCCGGCGCGACCGACGTGGCCAGCCCCGGGGGCACCGCCCGCGCTCCGGGTGCTGCCTTTGCCGGCCGCCAGGACGGGCACCGCGCCACCGTCGTCTCCTTCATCACGCCTCGTCCGGGAAATGGCCGGGCAGGTCGATGCACAGCACCAGCCGCCTGCCGCCCCGGGGCGGCGAGCGGTGCAGGCACCCTCCATCCGGCTCCCCCGGAAAGCCGCGGCCCTTGAGCACCGCCACGCTTGGAGCCGCGATCCCGTTCGGCACTCCGCCGACGCCGGCGCCGGCCAGCCATTCCGTCCCGATACCGCGGTAGGTGCAGAGCAGCCTCAGGGGCACCGCGTCGGCGTGCCAGCGGGGGCAGGGGATACCTTCCACCCCTTCCAGCCGAATCCGGACCCTGGGGCAAACTGTGATCACGGCGAAAAGCCCGGCCAGCATCCGCATGTCCTGAACCATCAGGGCCGGGGGCGGCACCGGCAGCGCGGCCAGGACCCGATCCACTGCCACCTCCGGCTCATCCTCGGCCACGGCGCGGAACGGCCCGGCCGCCAGCAGGGGCGTAACCCGCCCTGCCCAGTGCCGGGGCGGCCGTCTCTGCCAGATGGCCAGTCGCATCCCCGGGGAGAGCACCCGAAACAGCACCGCCGGATCGCCCGCCGCGACCGCCTCCGCCCCGCCGGCCCCGGCGAAACTCTCCAGCTGAAAACCCACGTCTTCACACCCAGCAAGGTAGAACGTTATAACATAACAAACCGAAGTTATGGACAAGACCCGCCTGCATGCCTCGCCTCGGCCACAACGACACCACCGCCCGCGACGCCGCCTGGCTCCGCCATGCCGGCGACGACTGGGCCTGCTACGACAGCCTGCCGCCCCAAATCCGCCGCCGCATGCAGCAGCACGCCTACGATCCCTGGTCGGTGAACACCCTTCGGCTCTGGCGCCTCTTCCGCCGCCGCCACGCCTCCTCCGCCCGTGCCGAGCGCACCCTCCTCAACCACCTCGACCGATTGGAGGCGATGGAGCGCGACATCTTCGACGCCGCCCATCGCCAGGCGCACGGTGCTCCCCTGCCGCACGTCGCCGCCCGCGCCAGCGTGCTGCGGCGCGCCGCCTGAACTCCGCCCGCGGCGCACAGCCCAGCCCCCGCGTCTTCCCGCTTGCCGCGCCCGGCCCCAAGCGGCATCCCACGGGCATGACCGGCAAAGAGGGCGGCGCCGCCCTGACACCCCCGCCCGGCGAGAGCCCTATCGTGGTCCTCGTCCGCCCGCAGATGGCGCAGAACATCGGCACCACGGCCCGCGCCATGGCGAATGGCGGCCTGTTCCACCTCCGCATCGTCGCCCCGCGCGACGGCTGGCCGCAGGAGACCGCCTGGCGCGCCGCCTCCGGCGCCGACCGCATCCTGGACGCCGCCACGATCCACGAGACGGTGGACGACGCCGTGGCCGACTGCCACCGCGTCTTCGCCACCTGCCCGCGCCCGCGCCACGTCGTCATCCCCGTCCGCACTGCCCGCAGCGCCGCCGAGGACCTGCGCGCCGTCAACGCGGAGGGCAAGCGCGCCGCGATTCTCTTCGGGCCGGAGCGCGCCGGGCTGGAGAACGAGGACATGGCCCGCGCCGACACCCTGGTGCGCTACCCGCTCAACCCCGTCCACATGAGCCTCAACCTCGCCCAGGCCGTGATGATCCTCTCCTACGAGTGGTGGATGGCCGCGGAGACCACGCCGCCCCGCGCACTGATGACGAACGAGACGCGCGTGGCGACGAAAGGTGAGCTGGAGGGCTTCCTCGGCCGCCTGACGCGGGAGCTGGACGCCTGCGGCTTCCTCGACAACCTGCCCAAGCGCCCGGGCATGGTCCGCAATCTCCGCCACCTCTTCGAGCGCGGCGAGGTGACGGAGCAGGAGCTGCGCACCCTGCACGGCGTGGTCACGGAACTCGCCCGCGGCCGCGTCGCCCGCGGCGGCCCCGCCGCGCCGGATCCGGCACCGATCCCGACGGTGGACCCGCAGATCGACGGCTGACCGGCCCGGGCCGGCAGCAACCCACGGGAGCCCCATGTCCCCCTCCGAACTGCCCCCCGCCGGAACCCTGGCCGCCACGGTCGCCATCGCGGCGGTGGCCGGGCTGGCCCGCGGCTTCTCCGGCTTTGGGGCGGCGCTGATCTTCATTCCCCTCGCCAGCGCCGCCCTCGGCCCGCGCATCGCGGTGCCACTCCTCCTCGTGGTGGACAACATCACCGCCTTCCCGCTGGTCCCCGCCGCCTGGCGCGGCGCGGAGCGGCGGGAGGTCGGATCCCTCCTCCTCGGCGCCCTGGCGGGAACCCCGGCCGGCACCTGGCTCCTCCTCCACCTGGACCCCACGGCCCTGCGCTGGGGCATGTGCGCCCTGGCGCTCGCGATGCTCGCGCTTCTCGCCTCCGGCTGGCGCTACCACGGCCGCCCGGCCCTGCCGCTCTCGGTCGGGGTGGGCGCCGCCTCCGGCCTCTTCTCCGGCGCCGCGGGGATGGGCGGCCCGCCTGTGGTGGCTTACTGGCTCGGCGGCGCCATCCCCGCCGCCCGGGTGCGGGCCAACATCGTCCTCTTCTTCGCCGCCTCCGGCCTTGTCAGCGCGGCCGTCTATCTTGTCGGCGGCCTCCTCACGGCGGAGGTCCTCCTTCTCGCCGCCCTTGTCGCCCCCGGCTACGCCCTCGGCCTCTGGGCCGGCGCCCGCCTCTTCGGCCGGGCGAGCGAGCAGGCCTTCCGCCGCGCCTGCTTCGCCCTCATCGCCCTCGCGGCCGTGCTCGGCCTGCCCCTCCGCGGGTAATGCCGGCGACGCTTGACCTTCCCACCGTGGCAAGCCCCACCTTGCAGCACGGAAGTCCGGGCGCTGCCGTGCCGGGCAGAGCGACAGGAGTCCGACGATGCCGCCGGTCCATGCCCGCGGGCCCGCCCCCCTCGCCGGGCGCCTCGCAATCCTTCTCGCCACCGCGCTCCTCGCCGCCTCCCCCGCGCGCGCCATGGTGGGGGAGGGATCGGACGAGGGCGTGGTGCCCACCGTCTCCCAGAGCTACACCGTCGTCCCGGCCGCGGGCCTGGCCGGGGCCCTGAAGGCCGATGGGGACTACGTCTCGGGCATGCGCGCCCACCATGCCGGCGCCCTGACCATGTCGCAGGAGTACCTGCGCGACCCCGCCGCCGGCAGCCCGCTGCTGAAGGGTCTCGCCCGGGCCATCATCCACAATCAGCGCTACGAGATCGCCCTGCTCGACGAGGTCGCCCGGAACCTCGCCCGGCCCCCGTCCACGCTCTGCCTCGGAGAGGCCTGCCTGGCCGTGCAGCCCTCCGCCGAGGAGGGGGAGGGGCTCGCCCTCCGGTACCGCTTCCTCAAGTACCCCGTCCCGACCCCGCTCACGGCCCCGACCGGTCCCGTCACCGCGCGCGACGTGCAGTTCGCCAGGGCCATGGAGATCCACCACCGGGCCGCGCTGGACATGGCCGCCGCCTACCAGGCCGATCCGGACGCCCGGAACACCTTCCTGCGCCTCCTGAACGTGGACATCGTGACCGACCAGACGCAGGAGATCGCGCTCATGCGGCGCGCGGCGGCCGCCTACCCCGGCGACGCCGATGCCGTTCCCGTCCCGGCCTCCATGATCCACGGGATGCAGGGCATGTCGCACGGCGCCCATGCCAGCCACGGCACCGCCCCCGCGCCCGCCGCGGCTGTGCCCGGGGCGGCCCCTGCGGCGCTACCTGCGACGACCCCTGCAACGGCACGGGACGCCGCACCGCAGCCTCATGCCGGCGATGTGGGCGGAGGCGCCGCGACGCGGCCTCGCGCCGCCCATGGCCGGGCGGCGCACCACGCGCACTGAGGGCCGGACCGCCGCCCGGCTACTCCCGCGCCATCCCGAGATCGCGCAGCACCTGCCGGTTGCTGTCGCTCTCCGCCGCGAAGCGCGCGCGGAACTCCGGCCCCGGTGCGTAGCTCGGCACGGCGTTCAGCCGCCCCGCCGCCGTCGCGAAGCTCTCGCTCTCCACCGCCTCCTTGCAGGCCTTCTGGATGGCCTCGGCGATCGAATCAGGCAGCCCCGCCGGCGCCACCAGCCCGCCCGCCGAGCTGCCGGTGATGGGATACTCTGCCTCCGTCACCGTCGGCACGTTCGGCAAGGTGGCCAGCCGCTGCGCCCCGAACACCCCGGCCACCGGCAGCCCGGTGGAGACCGGGATGGACGGGCTCTCGACGAAGCCCATGATCTGCCGGCCCAGCGCCGCCTGCGCCATCGGCGCGGCCCCGGTGAAGGGCACGTGCAGCCCCTCCACCCCCGCCGCCTTCAGCAGCCGCGCGATCAGGATGTGCTGCGTGCTGCCCTGCCCGGGCGAGCCGTAGACCAGCGCCTCCTGCCGCCCGCGCCCATAGGCCACCATGCCCGCGATGTCGGCGAAGGGCGCGTCCTTCGCCAGCACCAGCACCTGCGGGTTGTCGTAGACGAGGCAGAGGAAGCGGAAGCTGTCCAGCGAGTAGCTCAGCGGCACCAGGTGCGTCTGCGCCGTCAGCGGTGTGTTGGGCGAGAGCCCGATCGTGTACCCGTCCGGCCGGGCGCGTGCGATCTCCGCGTCCCCGATCGTGCCCGATGCCCCGCCGCGGTTCACGATCACCACGCTCTGCCCCAGCGCGCGGGAGAGGGCGGGCTGCAGCGCGCGCGCCATCAGGTCCGTGTTCCCGCCGGGCGGGTAGGGCACGATCAGCTGCACGGGGCGGGACGGGAAGCTCTCCTGCGCCAGGGCCATCCCCGGCAGCGCCAGCGCCGCCAGCACACCCGCGCACCACCGCCCCACGCGCGCCCACGCCTTGCCCGCCATCGGAGTCCCTCCCGTTCGTGCGCGGGAGCCTATCGACGGAGCCGTGGCCGCTCAATCCGAGCGCGGTTGGCCTCGCGCCCCGGCCCTGCCACTCTCCCCGCCATGGAAACAGCAGGACAGGGCGGGCCGAGGGACGGGCCGAGGGACGGAGTAGGGCAGGGGGCGGACCGCCGCCCCATCGCCGCCCGCGACACCGGCTTCGCCAACCGCCTCGCCGCCTGGCTCATCGCCCGCCGCGCCTCGCCCAACGGCATCTCCGGCGCGGGGATGGTCGCGGGGATCCTCGCCGGCCTCGCCCTGGCCGGCACGGCGTGGCTGCCGGAGGCCGCACGCCCCCTCTGGCTCCTCGGCGCCCTCCTCGTCCAGCTCCGGCTCCTGGCCAACCTGATGGACGGCATGGTGGCCATCGGCCGCGGCGTCGCCTCCCCGGTCGGCGAGCTGTGGAACGAGATCCCGGACCGCGTCTCCGACACCGCCACCCTGCTCGGCCTCGGGGTCGCCGCCGGCAGCCCCGCCTGGGGCCTCGCCGCAGCCCTCGCCGCCATGTCCACCGCCTATGTCCGCGCGACGGGAAAGGCCGCCGGCACGCCGAGCGATTTCCGCGGCCCCATGGCGAAGCAGCAGCGCATGGCCCTGGTCACCGCGCTCGCCGTGTTCTGCGCCGTCACACCGGTCGCATGGCACGCCCCGCTGCACTTCTGGGCGCTGGTCGTCATCACCGCGCTCGCCGCGCTCACCGCGCTCCGCCGCCTGAACGGCATCGCCGGAAAGCTCCGCGCCAGATGATCCCGCACCCCGAGGGCGGCGCCTTCGCCCACCCCGTCACCACTGGCATCATCACCGCCACCCTGGCCGTCCTGGCGGTGTCGGGCCTCGCCATCCTCTGGCTCTCGAAATCCGGCCGCGCCAAGCCCGAGTTCCGGCGCGAGCTCTGGCTCCGCTGGGCCTCCTGGTGCGTCCTCCTGCCGCTGATGCTCGGCCCTGTCCTGCTCGGGCGGGAATGGACCATCGGCGCCGTCACGATCCTCTCGCTGCTCTGCTACCGGGAATACGCCCGCGCCACCGGCCTGTTCCGGGAACGCCTGCTCAGCGCCACCATCGTCATCGGCATCCTCGCCGTGAACTTCGCGGCGCTGGACCACTGGTACGGTTTCTTCGTCGCCCTCTGGCCGCTCATGGCGTGCCTGCTGGCCGTGGTGACGATCCCGCTGGACCGCCCCGCCGGCTACATCCAGCGCACGGCGCTCGCCATCCTCGCCTTCATGCTCTTCGGCGCCGGCCTCGCCCATCTCGGCTACATGGCGAACGACCCGGGCTACCGCCCCCTCGTCCTCCTCCTCCTCACCGCCGTCGCGCTGAACGACGTCGCCGCCTTCACCTGCGGGAAGCTCATCGGCGGGCCCAAGCTCATTCCCGCCACCAGCCCGAACAAGACCGTCTCCGGCTCCCTCGGCGCGGTGATCGTCACCACCACCCTCGTCGCCTTCGTCGGCGCCGCCATCTTCCGCGGCACGCCGCTGGCCAACCCCGTCTGGCTCGTCGCCATGGGCGCGCTCGTCAGCGTCGCCGGCCAGATGGGCGACCTCCTCCTCTCCTCCATCAAGCGCGACCTCGGCATCAAGGACATGGGCACCGTCCTGCCCGGGCACGGGGGCGTGCTGGACCGCTTCAACTCCCTCCTCCTCGTCGCCCCGGCCGTCTTCCACCTCGTCGGCTACTTCGTCGGCTTCGGCCTCGCGGCTCCCACCCGCGTGCTGACGGGCCACTGATGCAGGACTGGCACCTCCGCCCCGCCCGCGACCTCGGCCTCTCCCCCGCCGATCGGTTCAAGAGCCTCGCGCGGGAGCAGGGCCTCGTCGGCCTCGCGCTCAACGCCACCTGGCGCCGCGGCGTGCGCGGCTACCTCTCCGCCCTCCACGGCTTCCGCGTCACGGGCCGGGAGAACCTGCCGGCGGAGCCGCCCTTCGTCCTCGTCGCCAACCACGCCAGCCACCTGGACGCCCTGGCCCTCGCCGCCGCCCTGCGCGGCACCGCCGCGCGCCGCGCCCACGCCATGGCCGCCGGCGACCTGTTCTTCGCCAACCCCGCCGTCTCCGCCTTCGCGGCCTACGCCATCAACGCCCTGCCGGTCTGGCGCGGCCGCTCCCGCCGCGCGGACCTCGACGCCATGCGTCACCGCCTCGCCGAGGATCGCCTCGTCTACATCCTCTTCCCCGAGGGCACCCGCAGCCGCGACGGCGCCATGGCCCCCTTCCAGCCCGGCCTCGGGATGCTCGTCGCCGGCACCGAGATCCCGGTCGTGCCCTGCTGGCTGGAGGGCGCGCGGGAGGCCTGGCCCGCACAATCCGCCACCCCACGCCCCTTCCGCCCGCTCTCGCTCACCATCGGCCCGCCGCTCCGCTTCGCGGAGGCTGCGAACGACAAGGCCGGCTGGCAATCCGTCGCCGCCGCCACGGAGAACGCCGTCCGCCGCCTCGCCCCCTGAGGCAAGCGGAAGGCGCCCTCCCGCCCGATCAGGCCGTGGCCGTCCTGCCCAGCCGCGCCGAGAGGCTGGGCCGCGCATTCAGCAGCACCGGGTCGAACCCCGCCTTCCGCTTGTAGCCGAGCGAGATCCCCTCCAACTCGGAGAAGGGCAGCACCGCCTCGCGCCCGCCCACGGCCTCGAACCCGTCCGGCGCCCGCTGATCCGCCAGGTCCAGCACGAGGTCCGGCCCCTGGCCCCGCGCCGCCTCCACCAGCGCCGAGGTCGCCGGCCGCCGCGCCGCCTCGTAGGCCCGCAGCCCCGCCGCGGCATTGCCCTCCACCGCCAGGTGATAGGCCAGGGTGCGCGCGTCCAGGATGCCCTGCGACGCCCCGTTGGACCCGATCGGGTACATCGGGTGCGCCGCATCCCCCAGCAGCGTCACCCGCCCGCGCGTCCACTCCGGCAGGGGATCGCGGTCCACCATCGGGAACTCGTACACCTCCTCCGTCGCCCGGATCAGGGATGGCACGGAGAGCCACGGCCACTCCCACCCCGCGAAGTCCGGCAGGAAGTCCTCGATCCGCCCGGCCCGGTTCCAGTCCTCCCGCGCCCAGTGCATATCCGCGGGCATCCGCTTCTCGGCGATCCAGTTGATGAGGGCCGGCCGCTCCGCCGTCGCTTCCCGGATCGGGTAGCAGACGAACTTCAGGTCGCCTGTCCCGGCCTGCACCATGGTCCGGCCGGTCAGGTAGCCCGGGTGCTCGGACACCGCCCGCCACATCAGGTTCGCGTTCCAGCGCGGCGCCCCCTCATGCGGGTCCCAGGCCGCCCGGATGGCGCTGTGGATGCCGTCCGCGGCCACCACCACGTCGCCCCGCGCCGCGCCGCCGCCCTCCAGCCGCAGCGTCGCGCCATCGGCGTCCGACTCCGCCCCGATCCCGCGGGAGCCGAGATGCACCGCATCGCCCAGCCGCTCCCGCGCGGCCGCCAGGAGCAGCATGAACAGTTCGCCGCGATGGATGCTCACCTGCGGCCAGCGGTATCCGGCGGCCAGCCCCCGGTCCTCGCGCCACACCTCCTCACCCCGCCGCGTGGCGTAGAGCAGCTCCCGCGTCGGCACGCCGGCGGCCAGCACGCGCTCGCCCAGCCCCAACTCCGTCAGCTCCCGCACTGCGTGGGGCAGCAGGTTGATCCCGACGCCGAGCGCGCGCGGCGCCGCCACCGCCTCGTGGACCTCCACCCCAATCCCCGCCTGGTGGAGCGCCATCGCCAGCGTCAGCCCGCCGATCCCGCCACCGGAAATCACAACATGCATTGGCCGTTCCTCCTGTTGCCGGGCAGGATGGCAGCGCGAGAGGAAAGGTTCAACAGTTGAACGATCCGGACGACGACATCCCGGATGCTGCCAACCTCGGGGCCGGCTTCGGCCCCCTGGCCGGCACCGTCTCCTACGGCATCAAGCGCGCCTACCTGCGCGTGATCCGGGACCTAGAGGCGACGCTCGCCCCGATGGGCTTCACCCCGCCGCTGCTGGCCGCCCTGTCGATCGTGGCGGCCAACCCCGGCATCGCCCCCGCGCGGCTGGCCGCCGCCATGGGCCATGGCCGCTCCCGCGCCGCGCCGCTGCTGGACCACCTGCAGGCCCAGGGAATGCTGGAGCGCCTAGCGGGCCCGGACCGCCGCAGCATCGGCCTGAACGCCACCGCCGCCGGCCGCGCCACGCTGCGCCGCCTGAAGCCGGTCATCGCCGAGCACGAGGCGCGGATCACCGCCGGCCTCTCCGCCGCGGAGGCCGAGGCGCTGCCCGTTCTGCTGGACCGTCTGTCTCCCGGCGGCTGAGCGGGCGCTTCACGTTGCCGTCGCGCGAGCGCCGGGCCTAGCCTCCACCAGCCGCCCGGAAAGGGCGGAACGGAGGAAACCGATGACCATCCCCCAGCACGGCCGGCGAACCGTCCTCGCCGGCGCCGCCGCCCTCTCGGCCGCCGCCCTCGCGCGCCCCGCCCTCGGCCAGCACGCCATCCCCTTCTCCGCCGGCGCCGAAGCGCCGCGCTTCCGCGCCCCGCCGAACGCCTGCGACTGCCACTTCCACATCTACGACAACCGCACCCCGCCCGCCCCGGGCGGCCTCGCCGCGCCCGACGCCTCGCCGGACGACTACCGCAAGCTTCAGGCGCGCATCGGCACCACGCGCGGCGTCGTGGTCCAGCCCTCGCTCTACGGCACGGACAACACGCCCACCCTGGCCGGCATGGCCGCGCTGGGCCCCAACTTCCGCGGCGTCGCCGTGGTCAACACCTCCGTCACCGACGCGGAGCTGCAGCGCCTGCACGCCGCGGGCATCCGCGGCATCCGCTTCAACCTCGCCCAGTTCGGCGCCACCACGCTGGAGATGCTGGAACCCCTCTCGCAGCGCGTGGACGCGCTCGGCTGGCACTGCCAGATCAACATGCCCGGCGAGAAGATCGTGGAGGCCGGCGACACCTTCCGCCGCGTCCGCGGCAAGCTCGTCTTCGACCACCTGGCCCACTGCCCCCAGCCCGCCGGCGTGGAGAGCGAAACCTTCAAGCTGGTCCGGTCCCTGATCGACCGGGGCAACACCTGGGTGAAGCTCTCCGGCGCCTATGCCGACACCAGGTCCGGCCCGCCCGCCTACGCCGATTCGAGCGCCGTCGCCCGCGCCTTCGCCGCCGCCGCGCCGCAGCGCATGGTCTGGGGCAGCGACTGGCCACACCCGACGGAGGCCGCGGACAAGAAGCCCGACGACGCCGTGCTCTTCGACCTCCTCACGAACTGGGTGCCCGACGAGACCGCGCGCCGCCGCATCCTCGTGGACAACCCCGCCGAGCTCTACGACTTCCCGAGGACCTGACCGGGGAAGGGGAGGGGGCGCGTCCCTCTCCCCACCCGTTGACCGCAACGATGGCGCCATGCACGAGATCGCGGCACACACGCCGCCGGCCCATCCAACCAGACCGGGCGCCGGACAAGGCGAGAGACGGGACAGGAAACCTCCATGACGTCCAACGGCATCAGCCGCCGCGCCGCCCTCGCGACCGGTCTCCTCATGCCCTTCGCCGCGCGCGCCGCCCTGCCGGACCGCCCGATGCGCCTCGTCCTCGGCTTCCCGCCCGGCAGCGGCCCGGACGTGGTCGGCCGCATCCTCGCGGAGGGCCTTCGCGACTCTCTGCCCGCCGGCGTCGTGGTGGATAACAAGCCCGGCGCCGCCGGCGCCATCGCCGCCCAGGAGGTGGCCCGCGCCGCCCCGGCGGACGGCACCGCCCTCCTTTTCGGGGAGGTCGGCCAGCTCGCCATGGCCCCCAGCACCTATGCCCGCCTGCCTTACGACCCCGCGAAGGACTTCGCCCCCGTCTCCCAGGTCGCCGCAGCCGACTTCGCCCTCGTCGTCCCCATCACCGTCGCCGCCAACTCCCTGGCCGACTACGTCACCTGGGCGAAGGCGCAGAACCAGGTCTTCATGGGCACCTTCGGCGCCGGCACCCCCGGCCATTTCGGCGCCGCCATCCTGGCGAACGAGGCCGGCTTCCCCGCCGAGGCCGTCCATTTCCGCTCCACCGGCGATGCCATGACGGCGATCCTGAACGGCAACGTCCAGGGCATGTTCGGCACCGTTGCCCTCGTCGCCCCGCATGTGCGCGCCGGCAAGCTGAAGGCCCTTGCCGTCACCGGCCCCGCCCGCTCCCCCCTCTTGCCGGAAGTCCCCACCACCACCGAGCTCGGCCGCCCCGCCCTCGCCTTCGACGCCTGGTTCGGCCTCGTCGCCCCCGCCGCCACCCCCGCCAGCACCCTCGCCTCGCTGGACGAGGCCGTGGGCCGCGCCCTGGCCGCCCCCGCGCTCCGCACGAAGATGGAGGAGGCCGGCTTTCGCGCCGCCCCCCGGAACCGGGAGGCCTTCAGCGCCCACATGCGCGCCGAGACCGCCCGCTGGGCCGAGGTGGTGAGGAAGACAGGCTTCCGCGCCATCGAGTAGGCTCCGGCGCGACCGGAACAGGGAAGGACCGACCTTGGCACTCCGCGGCTGGGCGAGCCTCGCGTGGCAGGCCGACTACGGCCAGTTCTACCTCGTCGACCCCGAGGATGCGGCGTTCCGGCCCCCCGAGGAGATCACGCCGGAGATGATGGAGCGCAGCCTCTTCGTCCCGCCCGCCGGCCTCGTGGTCTATACCGAGGGCTGCCTGCAGCAGCGCATCGACTTCGCCATCCACGATGCCGAGTCGGAGCACCCCGAGGCCGAGCCGATGACCGGCAATCCCTGGACCCGGGTCAGGACGGCCGATCTGTCCTTCCCCTCGCGCCGCTTCTCGATCTCCAGCCCTTCCAGCCCCGATCCCCTGCCGTGCGGCCCCTTCTTCCTCCTGGACACGCCATCGGTGAGGGCGCGGATCGCCTGGATGGAGTTCCAGGGCAGCCGGGACGACAGCGTGCCGGTCGAGCCGGACGTCATCGCTATCACGCTCTGGCCGGCCTGAACTCCTAGACCGCGAAAACTCGGATCCGCACGCTCTCCGGCCGCCGCTCCCCGAAGCCGACGAAGAGGCTCCGCCCCAGCCAGGCATGGTCCGCCGCCGCGGTCTCGAACACGGGCGAGGTGCGGAAATAGACCCGCTCCGGCGGCACCGGCTCCCCGCGCATCAGCCGCGCCATGTCCTCCGGCGCCGCCGTCCGCAGCCCGCGGTTCACCACGTAGACGAGCGCCCCGTCGCTCAGCCGCAGCGTGTAGCGCGCCTCGATCTCCGCCACCCCGTCCGGCCGGATCAGCTGGAAGTCCGCCCCACCGGGCAGGATCTCCCCCTCCATCCGCGGCCCGAAGGCCCGCCCGCCCAGGATCGGGATGATCCGCCGCTTCCCCAGCGGGGTCGCGCCCACCAGCACCGGCGGCCCCACCGCCACGTCCAGCTCCCCGACGAACTCGCCCAGCGCTTCCGCCATTGCCTGCCCCTCAGATCCGCTTCTCGTCCTCGAGCCGCTTCACCACCCGCTTCGCCAGGATCTTCCCGATCCACCCCGCCACCGGCGCGGCCGGAAGCACCAGCACCCAGCCGGCATGCACGCTCTGCGTGACCAGCCCCAGCCCCAGGGCGAGCATCAGCCCCCCCACCAGCGCCCCCATGACGCCGGCCGTCAGCCCGAGAACGAGGATGTCTTCGCGGATTCCCATGCCGCGCCCGTTACGGAGCCTGATCCGGTTTGACAAGCGCCCCCCGATCCCCTATCGGCCGCCGCTCTTCCCGGGAACGTGGACGTGCCCAGGGGCCTTTGCCCCGAAGTGGCGCGCGCCCGCCCCGGCCCCGCATTCCCGCGGGCGCCGAAGGACTACCGGGACAACACCACGGGCAACGAGCTGCCAGATCAACTGGCTCGGCCGCCAGCCCGGACTGCGATGAAGGAGCCGGCGCATGACCAAGCGCGCGGAAAGCAAGTACAAGATCAATCGCCGCCTCGGCGTGAACCTCTGGGGCCGCGCCAAGTCCCCGATCGCCAAGCGCGAGTACGGCCCCGGTCAGCACGGCCAGCGCCGTAAGAACAAGCCGACCGACTTCGGCATCCAGCTGATGGCGAAGCAGAAGCTCAAGGGCTACTACGGCAACATCGGCGAGAAGCAGTTCCGCAAGTACTACGACGAGGCCGTGCGCCGTAAGGGCGACACCTCCGAGAACCTGATCGAGCTGCTGGAGCGCCGCCTGGACTGCGTGGTGTACCGCATGAAGTTCGTGGTCACGCCTTTCGCCGCCCGCCAGTTCGTCAACCACGGCCACATCACCGTCAACGGGCAGAAGGTGAACATCGCCTCCTACCTCGTGAAGGACGGCGACCTGATCGAGGTGAAGGAGAAGTCGAAGGGCCTCACCGCCGTGCTCGACGCCGCCCAGTCCGGCGAGCGCGACGTGCCCGAGTACATCCAGGTGGACCACCGCCAGATGAAGGGCTCCTTCGTCCGCGCCCCGAAGCTGTCGGACGTGCCCTACCCTGTGCAGATGGAGCCGAACCTGGTCGTCGAGTTCTACTCGCGCTGATCTTGAGGTCCGAGTTCTACTCGCGCTGAACCAGGGCGCTCTTCGAAGCGTTGCCCGGACGGCCGGAGGGGATACCCTCCGGCCGTCTCTGTTTTCGGGGGATCGCATCGCCATGCCGCAGGACCAGCTCCGCCGCCTTCTCTGCCTCATCCTGCCCTGGGTGCAGATCGTCACCGCCTTCCTGCCGGCCCTCGGCCTCGGCACCTCCATGGCCGTCGTCTCCGCCGCCACCCGCACCCCCGTGGTGCCCGCCGGCTACGCCTTCTCGATCTGGAGCCTCATTTTCGCCCTCGCCGCTGCCTACGGCATCTGGCAGTTCCTGCCCGCCAACCGCGACAGCGCCCTGGCCCGGCGCACGGGCTGGCCGCTCGCCGGCAGCTTCGCCCTCAACACCCTCTGGCAGGTCACCTCCCAGCTCACCGCCTCGGTCGGCTTCGGTCTCTTCCTCATCATCCTGGCCAGCCTCGCTTGCGCCCTCTGGGCCCTGTTCACGGCCCGCAACACGCCCGAACCCGGCCTCGCCGCCCGCTGGATCGTCGCCCCGCTCACCGGGCTTCTGGCGGGCTGGCTCACCGCCGCCAGCTTCGTGAACCTTTCCTCCGCCGCCCGCGCCACCGGCATCCTGCCGGAGCACGGCATCGCCGCCACGCTCGCCGCCGTCATCATCCTGCTGGCGGCCGGAGGCGCTGCCGCCGCCCTCGTCTGGCTGCTGCGGCGAGACGCCTCCTGGTTCGCCGGCGCCATCCTCTGGGCCTTCGTCGGCGTCGTCGCCGCCAATCTCGGCGTGAACCAAGTGAACATCCCCGCCGCCCTGGCCGCCGGCGTGATGCTGGCCCTCGTCTTTGCCGTGGCCTGGCAGCGCCGCCGCGCCGGTCCCCTGCCGGTCTAGGGCGCGCGGCCACCTAGCCGCCGCGCCCATCCCCCGGCACACTCCCGCCCGCCCCGGCGGCGTAGGGGACCGGGCCGATGAGAGGGCGGAACGCAAGATTTGAGGTTGCCCCTGTGGGTCAGCGCCCTGGTCGCGACCCTCCTCGTCCAGACCGTCAGCTCCTTCGCCTCCCTCGCCGTGCCGCTGCTGGGCCCGCCGCTGATGGCCCGCGCCGGCCTCGCGCCGGAGAGCATCGGCCTCGTCTCCGCCATGACCTCGGGCGGCATCTGCTGGTGCCTGGCCTGCGGCGGGCCGATGCTCGGCCACCACGGCCCGGTCCGTACCCTGCAACTCGGCCTCGTCTGCATGGCGCTCGGCCTCCTCGCCCTCTCGCAGCCCCTGGGCCTGCTCGGGCTCCTCGGCGCGCTCGCGATCGGCTTCGGCACCGGCCACAACACGCCGGCCGGCAGCCAGATCCTCGTCCGGGCCGCCCCGCCCCGGCACCGCACGCTCATCTTCTCCATCAAGCAGGCCGGCGTTCCCCTGGGCGGCGCCCTGGCGGGCCTCGCCGTCGCGCCGCTGGTCCTCTCGCAGGGCCTCTCCGGCGCCCTGTGGACGATCATCGGCATCGTGCTGCTCACGATCCTCCTCGTGCAGCCCTTCCGCCGAAGGCTGGATAACGACCGCGCCCCGGAACGGCGCGGCTGGGCCCGCGCGCTCCTCTCCCCGGCCGCCGCGGCGCATTCCGTCCGCGTCCTGCGCGCGCACCCCTCCCTGCCACTGCTCACGGGCCTCTGCGCCTCCTTCTCCGTGCTGCAGTCCTGCCTCATGGCCTTCACCGCCACCTACGCCATCACCCGCCACGGCGCCTCCCTTGCGGAGGCCGGGCGGATCGTCGCGGTGATGCAGCTCGCCAGCATGGCCGGGCGGATCGCGCTGGGCGGGCTGGCGGACCGCATGGGCCACGCCCTCCGGCACCTGCTCCTGCAGGCCCTCGCGTCCGCCTTGGCTGTCGCCCTCCTCGTGGCGGTCGGCGGCGAGGGAGCCTGGGCCCTCTACGGCTGCGCCGCCCTGGTGGGCGTGACGGCGATCGGCTGGAACGGCGTGCACATGGCGGAGCTGGCGCGCGTCTCACCCCTGCACCTCGTCAGCGACGTCACCTCGGCCGTCGGCCTCTTCGGCTTCGTCGGCTCGATCCTCGGGCCGCTGGCCTTCACCCTGCTTGTCGGCTGGACCGGGAGCTACGACCTCGCTCTCCTCGTCATGGCCGCCCAGCTGGCTCTTTTCGGCCTCGCCGGCGGCGTGGTCACCGCAAGGGCGAGGGGCCGGCCGGGCGACAGCCCCTGAGCTCCACGCCTCGGCGCCTTGCGGCCGCCCCGCGCGGGAAAGCGGATCGCGGCCCTCTGCCATGTTGACGGCTCTGTGAGCCATCCTCAGGCTCCCTCCAACCTATCGGAGAGGAAGACATGCTGAAGCGCGCCATCCTGGCCACCGTCGCCGCGGCCGCGGCCCTGTTCACCGCAGCGCCCCGCCCTGCGGAGGCCGGTGCCCTCTACGACGCCATCAGGGCCCGCGGCGTCCTGAACTGCGGCATCCACACGGGCCTTCCCGGCTTCGCCATCCCGGATTCCCGGGGCGTCTGGCAGGGCTTCGACGTGGACTTCTGCCGCGGCCTCGCGGCGGCCCTGTTCAATGACCCGGACAAGGTCCGCTACACCCCGCTCTCCTCGCCGACGCGCTTCACCGCCCTGTCCTCGGGCGAGGTGGACGTGCTGTTCCGCGTCAGCACGGAGACGATGCTGCGCGACGTCGGGCTGGGCATCCGCGCCATCACGCCGAACTTCTACGACGGCCACGGCTTCATGGTGCGCGGCAACGCCAACATCTCGAAGGCGGCTGAGCTTGGCGGCGCCACGATCTGCCTGCTCCAGGGCACCACGAACGAGCAGGTGACGGCCGAGTACTTCCGCACCAACAACCTCCAGTTCAGCCCCGTCCTCTTCGCCCGGACCGACCAGGCGACGGACGCGCTGCAGGCCGGCCGCTGCGACGCCTTCGGCACGGACGCCTCCCAGCTCGCCGCCGTCCGCTCCTCCATGCAGAACCCCGGCGAGTGGAAGATCCTCGATGAGCGCTTCTCCAAGGAGCCTTACGGCCCCTATGTCCGCCGCGGCGACGACGAGTGGTACGACGTGGTCCGCTGGTACGTGAACGCCGTGATCCAGGCGGAGGAGAGCGGCGTGACCCGCGCCAACGTGGACGAGGTGAAGCGCACCACCACCAACCCCGACACGCGCCGCCTGCTCGGCGTCACGCCGGAGCTCGGCCAGGCCCTGCGGCTGGACCCGAACTGGGTGGTGAACATCGTCAAGGCCGTCGGCAATTACGGCGAGATCTACGAGCGCCACATGGGCCCGCGCAGCCCCGTCGGCCTGGCGCGCGGCGCGAACGAGCTGTGGACGCGCGGCGGGCTGCTCTACGCCCTGCCGATGCGCTGATCGGCCCTCCTGGTCGGGCGGCCCTCGCGGGCCGCCCCGCCTAGAGCCGAAGACCCATGCGCCGGATCATCGCGGACTCCTCCTCGACCGTCCGGCGCACGAAACCCGTATACTCCTCTGGCCCCATCGCCATCGCCGGCATGTCGTAGCGGTCCAGCACGGCCGCGTGGGACGGATCGCCGATCGCGGCCCGGAACGCCGTGTCCAGCGCGCGCACCACGGCGGGGTCCATCCCCTTCGGCCCCGCCACGCCGTAGGGCGAGGTGGAGACGATATCCATCCCCAGCTCCTTCAGCGTCGGCACGTTCGGGAAGCGCTTCGCCCGCTCCGGCCCCCAGGTAACGAGCAGCCGCAGCCGCCCCTCCTCCACCAGCGGCCCCCAGCCGGAGCTGTCCGCCGTGGCGTGGATCTGTCCGCCCAGCAGCGCCCCCATGTTCTCCGCCACGCCGCGGAACGGGACATGGACGTAGCGCACGTCCCGCATTCCCGCGATCTGCTCCATCGTGATGTGCAGCGAGGTGCCGACGCCCGGCGTGCCGTAGTTGAACTTCCCGGGGTTCGCTTTCGCGTCCGCCAGGAAGGCCGGGAAGTCGGCCCAGGGCGCGTCCGCCTTCACCACCACGCCGAACAGGTAGCCCGTGAGGTGGGTGACGTAGGTGAAATCGACCAGCGGGTCGAAGGGCGGGCGGCTGCTCATGTAGGGGATGCGGAAGACGCTGATCGGCATCTGCGCCAGGGTGTAGCCGTCCGGCCGCTCGTTCAGCAGCGCCTGCGCGCCGAGGATGCCGCCCGCGCCCGCCTTGTTCTCCACCACCACGGGCTGGCCGAGCCGCCGGCTCGCGGCGTCGCAGAAGGCCCGCATCTGCACGTCCGTCGTGCCGCCCGGCGCCCAGGGCACGAGCATCCGGATCGCCTTGTCCGGAAAGCCCCGTTGCGCAAGGGCGGGGCGGGCGAGCGCGGCGACCCCCAGGCCGAGCGAGCGCCCGAGCGCGTGGCGGCGGGTGAAGGGCATGGGATGTTTCCCGTTACGTTTCCTCCCCCTGAGTATCGGCGCGGCCTCGATCCGATAGGAAGGGAAATCGCGCGTCACGCCCGCCGGCGCAGGCGCGGCAGCACCAGCAGCGCCACCAGCACGACCTGCCCGGCCGAGAGGAGCTGCGGCAGCAGCCAGCTTCCCGTCGCGCTGACGAGAGCGGCGAAGATCGCGGGCGGGACGAGGTAGCCGAGGAAGGACAGGGTGGAGGATCCCGCCGTCGCCTCCGCGATGCGCCCAGGGGGCGCGAGGCGGGCCACCTCCGACTGGTAGATGCCGTTCCAGCTCGCCGCGAGCGAACCCGCGAGGGCGCCGAGGAGGAGGGTGGGCAGGAACCCCATGGGCGGCAGCAGCACGAAGAGCGCGACGAGGGCGGCCGCGCCCAGGCCCTGCCCGACGAGGTTCATCGGCCCGTTCGCCATGCGGTCCGCGACCCAGCCCAGGACGATGCGCGCGAGGATGCCGCCGCCCTGCATGGCGGCGAAGACCGCGCCCGCCTGGGTGAGGCTCAGCCCGCGCGTGGTGGTGAGCCAGGTGACGGCGAAGGTGGCGAAGCAGCCCTGGAGCGTGGCGAGGGAGCAGGCGAGCAGGGTGAGCGGCGGCAGGAGGGGGTGCAGGCCGAGCGCGGCGAAGGGACCCGTGACGTTGCGGCGGGAGAGGAGGGCCACGGGGTGGACCGGGCGGTCCGGCTCCCGCTCCACGTCCAGCATCGGGCGGCTGGGCTGGATGAGGGCGGCGGAGACGAGGGCGATGAGGACGGCGAGGCCGAGGCCGTAGGGCCAGCCCGCCCAGGCGGCCACGGGGGCGATCACCAGCCCCGCCACCACGCCGCCCAGTGGGGCGCCGGCCTGCTTGATGGAGAAGATGAGGGTGCGGTGCCGTGCCGGGGCGGTTGCCGCCAGGATGCGGCTGCCGGCGGGAGGCGTGGGGCCGTAGCCGACGCCGATCAGGAAAGCGGCGATGCCCAGGGCGATGGTGTTGCCGAGGGCCGCGATGGCCATGCCGGCCGCCGCGAAGGTCGCCCCGGCCTGGAGGGTGCGGACGGGGCCGAGCCGGGCGAGCAGGGGCATCCCGACGAGGAGAAAGACGAGCGTGCCGGTGGTGGAGAGGGCGGCGAGGTGGCCGGCCGCCTCCGGCGGGAGCCCGGCGCTGCCCGTGAGGAGGGGGGCGAGCACCGGGACGCACTGGTTCAGGAAGGCCGCCACCGTCTGCATCAGCAGGGTGACGGAGAGGGCGACCTTCCAGGAGGCGGCCTCCAGCCCTTTCGGACCTTTGGCGGGTGGGGCGGGCCCGGGACCCTGCTGGGGGGTGGGCCCGCCGTCCCTCACGCGACCCGAAACCTTCGGTTTCAGGCGGCCTGGGTGTGGGGGATGCCGTTCTCGGTGAGGAGGGTGGCCAGCTCACCGGTCTGGAACATCTCGGTGATGATGTCGCAGCCGCCGACGAACTCGCCCTTCACGTAGAGCTGCGGGATGGTCGGCCAGTTGGAGAAGGCCTTGATGCCTTCGCGGATTTCCGGATCGGCGAGGACGTTCACGCCGTGGAACGGCACGCCCATGTGGGAGAGGATCTGCACCACCCGGGCGGAGAAGCCGCACTGCGGGAAGACCGGCGTGCCCTTCATGAAGAGGGTGACCGGGTTGGCTTCGACCTCGGACTTGATCTGGGCGAAGACGGGGTTGTCGGACATCGGGGTCTCTCTCACTCCGGTGCGGAGGTCTGGAGGGCGAGGGCGTGGAGTTCGCCGCCCATGCGGCCCTGCAGGGCCGCATAGACGATCTGATGCTGCTTCACCCGCGGGACGCCGCGGAAGGCTTCCGAGACCACGGTGGCGGCGTAGTGGTCGCCGTCGCCGGCCAGGTCCTCGATCGTGACCTTGGCGTCGGGGAGTGCGGCGCGGATCAGGGCCTCGATCTCGGCGGCGGGCATGGCCATCGTCGTCGTCCTCAGCAGCGGTTGTGGGCGCGATTCACGCCTGCGGCCTGCCGGCCCCTGGCGATCGCGCTCATGCGTCCCTCATGAGGGCGGGAAGCGTGCCCTCATGCGCGGTGCGCAGCTCGTCGATGGATATGGCGGGGTGGCCGGGCAGCGCCAAGGCCCCGGTGGTGCCGGCGGGGCCGGCGATGCGGGTGGCGGGGATGCCGGCGGCCTTTGCCGCGGCCAGCAGGGCGGGGGCGTCGGGGGTGGCGCAGAGGTAGCGGGCCCCGTCCTCGCCGAACCAGAAGGCGTGGGCGGGGATGCCGGGGGGCGGGGCTTCCAGCGCCAGGCCGAGGTTGGCGGCGAGGGCCATCTCGGCGAGGGCGACGAGGAGGCCGCCGTCCGCGCAGTCGTGGCAGGCGGTGATGGCGCCGGACAGGATCCTTTCGCGGACGAAGTCGCCGGTGCGGCGCTCGGCGGCGAGGTCCACGGGCGGGGGCGCGCCCTCCTCGCGGCCGGCGATCTCGCGGAGCCAGAGGGACTGGCCGAGGTGGCCGCGGGTCTCGCCGAGGAGGATGATCTCGTTGCCGGGGCGCGGGGCGATGCCGGTGGCGCGGCGGGCGTCCTCGATCACGCCGACGCCGCCAATGGCGGGGGTGGGGAGGATGGCCTGCGGGTGCTCGGCGCCGCGGGTCTCGTTGTAGAGGCTGACGTTGCCGGAGACGACGGGGTAGTCCAGCGCCTCGCACGCGGCCTTCATGCCGCGGATGCAGGCGGCGAACTGGCCCATGATCTCCGGGCGCTCGGGGTTGCCGAAGTTCATGTTGTCCGTGATCGCGAGGGGCTTGGCGCCGGTGGCGGTGATGTTGCGCCAGGTCTCGACGACCGCCTGGGCGCCGCCGGTCTCGGGGTCGGCCGCGCAGTAGCGGGGGGTGCAGTCCGTGGTCATCGCCAGGGCCTTGAGGCTGTCCTCCAGCTTCACGATGGCGGCGTCGGCCTGGCCGGGGCGGCGGACGGTCTGGCCGTTCACGGCGCTGTCGTACTGGTCCCAGATCCAGCGGCGGGAGCAGAGGTCGGGGCTGGCGATGAGGGTCTTCAGGGCAGCGGGGATGCCCACCGGGTCCGCGACGGTGGCCGGGTCCAGCAGGGGCTGCTTGGGGGTTTCGGCCGTGGGGCGGCGGTAGAGGGGGGCCTGGGATTCGAGGGGGGCGAGGGGGATGTCGGCTTCCAGCACGCCGTTGTGGCGGAGGGTGATGCGGCCGGTGTCGGTGAGGTGGCCGATGACGGCGAAGTCCAGCTCCCACTTGCGGAAGATGGCCTCGGCCACGTGCTCCTCGCCGGGCTTGAGGACCATGAGCATGCGCTCCTGGCTCTCGCTCAGCATCATCTCGTAGGCGGACATCCCCTCCTCGCGCTGGGGGACGTTCTCCATGACGAGCTCGATGCCGACGCCGCCCTTGCCGGCCATCTCCACGCTGCTGCTGGTGAGGCCGGCGGCGCCCATGTCCTGGATGGCGACGATGGCGTCGGTCTCCATCAGTTCGAGGCAGGCCTCGATGAGGAGCTTCTCGGCGAAGGGATCGCCGATCTGGACGGTGGGGCGCTTCTCCTCCGCGTCCTCCGAGAATTCGGCGCTGGCCATGGTGGCGCCGTGGATGCCGTCGCGGCCGGTCTTGCTGCCGACGTAGACGACGGGGTTGCCGATGCCGGCGGCGGCGCTGAGGAAGATGCGGTCCTGGCGGGCGATGCCGACCGTCATGGCGTTGACCAGGGGGTTGCCGTTGTAGGCGGGGTGGAAGTTCACCTCTCCGCCGACCGTGGGGACGCCGACGCAGTTGCCGTAGCCGCCGATGCCGCGGACGACGCCATCCAGGATGCGCTTCGTGTTGGGGTTGTCCACGGCGCCGAAGCGGAGGGCGTTGAGGTTGGCGATGGGGCGGGCGCCCATGGTGAAGACATCGCGGAGAATGCCGCCGACGCCGGTGGCGGCGCCCTGGTAGGGCTCGATGAAGCTGGGGTGGTTGTGGCTCTCCATCTTGAAGATGGCGGCCAGGCCGTCGCCGATGTCGATGACGCCCGCGTTCTCACCCGGGCCGTGGATGACCCAGGGGGCCTTGGTGGGGAGTTCCTTCAGCCAGACGCGGCTGGATTTGTAGGAGCAGTGCTCGCTCCACATCACGGAGAAGATGCCGAGCTCCGTGAGGCTGGGGGTGCGGCCGAGGATGGCCAGCACGTTGTCGAACTCATCGCCCTTCAGGCCGAAATCCTTGGCGAGGGTGCGGGCCTTCGCTTCGTCCAAGAGGTTGGCGGGGGTTTCGGGGGCGCTCGGCATGGGCGGGTTTTGGGGAGAGGGGGGGCGGTTGTCGAGGGGCCTTTCCGGGGTGGGGGTGGGCGGTTGTTGCATGGGTGGGGTTACGACCAGCTTAACCGGACGCTGCGGGGGATGCGGCGGCGGCCCTCGGCGGCCTTGAAGAGGTATTTCAGGCTTTTCAGGCGGGTTTTCAGGGCGGCGAGGCCGGCGCGGGTTGTGGGCGCGGCGGTTGGGACGGCGCGGGTGAGCATTTCGGACAAATCGGGATCGGGCAGGAGCCAGGGCGGGGCGGGGAGGGCGCTGCGGAGGCCGATTCGGCGAATGAGGACGAGGAAGGGCAGGCCGAGGAGGCGGTGGGCGCGGCGGCAGGCACGGACGATGAGGTGTTCGATCTGCCGCAGGGGGTGGTTGGGGGCGGCATCGGCCGGGGCGATGAGAAGGCGTTCCCATAGGCCGGCGCGGGTGAGGCGGCGGTAGTGGCGGGCGATTGTGTCAGGGGTGCCGGCACCGGGCGGGGCTTCGCGCCAGGGGGCGTGGGTGTTGGCGACGTGGAAGATGGCGTTCATGCGGGCGCGAAGGTCGGAAATGCGGCGGCCGGCGGGGGAACGGGGGAGGATGTAGGGGAGGAGGGCGTGGAACTGGAGGTCGGTGAGGGGGGACCAGGGGGCGGGGGTGGTCAGGCGGGGGATGTGGGGCAGGGGCATGGGTGCCATGATGTGGAATAAATTCCTTGATGTCAAGGAACTAGTACGGGGCCATGCTACCAATCTGCGGTGAACGAGGACGTTCAGAACCTCTTGGCAACCGAGGATGTTCATGGCTGGGCGAAAGCAACATTATATTCCCCAATTTCTGCTACGTGGATTTGGGGCCAGTGCTGGCAAAGCAGTTCGGGTCACCGTCTATTCGAAAGGTCGTGGAATCTACACCACATCTACGCAAGGTGTTGGAGCGGAGCGGGACTTCTACTCTGATCCGCCCGGAACCGAAGAGGTAAGAACTTTAGACGACCAAATCACCGATCACGAGAATAAGATTGCCGGGTACGTGAACAGTTTGAGGTCTTTGAACGAGCACGACACAATTGACCCTGACCGGGTGGCAGAGTGCGTATGCCATTTTCTCATTCGGACTGCTCATCTGCGAGAAGTTTTTTCGTCGAGCTTCGCTCAGGTGATGGCTAACGTCACCAACAATCTTCTCACTCAGTCCGGTATGGCGAAATTTATGAAGTTGGACGAAAAAGTTCCTGCGAAGGCCGTCAGAGACGTACTCAGAAAGTATTGGCGTGAAAATAAGGAAGCTATTCGCACCCAGGGCATGAGTCAGGATGCGTTTGAGCGAGCTGCATACAATGAAATAAAAAAGGTGCCTTCTGAGCAGCTATTTGAGAACCTGCCTATGTTTAGAGGGTTGGCTTTGGAGTTCGCGAAGGGTATTCCGGGACTGGCAAGAAAAGCTCATCAGGAGGCTCTGACTCAGACCCTTGTTCCTGTTCCAAGAGTTGAAAGCTTAAGGAAGCTGAACTGGTCAATTCTGTCCGGACTGAACGGCGCATTTGTAATGCCGGATTGCGTGATTCTGGCCGAGAATCGAGATGGTGAAATTCTACCCGCCTTTTTTGTTGGCCAAGATGAGCAAAGGCGTATTATCATGCCTATATCGCACAATCGATTGTTGATCGGCGGCCCATCTTCGCCGCTTTTAGACCCGGATATGCTAAATCTTGCAGCGGCACGTTGTAGCTGGGAATATTTCGTCGCCTTAGATGAAGGCCCGTATCAACATCTGTTAGGCGAAATCGGCGGGGATGTAAATGCATTCTTGTCATCGGTGTTGGGGAATTGAGCAGGAAAGATTGCTTACTTATGTGCAAGTTCCAGAATTGAGCTAATTTCGAAGGTAAGAACCCTCCGCTGAGGGACGGGTGGTCGGAGAAAGGTTAATGCCTAGTTTATTTAACGAGGTATGATCGCACGCCAACAAATACACAATGTCGCCAGAGTGATCGGCAAGCCGATCCTTCGACAGTGCCCGTTCCTCCTCCTCGTGACACTCCTCAGAGCCGGCGGCCGCACTGAAGGCCGCCGATCAGGGAATTATGCGAGATGCGCGACGAATCCCTCCGTTTCCTGGAGGAACTGATCAAGGCCCCGTCCCCGAGTGGGTATGAGGGCGAGGTGGCGCGGCTGTACCGGGACTATGCCCGGCCCTATGCCGACGGCATCACCACCGACGTGCATGGCAACGTGACGGTGATCCTCAACCCCGATGCGCCGGTGAAGATCATGCTGGCCGGGCACATGGATGAGATCGGCTTCATCATCCACGACATCGGCGAGGAGGGGCTGCTCCACTTCATGGCGGTGGGTGACCACGACGCCTCCGTGCCGCTGGGGCAGACGGTGTGGGTGCATGGGCGCCGGCGCGTGGTGGGCGCGGTGGGGCGGAAGGCGATCCATCTGCTCGGGCCGGGGGAGGGCCAGGGCAAGCCGAAGATGGGGGAAATGTGGATTGATATCGGGGCGACTTCTCGCGCCGAGGCGGAGGAGGTGGTGCGGCTGGGGGATATCGTGACCTTCCAGCGGGGTTTTCAGCCGTTGCTGGGCGATCGCGCGGTGGCGCGGGCCTTCGACAACAAGGCGGGCCTGTTCGTGGTGGCGGAGGCGGTGCGGCTGCTGCGGGAGGAGGGCGGGCTCCTGCCCGAGGTGGGCGTTTATGCGGTGGGGACGGTGCAGGAGGAGCTCGGGGGGCGCGGGGCGAGGACGGCGGCGGCGCGGATCGGGCCCGTGACAGGGCTGGCGGTGGATATGGAGCACGCCATTGATTATCCGGGCGTGACGGGGGCGGAGTTCGGCCGGTTGGAGATGGGGAAGGGGCCGAGCCTGCTGCGGGGGGCGAATGCCAGCCCGGTGGTGTTCGATCTGTTGCGCCGGGCGGCGGAGGAGGAGGGGATTCCCTATCAGCTGCGGATCGCGCCGGGGAGCACGCCGACGGACGCCAACCGGATCCAGACCGCGGGGGATGGGGTGGCGTCCGGGCTGGTGGGGATCCCGCTGCGCTACATGCACACGCCCTGCGAGGTGGTGAGCCTGACGGATCTGGAGAACGCGGCGCGGCTGCTGGCGGCGTATTGCCGGCGGGTGTCGGGAGAGACGAGTTTCGTGCCGTGGTAGGGGCAGGCCGCGCGGGGTTGTGAGGCAACGGGGCGGTTCCGCGCCGTGTTCCCCGGGGCATGCGCCCGCGTCTGGCGGGGGCATGGCAGGAGGGCGGCGATGAGCTCGGGCAACACGACGACCGATCACAAGGTGATCCAGGCGTGGATCGAGGAGCGGAAGGGGCGGCCGAGCGTCGTTTCCGGGACCGAGGGGGATAACGGGGAGGGGATCCTGCGCGTCGATTTCGGGCCCAAGGAGGACAGGCTGGAGGAGATCCCCTGGGAAGAGTTCTTCAAGACCTTCGAGGACCGGAAGCTGGCCTTCCTGCACCAGGACAGGACGGCGGACGGGAAGGAGAGCCGGTTCTTCAAGTTCGTGAAGCGGTAGGGGCGCTTCGGGGTCTCGGTCAGCCGGCGGCGAGGGCCAGGACGACGGTGAAGTGGCAGGCGGCGGCGGCCAGGACGAAGGCGTGCCAGATGGCGGTGCTGTAGGGCAGGCGCTCCGCGAGGTGGAAGGCGGTGCCGGCGGTGTAGAGCAGGCCGCCGGCGGCGATGGTGGCGGTCTGCCAGTGCGGCATGGCCTGGAGCATGGTGGGGAGGGCGATGACGCCGAGCCAGCCGAGGGCGAGGTAGGCGGCGAGGGCCGCGCGCTCGTAGCGGCCGGGGGCGAGGAGCTTCAGGGCCATGCCGGGGAGGGCGCCGGCCCAGACCGCGGCGCAGAGGGCCGTGCCCCAGGGGCCGCCGATGCCGAGCAGGGCGACGGGGGTGTAGGTGCCGGCGATCATGAGGAAGATGGCGGCGTGGTCCAGGCGGCGCAGGACGTTCCGGCGCGGGCCTTCGGGGGCCGTGTTGTAGGCGGCGGAGAAGGTGAAGGTGGCGACCAGGCCGAGGATGTACAGGCCGGTGGCGGGGGCCGCGCCGGAGTTCGACGCGGTGCGAAGGGTGTGTAGAAGGAGGGCGGTGCCGGCCAGCACGGCAAGAAGGCCGAGCGCGTGGATGGCGGCGTCAGCACGGCGCTCGGACGGAGAAGCGGCCCGCGGGAGGGGCGGGGTGGTCCCCGTGACGGCCCCGGCGGTCATGGGGGCGACGGTCACGGGGGCGACGGTCACGGGGGCAACGGGGTGGTCAGGCCTCGCCCGGCCAGGTGCGGCTGGCGAGGGTGGAGGCGCTGGCGCGCATCTCGCTCTCACGGACGACGCGCTCATGACCGTCCTGGCCGCTCTTCACGCGGTACTCGCGGTCCGTGGAGTCATTGGGGAGAAGGCGGAGGATGGTGTATCGCCCGCTGGCCTCGCGCGGGGAGAAACGGCGGGGGATGAGCTCGACATCCTCGCCGATGCGGAACCTGTGCTGCTGCTGCATGGGGTGGTTCCTTCCCGGGCCCCCATCCTGCGACCGATCGGGCGTGCTGCCAATCGGGATCGGTGGGTGGCGGGGGGTGAGGGGCGGCCGGGGTTGGCCGCCCTCCGGTCCGGCGGGGCGATGCCCTGCCGATGCGCCCGGGGTATGAGCCCCGGGCGGGGCCTTGATCAGACGGCCTTCAGGTTGCCGGCCGAGACCTTGCCCTGCTGGCCGCGCTGCAGGTCGTACTCGAGCTTGTCGCCCTCCTGCGGGGACTGGAGGCCGGCGGCCTGCACGTCCGAGATGTGGAGGAAGACGTCCTTGGAGCCGTCATCCGGCTGGATGAAGCCGTAGCCCTTGGTCGCGTTGAACCACTTGATGGTGCCGGTGGCCATGACTGGTGTTCCGTTCATGCTGAATGACCGGCGGGCGACGTGCACGCCGGATCGAGCTTCGAGAGAGACGGACACCGAGCTCGGCGCTCGGGAGAGCAAGGAGAGCAGGCCGGCACGACGAGACTGACCTCACCAAGATGGGGAAGTCGCGGGCGGGATGCAAGGCATGCCGGGCATTTCGCCGTTTCGGCGGTCCTGGCACGGGCTTCGCTTGCGGGTTGGGCAGGGCCGGGGACATGGTCGCGGGAAGGCCGGTTGCGCGCATCCGACAACGGGACAGGGATGCTGCTGCGATGGTGCGAGGCGTTTGGGCTGCCCTTGGGGCGGCGGTGCTGGAATTGGCCGGGCTGGCGGGCGATGCGGGGGCGCAGCCGGCGGCGGACACGATCGGGGCGATCCGGGCGCGCGGGGCGGTGCTCTGCGGCGTGGCGGGGAGCGTGGCGGGGTTCAGCCTGCCGGACAGCCAGGGCGTGATGCGCGGGCTGGATGCGGACGGGTGCCGGATCGTCGCGGCGGCGATCCTGGGGGATGCGAGCAGGGTCCGGTTCATCAACACGACGACGCAGAACCGGTTCACGGCGCTGCAGAGCGGCGAGGTGGACATGCTCGTGCGGAATACGACCTGGACGCTGGGGCGCGAGGCGTCGCTCGGGCTCGAGTTCGCGAGCATCAATTTCTACGACGGCACCGGCTTCATGGTGAAGAAGGCGTCGGGCGTCACCTCGGTGAAGGGGCTGGACGGGGCGACGGTGTGCGTGCAGCCCGGCTCCACGACGGAGCTGAACCTGACGGACTACTTCCGCATCCACGGCATGCGGTTCCAGCCGTTGGTGATCGAGAACCTGGAGGAGCTGCGGGCGGCGTTCATCAACGGGCGGTGCGACGCCTTCACGACGGACGCCTCCTCGCTCGCCTCCTTCCGTTTCGCGCAGGGGGCGAATGCGGAGCAGTACCTGCTGCTGCCGGAAATCATCTCCAAGGAGCCGCTGGGGACGATGGTGCGGAAGGGGGACTGGAAGTTCTTCGACGTCGTGCGGTGGGCGCATTTCGCGCAGCTGACGGCGGAGGAGCTGGGGATCACCAGCCGGAACCTCGACAGCTTCCGCGACAGCAACAACCCGGAGATCCAGCGCTTCATCGGGGCGACGGGCGACCTGGGGAGGGCGCTGGGCGTGGGCCCGGACTGGGCGGTGCAGATCGTGCGGCAGGTCGGGAACTTCGCGGAGATGTGGGACCGGAACATCACGCCGCTGGGGGTGCAGCGGGGGATCAACAATCTCTGGACGAAGGGTGGGCTGCAGTACGCGCTGCCGATGCGGTGACGCAGGGGTTGTGAGAGGGCGCAGGGGAGGCGGTGGCGCCTTCCCTGCGGGCGGGAGGGCTGAGGATACCGCGCCGGGGCTCCTCTCTGTTTGAATGCGGGATCGGGGCCCGCGGATTGGGGCGCGCGGAATGGAACGTTCGGGGCGCCCGGATGTTCTTCGTGCCGACTGGCCGAGGAGCGGCGCGTGTTCCCATTCCAGATGTTGCCCGCGGCGATGGCCGCGGTGGCGGGGGCGGTGCTGGGCGGGCGCCCGGCGCCTTCCGAGCTGGGAAGCCGGGACCGGGTGATGGTGTCCGGGCGGACCTATGTGGTGACGGGCGCCTCCAGCGGCTTCGGGCGGGGCACGGCGGAGCGGCTGGGGTCCTACGGCGCGAAGGTGGTGCTGGCGGCGCGGCGCGGGGCGGTGCTGGAGGAGGTGGCGGCGCGGGTACGCGCCCTCGGTGGGCAGGCGCTGGTGGTGCCCACGGATGTGAGCGACCCCGAGCAGGTCGAGGCGCTGGCGCGGGCGGCGCTGGGCGCGTTCGGCGCGATCGACGTGTGGATCAACGACGCGGCGGTGGCCTCCATCGGGCGGTTCGAGGAGATTCCGATCGCGGACCACGCGCGGATGGTGGACGTGAACCTGAAGGGGGCGATCTACGGCTCGCACGTGGCGCTGCGGCAGTTCCGGCGGCAGGGGCACGGGGTGCTGGTGAACATCTCCTCCGTCGAGGGGGACGTGCCGCTGGCCTATCACGCGACCTACGCGGCGACGAAGCACGCGATGCTCGGGCTGGACGGGGCGATCCGGCAGGAGCTGCGGCTAGGCGGGCTGGAGCGCGTGATCCGGGTGGCGACGATCCAGCCCTGGGCGGTGGACACGCCCTACTGGGTGCATGCCGGGAACTACACGGGGCGCCTGGCGCAGACGGGGCTGATGGACGACCCGCGCGAGGTGGTGGACGCGATCGTGTGGAATTCCGTGCACCCCAACGGACCCTACCAGGTCGGGTGGAAGGCGCGGGCGGCGGTGCTGGGCGACCGGATCGCGCCGCGGCTGGCGGAGCGGATCGCGGGCGGGTTCGTGCAGCGCACCCAGATGGACGACGCGCCGCCGGGGCCGGTCACCTCGGGGAACCTGCACCGGCCGATGGCGGAGGGCACCGGGGTGGAGGGCGGGATCCGGAAGCGGATGGGGGCGGATCGCGGGGGGCGGTAGCCGGGGAGCGGTAGCCGAGGGGCTAGCCGGAAGTAAGACGGTGCGGGCGATTGATAAAAGACTTGGGCTTTAACATGCGTGTTTTCTCTCGAGTATTTGCTGCTTCTTTATTTCCGGGAAGCAGCCTTGGCATCCGCTGTTGACGCCCAACCCTTCCCGGCGGCCTGGCGCGCTTGCGCCGGGCCGTCCCAGCGGTGTTCGCCGAACACCCGAGAGAACGGAGCGGGCAGGACCATGGCAACCATCTTCGGCACAGCGGCGTCCGACAACCTGCCGGGAACCGACGGCCCGGACGTGATCGACGGAGGGCTGGGCGACGACATCATCGCCGCGGCGCTCGGCGACGATCAGATCCAGGGCGGGGGCGGGTTCGACCGGATCGATGCGCAGGGCGGGAACGACACGATCTTCGGCGGCGACGGGATCGACTACGTGGCGGCCGGCCTGGGGAACGACCTGATCCACGGCGATGCCGGTGCCGACCAGCTCATCGGCGAGGCCGGGGACGACACGATCTTCGGCGATGACGGCGACGACTACGCGGCCGGCAATCCCGGCAACGACGTGATGTCCGGCGGGCTCGGCAACGACTTCTTCGTCGGCGAGGCCGGGGCCGACACGGTGAACGGCAACGAGGGCGACGACTTCCTGACGGGCGGCGACGACAACGACGTCGTCTCCGGCGATGCGGGGCGCGACTTCGTCGACGGCGACCTCGGGAACGACACGCTGTTCGGCGGCGCGGATGACGATGTTCTCGTCGGCGACCTGGGCGACGACGTGATGAACGGGAATGTCGGCAGCGACCAGATCGAGGGCGGGCTGGGCAGCGACACCGTGGTGTTCGACTTCACCTTCGGCGGGACCTCCATCGCCTCGCTCGGCACCCGCGCGGTGATTGCCCGGGCGGAGGGCACGGACACGGTGACGAACGTGGAGCGGTTCCAGTTCTCCGACGCGGTGGTCGACACGGGGGACGGGAACGTGCTCGTCGACGACCTGTTCTACGCGAGCCAGGGCCTCGACGTGCTGATCGCCGGCGCGGATGCGGAGCAGCACTACTCCCTGTTCGGCTGGCGGGAGGGGCGCGACCCCAACGCGCTGTTCGACACCTCCGCCTACCTGGCGGCGAACCCGGACGTGGCGGCGGCCGGCATCAACCCGCTGGAGCACTATGGCCTCTATGGCTGGCGGGAGGGGCGGGATCCCTCGGCCGGGTTCGACACCGGCGCCTACCTCGCGACCTACACGGATGTCGCGGCGGCCGGCATCAACCCGCTGGAGCACTTCCTGCAGTTCGGGGCCAACGAGGCGCGATCGCCGCTCGGCTAGGGCGCGCGGGCGCGGCGCCGTTCCGGGCGGGAGGGGCGATCCCTCCGGCCCGGGGCTGCCCGCGACAGGGGGCGCGCTCTGGGCGCTCAGACGGCGCCGTGGGCCTCCACGTAGAGGGCGTAGAGGGAGTGGCTGGCGGTCATGTAGAGGCGGTTGCCCTTGGGGCCGCCGAAGCAGAGGTTGGCGCAGCGCTCGGGCAGGCGGATATGGGCGAGCGGCTTGCCCTGGGGGCTGAAGACCATCACGCCGTCCAGCTCCTCCGGCTTGCCGCGGGGGTTGAAGACGGGGCGGCCGTTGACGGTGGTGGGCTGGGCCTCGAGGTTGCCGTCGCTGCCGTAGCCGACCCAGAGGTTGCCGTCCCGGTCCACGCGGAAGCCGTCCAGCGCGGCGTTGTCCGTGGCGTCGATGAGCTTCACGCGGTTGGAGAGTGTGCCGTCCGCGCCGACGTCGTAGGCGAAGAGGGACCGGGCGGGGGCGGGGTTGCGGCCGACGACGTAGAGCTTGCGCTCGTCCGGCGAGAAGGCGAGGCCGTTGGGCAGGGCGAGGTCGGTGATGACGGCGGTGAGTTTTCCATCGGGCGTCAGGCGGTAGACGTTGGTGGTGGGTTGCTCGGGCGTGGCGCGGCTGCCCTCCCACTCGCCGGCGATGCCGAAGGTGGGGTCGGTGAACCAGATCGTGTCGTCGGACTTCACCACGAGGTCGTTGGGGGAGTTCAGGCGCTTGCCCTCGTACTTGTCGGCGAGGACGGTGACGCTGCCGTCCTTCTCCGTGCGGGTGACGCGGCGGGTGACGGAGTGCTCGCACGTCACGAGGCGGCCCTGGCGGTCGCGGGCGTTGCCGTTGGCGTAGTTGGCGGGGCTGCGGAAGACGGTGGTGCTGCCGTCCCTCTCGCTGAACTTCATGATGCGGTTGTTCGGGATGTCGCTGAACAGGAGGTAGCCGCCATCCTCGGGGAACCAGGCGGGGCCTTCGGCCCAGCGGAAGCCGGAGGCGAGCTGCTCCACCGTGCTGCTGTAGATGCGGTACTTCGTGAAGGACGGGTCCAGGATCCCGACGGCGGGGTCGGGGTAGCGCTGGTTCGGGGTGAAGGGGAAGGACTGGGCGGCGGCGGTTCCCGCGCCGAGGACGGGGGCGGCGGCAGCGGCGGCGCGCAGCAGGGCGCGGCGGGTGGTCGTCATTCCTGGGTTCCTTCTGCGCGCCTCTTGCCGGGCGCGGGTCGTTGCAATGATGGGCATGGCGGGGCCTAGGGGAGCAAGGGTGGGCCCCGCGTGCGGGGCGCGGCAAGGCGCCGGAGGCGGCCGGTCATCGCGGGGGATGGGTGGGGAAGACGAGGGGCTTCAGCGGGCGCGGCCCCCTCGGCGGGTCGGCCATGCGCGGCGCGTCGCCGGGGCCGGTGACCCGCATGGCGGTGAGGGGGGCGGGGATGGACCAGCGGGCTTCCTCCGCCGGGGCCGGCTGGTCGGCGGGTCCGCCGGGGGATGGTGGGGCAGGGGAGCGGCTGGGGGAGAGGAAGGCCTCCATCACGTCGCCGGGGCGCGGCACGCGGCGCTCGATCGGCAGGCGCCACTGCCTCGAGCCGGTGTAGGGGCTTGTCATAGCCTGGTACCACGACCGGGACATGCGGGCGGGGTTGAACGGGGCGGGCTCGAAGGGCATGGCGGTGGTGTCGCAGGGCATGACCAGCACCAGGGCCGTGCCGGGCTGGACCGGGGGCACCGGGCGAGGCGGTTGGTCCAGGGTCTCACTGTCGGCGCGGAACACGCGCCGGACCACCGCGGGGACCGTGCAGGAGATGGCGGTTTCGGGGTGCGGGGCGGCCCTTACCTCGAACTGGAGATGCAGGGCGGCCTCTCGTGCGGCGCTGTAGTGGGGCCAGAGCCAGGTGTCGGCGTCGGGCGGGGCGCTGGGCCAAGGGTAGTAGCCATCCGCCTGGGCGCCCCCGGCCAGGGTTGAGAGAAGTGCTGCGAGGATCGGGCGGCGGGGTAGGGCGGGGCGCATGGATGTCCTATCCGGTGCGTGGCCGGAACGGCATCCTGCACGCGGGCCGTGGAGGCGGGAAGTCCCGGGGGCGTCCGGGCCGGGGGCCGCGCGGCCGTCCTGCGAGGATGGCTTCGGGGTGGCTCACTCCCGCATTGTGGGATGGGAAGGCTGCCGTGCGCGGGAGGTGGCGGGAGGGTGCGCCCGCTTCGCCCGTGCGGTTCACAAGGGTCGCTCCGGTCCCTAAGGGCTGCGCGAACGGCGGTGGCGGGATGGTGGGCGGGATGATGGCGGAGACGGATTTCGAGATCTTCCTTTCGGCCGTGCCGGGGCTGGAGGACGCGCTGGCCGAGGAGGTACGGGGGAAGGGGTTCAAGCGGCCGAAGGCGGTGCCGGGGGGCGTGGTGACGCGCGGGGGGTGGCCGGAGGTGTGGCGGGCCAATCTCTGGGTGCGCGGGGCGGGGCGGGTTCTGGCGCGGGTGGACGCTTTCCGGGCGGTGCACCTGGCGCAGCTGGACGACCGGGCGCGGCGCGTGCCCTGGGGCGACGTGCTGCGGAAGGACGTGCCGTTCCGGGTGGAGGCGTCCTGCGCGGGGTCGAGGATCTATCATAGCGGGGCGGCGGCGGAGCGGGTCGAGAGGGCGATCCGTGAGGTGCTGGGAGCGCCGCATTCGCCGGAGGACGGCGTGACGGTGATGGTGCGGATCGAGGATGACCTCTGCACGATCAGCGTCGATACCTCCGGCGAGCCGCTGCACAAGCGCGGGTACAAGGAGGCGGTGAACGCGGCGCCGATCCGCGAGACGATGGCGGCGCTGTTCCTGCGGGAGTGCGGGTTCACCGGGGAGGAGCCGGTGGTGGATCCCATGTGCGGGTCCGGGACCTTCGTGATCGAGGCGGCGGAGATCGCGGCGCGGCTGAACCCCGGCCGGGCCCGGTCTTTCGCTTTCGAGAGCCTGGCGAGCTTCGACGCGGAGGCGTGGGAGCGGATGCGCGGGGTGAGGAGCGCGCGCGAGCCGGGTTTCCGGTTCCACGGCAGCGACCGGGACGCGGGGGCGGTGGCGATGAGCCGGGCCAACGCGGCGCGGGCGGGGGTGGAGGGTTTGTGCAGCTTCCGACAGGCGGCGATCAGCGAGGTCGTGCCGCCGGAGGGGGGGCCGATCGGGGGTGGGGGGCTGGTGATCGTCAACCCGCCCTACGGGGCGCGGCTGGGGGACAAGGGGAAGCTGCTGCCGCTGTACCAGGCCTTCGGGCGGGTGATGCTGGAGCGGTTCTCCGGCTGGCGGGTGGGGATGGTGGCGAGCGAGGCGCGGCTGGCGCGGGCGACGGGGCTGCCCTTCCTGCCGGCGGGGGCGCCGGTGCCGCATGGGGGGCTGCGGGTGACGCTGTACCGGACGGGGGTGCTGGGGTGAGGGGGCGTGGCGCCCGATCGGGGGGCGCTGCGCTTGGTTAGCCCCGCTTGTCCCTCAGCGCGCGTGCCAGGACCTTCACCTGCACGGTGAGCAGCCGGCGCAGGTCGGCCGGGTCGGCGGCGGTGGCGAGGAGGCCGCGCATTCCGTAGACGAAGGCGCGGGCCATCTCGTCCGCCGTCGCGTCCAGCCCCGCCTCGGCCAGGGCCGGGGCGATGAGGCCGGCGATGAGGTCCTGGAAGTTGGCGTAGACCTGCCGCACGGAGGCGAAGCGCAGGTCGAACAGGTCCGCCGCGTCGGGATGGGCGGCGGCGAGCTCCGCGCCGTGCAGGCCCCAGGAGAGGCAGGCGTGGAGGAGCCTTTCCTCCAGCCCGTCCAGCGCGGGCAGGGCGGCGGCGATCTCCTCCAGCTTCAGGCGGTCCATGCGCCCGATCACCCGGTCGAAGGCGGCCTGCTTATCGGGGAAGAGGAGGTAGAGCGCCGGCCGCGACATGCCCGCCCGCGCGGCGATGTCGCCCATGGTGGTGCGCGCATAGCCGTAGCGGGTGAACACGTCCGTGGCGCTGTCCAGCGCCAGGGTCTCCTTGGAGTCCTTCGGGGGCACGTCCCGTAACTGACATGTCGGGCGATGTTGTCAACGCGACTTTTTGACATTAAGTGTTTAGATGTCAGAAGCAGTTGGAGATGGCGGGCGATGAACGAATTGAGCCTGGAGGCTTTCGATGCGGCCGCGGGAGCTGTCGGCGACGGCCCGGTGGTTATGGTTAATCTCCTTCGCTTCCGCGCGCGGACGGAGTACCCGGCCGGCTTCGAGGGGGCGCGGCCCGATCCTCGGAGCGCCTATTACGAGGGGTATGTCGGGGGCTTCCGTGCCGCGGCGGCGGAGCTGGGGGTGTCGGCCACGCTCGTCTACGCCGGCCACTGGGTGAGCGGGCTGCTGGCCGGTCCGGAGGACGGTTGGGACGATATTGTGGTCGTGCGGTACGAGCGCTTCGCCGACCTCCGGGCGATCTTGGCGAGCGAGAGCTATGCCCGGGGCGCTGTACCCCATCGCCTGGCCGGGATCGCGGACTGGCGGTTCATTGCCACGCGGGCGAGAGGGCAGGCGGGGTGATGGTGTCCGGGCCGGCATCGGCCGGGCGGTGTCCCTGCCGTCGGGGCGGTCCAGGGTTCCGGCCCTGGTGAGGCCGGGGCCGCCGGTCAGGCCGGTGGGCAGCTGCGCGGCAGGGGGGCGGTGCTGCGGGCGAGGGTCCAGGTGGTGGTGACCTCGGCGTCGGGGTGGCCGGCGCGGAGGGTGCTGCGGTCCACGCCGTTCTCATCCGTCCAGAGGGTGGTGGTGACGCCGCCGGGGGCGAATAGGCGGCCTTCGAGGCGGAGGGTGTCACCGGTGCGGCTGCCGGTGAGGGGGCCGAGATGGACCTCCTGCGCGGCCTCGGGCGGCGGGGTGGGGCTGAAGCGGATCCGGGACTCGTCGTTGTCCGGGACGGTCGCGGTGATGCGGTAGCTGCGGCGGGTGCCGCGCTCGTCGCAGGTGATGGCGGTGCCCTCGGCGTAGGGCCGGCAGGAGGCGCCGGCGCGGCAGGAACTGCTGCGGGCGTGGAGGGAGAGCGAGATCCAGAGGCGGAGGGGGCGGCCGGTGCGCGTGGTGGTGGCGCCGGACCACCGGCCGGTGAGGGTGCCGTTGGCGGAGAAAGGGTTGGCCCAGGGCGTGGTGAGGTAGTCCAGGGACCAGTAGGCGAGCGTGGCAAGGGTGATGCCGACACCGCCGCCGATCAGGCGGGATCGGAGGGTGGTGAACATGGTGCTCCTCCTTCGGAGGGCACCATGGCAGCGATGTCAGGCCGAAACGAGGGTCTCGGCGAGGGAGGTGAAGAGGGGGAGGCCGTCCTCGCCGCCCATCAGCGGGTCTACCAAGTCCTCGGGGTGCGGCATGAGGCCGAGGACGCGGAGGTTGGGGGAGAGGATGCCGGCGATGTCGCGGGCGGCGCCGTTGCGGTTGCCGTCGGCGTAGCGGAAGGCGACGAGGCCTTCGCCATCGAGGCGGTCCAGGGTCTCGTCGTCGGCGAAGTAGTTGCCGTCCCCGTGCGCCATGGGGGCGCGGAAGGTGGCGCCCTTCCCCCAGCGGGAGGTGAAGGGAGTGCCGGCGCGCTCCACCCGGAGGACGCAATCCATCGAGAGGAAGCGCAGGCCGGCGTTGCGGAGGAGGGCGCCGGGGAGGAGGCCGGCCTCACAGAGGGTCTGGAAGCCGTTGCAGACGCCGAGGACGTGGCCGCCCTTCGCCGCGAAGGCGCGGACGGCGGGCATGATGGGGGACTGGGCGGCCATGGCGCCGCAGCGCAGGTAGTCGCCGTGGGAGAAGCCGCCGGGGAGGACGACGAGGTCCGTGCCCTGGGGCAGTTCCGTTTCCCGGTGGAAGGTGAGGGAGGGCTTGCGGCCGGTCGCCTTCTGGAGGGCGATGGCCATGTCGCGCTCCCGGTTCGTACCGGGGAAGAGGAGGATGGTGGCGTTCATGGTTCTTGGAGGACCCTGAGCCAGTGGAGGCCGCCGAGGACGGCGATGGTGAGGAGGGCCGCGATGGCGGCGGCGGTGACCCAGCGGTCCATGCCGAGCCTGGCGCGGGCCATGAGGCCCGGCGGGCGGGGGCGCTTGCCGCGTGGGAGGGGCGCGGCGGGGCGGGCGAGCGCCATACGGCGTTCGCGCCATGAGAGGAGCATCGAGATCAGGACCGTGAGGACGGTCATGATGAGGAGGCTGGTCTTGATCATGGCGCGGGCGCCTGCCGGGTCAGGCCAGCTCGACGCGGAAGGATTCGATGACGGTGTTGGCGAGGAGCTTCTTCGCCATCGCCTCGGCGGCGGCCTTCGCGGCGGCGGGGTCGGTCTCGGCCAGTTCCAGCTCGATGACCTTGCCGGTGCGGACCTCGCCCACGCCCTCGAAGCCGAGAGTGCCGAGGGCGTGGGCGATGGCCTTGCCCTGAGGGTCGAGGACGCCGTTCTTCGGCATCACGTAGACTTTGGCCTTGATGGTCACTGCATCAGCTCCGGGCCCTTGAGGTCGCGCACGCCGGCCTCCGGCAGGATGCCGAGGCGGCGGGCGACCTCCTGGTAGCCCTCCTCGACCTTGCCGAGGTCGCGGCGGAAACGGTCCTTGTCCATCTTCTCGCCGGTCTTGGCATCCCAGAGGCGGCAATTGTCCGGGGAGATCTCGTCGGCGAGGACGATGCGCATCTCGTCATTCTCGTAGAGGCGGCCGAACTCGAGCTTGAAGTCCACCAGGCTGATGCCGACACCGAGGAAGAGACCGGTGAGGAAGTCGTTCACGCGGAGCGCGAGGGCGACGATGTCGTCCAGGTCCTGGGTGGAGGCCCAGCCGAAGCAGGTGATGTGCTCCTCCGACACCATCGGGTCCTGCAGCTCGTCGTTCTTGTAGTAGTACTCGACGATGCTGCGGGGGAGGCGGGTGCCCTCCTGGATGCCGAGGCGCTTGGCCAGCGACCCGGCGGCGATGTTGCGGATCACCACCTCGAGCGGGATGATCTCCACCTCGCGGATGAGCTGTTCCCGCATGTTCAGGCGGCGGATGAAGTGGGTGGGGACGCCGATCTCGGCGAGGCGCGTCATCAGGTGCTCGCTGATGCGGTTGTTCAGCACGCCCTTGCCGGTGATCACGCCCTTCTTCGCGCCGTTGCCGGCGGTGGCGTCGTCCTTGAAGTACTGGACCAGGGTGCCGGGCTCGGGGCCCTCGAAGAGGACCTTGGCCTTGCCTTCGTAGAGCTGCCGCCTGCGGGCCATGGAGGGGGTTCCCGGAATCTCGGATGGCCGCCGGGGGCGGCCTTTCGGGCGCCCGGGGCGGCGATTGAGGGCTGGCTATAGCAGGGGGGAGGGGGGAGGGCCACCGCGGAGGGCGCATGGCCGGGACCGGCTGCCCGGGTGGATGGCGAAAGGGGCAACCCACGATTGCGTGACCGCGGGCGGTCAACGCGCAGGCTTTACCCGCGTTAAGCCCGGGCACGGCACGGCACCAGACCGCGCCATCATGAAGTATAAGGGAGACCACGTTATGCGCACGCGCGTCGCCATCCTGGCCGCGGCCCTGGCCACCACTGCCCTGGCCCCCCTCGCCATGGCCCAGAACAGCAGCAACCCCTCCTCCCCCAGCAATCCGCCGATGAGCATGGCGCCTGCCACCCAGCCCTCCGGCACCACCGCCGCGCCGGGCACCACCTCCGGCCCTGCCGCGTCCCAGTCCCGCGCGGGCACGGCGACGCAGGGCGCGCCGATGGGCAGCACCTCCGGCACCACGCGCACCGAGACGGGCTCGGCCGCGGGCAGCAGCGCCTCCGGCGCGGCGGGCACGGGCACGGCGGGCCGCACGGATGGCGGCCAGCCCGCCGTCCGCACGGACAACCACGGCAGCGCGCCGGCGACCACCGCGACTCCCGCGGCGGGCGCCAACTCCTTCACCGAGGGCCAGGCGCGCAGCCGGATCGAGGCCGCCGGCTTCACGGGCGTGCAGGACCTGCGGAAGGACGAGTCCGGCGTGTGGCGCGGCCGCGCGATGCGCGGTGGCCAGAGCGCCGATGTGGGCCTGGACTTCCAGGGCAACGTGGTGACGGGCGCCGCCCCGGCCCGCTGAGCGCCGTATCCGACAAGACCTGACATCGAAGGATAGGAGATTCCCATGCGGACGATTGCCCGCCTGTACGACAACTACTCGGATGCGAGCTCCGCGGTGAACGCGCTGGAGGCCGCCGGCTTCTCCCGCGACGACGTGAGCATCGTGGCCCGCAACGGCGACACCGCCGCGACGACGACCACCGACGCGGTGGACGGGGATGACGCGGCGACCGGCGCCGGCACCGGCGCCACCATCGGCACCGTGCTCGGCGGTGGCGCGGGCGTGCTGGCCGGCATTGGCGCGCTGGCCATCCCGGGCGTGGGCCCGATCGTCGCGGCCGGCTGGCTGGTGGCGGCGCTGACGGGCGCCGGCGCGGGCGCCGCGACGGGCGGCCTGCTGGGCAGCCTGGTGGGCGCTGGCGTCGAGGAGCGCGACGCGCATGTCTACTCCGAGGGGCTGAACCGGGGCGGCAGCCTCGTCACCGTCCGCGCGGACGACATGCGCGCCAGCGAGGCCGAGGCGATCCTGGCCCGCTACAACCCGGTGGACACGGCGGGCCGCGAGGCGGACTACCGCGCCGGCGGCTGGAATGGCTACGACGAGGGGCTGGTGGCGAACTCGCCGGACGGCACGCCGGGCAACCCCCCGGGCACGATGGTGAGTCGCGGCGTCGACCAGGTGGCCGGCACCAACATCTCCGGTGCGCATCCGGAGAACGAGACGGGCCGCACCGGCACGTCCTCCACCTACGCCGCCGGGACCACGACGGGGACCAACCCGCCGGGCACCGAGGCGAGCCGGGCCTTCGACCGCGCGGCGGGGACCAACACCTCCGGCGCCTTCCCGTCCCAGTCCGACGGCACGCCCGCGAACCCGCCGGGCACGGCGGCCGGGCGCGCGGTGGACAAGACGCTGGGCACCAACACGACCGGCGCGAACCCGACGCACAAGGGCATCTGATCGCGGCCTTCGCGACCGGGTGAGGGTGGGGCGGCCTCTTCGGGGGCCGCCCTTTCTCTATTCAGGGGCGGTTTGCCGGGCCCTCGGCTGGACCGTCGTCTCTAATCTTCTGCCCGTGGGCCGGGCGGGTCAGCGCCGGCGAGCGGGGCGGGGCGCGGGACCGATCCGGACGGGCTCCTCCGCGCAGCGGCGGAGGACGATGCCGGGGGTGATTCCCCGGCCGGCGAGGGCCGCGGGGATGGCGCCGGAGAGGCGCATGCCGCCATCCGGCTGGCCCTCCAGGATGCGGGCGGGGCCGCCGGTGGCGGGGAAGAGGTAGAAGCGCTGCTCGTCGGCGAAGATGGCGTAGTTTGTCTCGCCGGGGACAGCGCGGCCGCCGAGGTGAAGGCCGCCGCCGTACCAGGTGACGGCGGGGCCGCCGCAGTCCTGGACGGCATAGCGGGCGTTCAGCGCGAAGGGGAAGCGGGGGAGCCAGACCGTGCCGGCGGGCGGGGCGGTGGGCGCACCGTTCGTCGGGAGCGCCTGCGCGGATGGGGTGGCCGGCCTGGGAACGAGGGCGGCGGTGCGGGAATCGAGGAGGCCGGTAGGGGGGAGGCCGGCGCGGCGCTGGAGGGCGGCGATCGCCTCCCGCCGGGCCTCGAGTGCGGCGGGGAGGCGGGATTCGAGGGCTGCCGCGGCGTCCGGGTCGCGCTCCGCCTCCTCGCGCGCCGGGGGCTGGAGCCAGCGCAGGAGGTCGTCCCGCTTGGCGGCGGTGGCGCGGGCGATGCAGGCGGGGTCGGGGGTGCCGCCGGGGCGGCAGCCGGTTTCCAGGAAGGCCTGGAAGTTGCGGGCATCGGCCTCCAGCCCCGGGCGCTGGGAGGGGTGCAGCTGGTGCCGGAGGGCTTCGTAGGCCAGGGCGCGACGGCGGTCGGCCGCACGGGCGGCGGGATCCGCGCAGAGGGCGGCGGCCACGGTTCCGGGGGTGGGGGACGGGGCGCAGTCGGTGGCGGTGCCCGGTGGAGCTTCCTGGGGTGCTGCCTGGGATGCCACCCCGACGGGTGCCCCGATCGCGCCCCGGCTCGGTCCTTGCGCGAGGGCGGGGGAGCATGCGGCCGCGAACGCCACCAGCGCGGCGGCGGGAAGGGAACGCGGCTGGTGGGTCACGCCCGGAGTTTCCCGGCGGGCGCGGCCCCGGTCAAGCCGGGGGACCTGGGCGGGGCGGTGGTCCTGCGGGACGATGCGGCCGGGCGCGCGGGGCGTGTGCCCCGCGCGGCGGCGCGCCGTCAGTAGCGGTAGTAGACGCCGGGCGGCGGCGCGTAATAGCGCGGCGGCGGGGGCGCGTAGTAGGCCGGCGGCGGGTAGTAGGGCCGGTAGTAGCGGCGGTAGTAGCGCCGCGGTGGCGGGGGCGCGTAGTAGCGCGGCGGACCGTAGTAGTACTGGACGGGCTGCAGCGCCGCGGCGGTGCCGACGCCCGGCATGGCCGGGGCGGCCTCGGCCGCCTGCGGGGCCAGGGCCAGGGCGCCCGCCACGGCCGCCGCGGCCAGGGCGGCGCGGAGTGTGCCGCGCCGGACGGTGCTGGTGGGGGACGGGATCATCTCGCGGGACCTCCTCCGTTCGCCGGCGCCGCCGGCGGGGTTCCGTTCGCCGGCGTGGCCGGCCGGGTTCGGTTCGCCGGCGTGACCCGCCGGCTGCGTAGGCCGGCTGGGCCGGCCAGGGACACCCGGGAGATGGGGGTCCATGAGGGCGGAACGGAGGCGGGGGGCTGCCGCATTGCGGCGGCCGGGATCAAGCTTCCGAGAACACCCGGTCCAGGGTGGCGCGGACATGGGTGAAGTCGCGCTGCGGGTCCATCACGCGGTCCAGCTCCTGCGGGATGATGAGGGCGGTGACCTTCGGGTCGGCCAGGAGGTTGTCGCGGAAGCTTCGGCCCGCCGGGGTGCCGAGGTTCTCCCAGGTGGCCATGGCGGAGCGCTGGACGGTGGCGTAGGCGTCCTCCCGGCTCATCCCGGCCTGGGTGAGGGCGAGCAGCACCTTCTGGCTGTGAACCACGCCGCCGAGGCTCTCCAGGTTGGCCTTCATGCGGTCGGGGTAGACTGTCAGCTTCTCGATCATGCCGGCGGCGCGGGCGAGGGCGAAGTCGAGCGCGATCGTGGCGTCCGGGCCAATTACGCGCTCCACGCTGCTGTGGGAGATGTCGCGCTCGTGCCAGAGGGCGACGTTCTCCAGCGCGGGGGTGGCGTAGCCGCGGACGAGGCGGGCGAGGCCGGTGAGGTTCTCGGTCAGCACCGGGTTGCGCTTGTGGGGCATGGCGGAGGACCCCTTCTGGCCGGGGTGGAAGTACTCCTCGGCCTCGCGCACCTCGCTCCGCTGCAGATGGCGGATCTCGGTCGCCAGGCGCTCGATCGCGGAGGCGGTGACGGCGAGGGCGCAGAAGAAGGCGGCGTGGCGGTCCCGCGGGATGACCTGGGTGGAGACGGGCTCGGGACGGAGGCCGAGCTTGGCCGCCACGGCGGCCTCCACGCGCGGGTCCACGCTGGCGAAGGTGCCGACCGGGCCGGAGATGGCGCAGGTGGCCACCTCGTAGCGGGCGACGGTGAGGCGGGCGCGGCAGCGGTGGAACTCCGCCCAGTGGCCGGCGAGCTTCAGGCCGAAGGTGGTGGGTTCGGCGTGGATGCCGTGGGAGCGGCCGATGGTGGGGGTGAGGGCGTGCTCCTCCGCGCGGGTGCGGAGGGCGGCCAGCAGAGCGTCCAGGTCCTGGATCAGCAGGTCGGCGGCGCCGACGAGCTGAAGGTTGAGGGTGGTGTCCAGCACGTCGGAGCTCGTCATGCCCTGGTGCATGAAGCGGGCGTGCTCGCCCATCCCGGACCCGTCCTCCCGCGTCTCGCCGAGCCAGGTGAGGAAGGCGATGACGTCGTGGCGGGTGACGCGCTCGATCTCGTCGATGCGCTCGAGGTCGGCGGGGGAGAGGGCGGCGATGCGGCGGTCGCCCTCGCGCCGGATGGCCTCGGCGGATTCGCGGGGGATGGTGCCGAGCTCGGCCATGGCCTCGGCGGCGAGGGCCTCGATCTCGAAGAGGATGCGGAACCGGGTCTCGGGGGACCAGATCGCGGCCATCTGGGGGCGGGTGTAGCGCGGGACCATCGGGGCGTTCCGGTGCTCGGGGAGGGGCCCAAGGAGGGCCCGGGGAGGGCCCAGGGAGGGCTTCGTGAGGCCCGGGGGCGGTATCCGGGGGGCGGGTTGGCGTCAACCTCGGCGCGCGGCGCGGCGGTTCCGGGGCACCCGCGGGGCGGCGTGCCGGTGGGGCGGCGAAGGGGCTTGTTGAAGTAGGTTGCCGTGCGATTGCCGATTGTTTATGCGCGGTCGGCTGCCCCCTGTGGTGCGGCAGGCCGCGACGGCGCGGCCGGCGCCCCCGCGGGCACTGGCGGGGGGCAATCAATCATGGCCGGCGCCCGGGCGGGGCCGGAAGGGAAGGCGGAGCACGGATGGGAGCGGATTGGTTCTTCGCCCTGGGGCAGGTCCTGTTGATCGACCTGGTTCTCGCGGGCGACAACGCCATCGTGGTCGGCATGGCCGCGGCAGGGCTGCCGCCCGAGCAGCGGCGCAAGGCGATCCTGTGGGGCATCGGCGCGGCGACGCTGATGCGCATCGGCTTCGCGGCCATCACGACGCAGCTGCTCTCGATCATCGGCCTGACGCTGTTCGGCGGGCTGCTGCTCCTCTGGGTCTGCTGGAAGATGTGGCGCGAGCTGCGGCAGCCGCACGAGCAGCACGAGGCGGCCGAGGCGACGGTGGACGCGGCGACCGGCGACGCGGTGGCCCAGGGCGCGCCGAAGAAGACGCTGCGGCAGGCGATCATCCAGATCCTCGTCGCGGACGTCTCCATGTCGCTCGACAACGTGCTGGCGGTGGCGGGCGCGGCGAAGGACCACCTGGACGTTCTGGTGATCGGCCTCGCCATCTCCGTGGTACTGATGGGCCTGGCGGCGACCTTCATCGCGCGGCTGCTGGAGAAGCACCGCTGGATCGCCTGGGTGGGCCTGCTGGTCATCCTCTACGTGGCGGTCGAGATGATCTGGACCGGCTCGACCGAGGTGAACGCCTGGTGGATGGGCACGCCCTTCCAGCGTCCATCTGCCCACTGATGGCCGCTCCCTGAGGGCCGCTCACTAGGGGTGGCCGGCCCGAGGTGACGGGCCGGTTAACCCCTTGTCATGCAAGCCTTTGGCGCCGTCCGGGAGACCGGGCGGCGCTTTCTCGTTTCCGGGGCGGCGACTAGGTTCCGCGCGCGGGCACGGGGCCCGGGCCTTCGCCCGGGGCCGGCCCGGTTGCCCTTTCCGGCCCCGGCGCGCCCGATCGCGGCCCGGGCCCAGCGGAGACGTTCATGGACGCGATCACCTCGGCACTGCCGGAACTGCTGCAGATCATGTGGCTCAACATCATCCTCTCCGGCGACAACGCGGTGGTGATCGGGCTGGCGGCGGCGGGGCTGCCGGAGAGCCAGCGCAACAGGGCGGTGATGTTCGGCATCGTCGCCGCGGCGGTGCTGCGGGTCGTCTTCTCCGTCATCGCGCAGCAGCTGCTGGCGCTGTGGTGGATCGACATCGTGGGCGGGCTGGCGCTGCTCTACATCGCCGTGAACTTCCTGCTGGAGCTGCGGAAGGGCCAGAAGGAGGAGGATGCCGAGGGGTCTTCCCACCACGACAAGACTCTGATGGCGGCGCTGTGGCAGATCGTGATCGCCGACGTGTCCATGAGCCTGGACAACGTGCTGGCGGTGGCGGCAGTGGCGCGGGACAACCTGACGCTGCTGATTATCGGCCTGGTCGTCTCCATCGTGATGATGGGCATCCTGGGCGGGCTGCTGGCGCGGCTGCTGGATCGCTACAAGTGGATCGCCTATCTGGGCGTGGCGCTGATCGCCTGGATCGGCGTGAAGCTGCTTTGGGAAGGGCTGGCGATTGCCGACACGACTCTGGGTCTCGGTCTCGGGCTGCACGCGCCGGCCGCGCATTGAGGGCACGGCCGCGGCCATGGCGGCGGCGAGCCGCCTCTCTTCATTGGCGGCGAGCCGCCTCTCTTCAGTGGGCCTCCTGGTGCCGGCGCTGGCCCTGGCGGCTCTGGCCGGCTGCGCCACCACGGGAGAGGACGAGGCCGCCGCGCCGCGGGACCGGCCGGCGATCGACGCGGTGCTGGCCCGCCTGCCCGCCGCGGCGGCGGGCTTCGAGCGGGGCGCGGCGCAGGACGTGGCGCCCGGCGACGCGGGGGCGGGGAAGGTGACGGAGTACGTCACCCCCCGGCGTGTCGCGGTGGGTCATGTCTTCCTCTACGACCTCGGGCGGCCCCGCGTGACGGCCGCCGAGCTGCCGCCGGAGGTGGAGCGGGCGGTTGCGGAGGCGACGGCGCTTCCCTCGGACCGGACGGGGCGGCAGCTCTCCGTCGCCGGGCGCTACACGGTGCCGGCGCGGGGTGGCGACCTGTCCTGCGCCTCGCTGGAGGGAAGCTTCGGGCGCACCCGGGTGGAGAGGCAGGTCTGCGTCGGCGTGGCGGACGGGCGGTTCCTGCGGGTGCAGGTGACGATGCCGAGCAGCGCGGCGCCGGCGGCCGATGCGCGCGCCTTCGCGGCCGAGGTGGCGGGGGCGGCGCGGGGCGGGTAGCCCGCCGCCGGTCCGCGGCCGGGGCGGTGCCCCGGCCGCGCGGCGATGGGTGCGGGTTTCCGGGTCTGTCGCTGCCGGAGCGCCGGCGTGCTGCGCTTCGCCATGAGGAGTGCCCGTGCCATGGCACGGGCCTGCAGGTCGGTGGAAGGCTACGAGGCCGCCGCTTCGGTCCGCTGGAACAGGTCCATGTTGGCCTCCCCCCAGGCCGAGAGGGACAGAAGGATGGGGATGAATGTCCGGCCGCGATCGGACAGGCTGTACTCCACCTTGGGCGGCACCTGAGCGTAGACGACGCGGTTAATGAGCCCGTCCGCTTCCAGTTCGCGCAGCTGGTTGGTCAGGGTCCTCTGCGTGACCCCGGACATCAGGCGCATCAGTTCGTTGAAGCGGACCTCGCCCCTTTCCTGAAGATACCAGAGCGCGACGCACTTCCATTTTCCGTCGATCAGGCTGATCGCCGCCTCCACCGCGCAACCGGGATTGCAGTCCAGACTGGAATGGCGTCGCTTGACCATGTCGGTATCCTCCGGTGCACCCAGGGAAGAATTTGTGCGTATTATGGGAATGACCGGGACCCGTTAGGAGAGCTCTTGCCAGAGGCTGGGCCAGCGGCTGAGTTTGAGGAAGGGCAAGAGCATGACCGGCACCATGAAGGCGATCGTCCTCAGTAGGTTCGGCGGCTTCGACGCGTTCGAGTTGCGCGAGGTTCCCGTGCCGGCGGTCGGATCTCGGCAGGTCCGGGTGCGGGTTCATGCCACCGCCATCAATCCGCTGGATTACCAGATCCGGCGTGGCGACTACGCCGCCTCCGTGCCGCTGCCCGCCATCATCGGCCACGACGTGTCGGGCGTGGTGGAGGAGAAAGGGGCGGATGTCGGCGAGTTCGATATCGGCGACGAGGTTTACTACACGCCCAGGATCTTCGGCGGCCCCGGCTCCTACGCGGAGCAGCACGTTGCCGATGCCGATCTGGTCGCCCGCAAGCCGCGCAACATCGGCCATCTGGAGGCCGCGAGCCTGACGCTGGTTGGCGGCACCGTTTGGGAAGCCCTGGTGACGCGCGCGCAGCTCGCCGTTCACGAGACGGTTCTGATCCACGGCGGTGCCGGCGGCGTGGGCACGGTGGCGATCCAGCTCGCCAGGGCGATGGGGGCGCGGGTGATCACCACGGCGCGCCGCGACAACCACGGGTTCGTGCGCTCGCTCGGCGCGGACGAGGTGATCGACCACACCTCCGACGACTACGTCTCCGCCGTGGCGGAGCTGACAAACGGGCAGGGGGTGGACGTCGTGTTCGACACGATCGGCGGCGACACCCTGGAGAGGAGCGCGCTCGCCCTCGCGGATGGCGGGCGGGTGGTCAGCATCGTCGACATCGCGCGGCCGCAGAACCTGATTGAGGCCTGGGGGAAGAACGCCGCTTATCACTTCGTGTTCACCCGGCAGAACCGGGGCAAGCTCGGCGCGCTGACGAACCTGGTCGAGCGCGGCCTGATCAGGCCCGTCATCGGCGCGGTGCTTCCCCTGGCCCGGATCGGCGAGGCGCATGAGCTGCTCGAGAACGGGGGATCCCGCGGGCTTCGCGGCAAGGTGGCGATCGATGTGGCGGGCGGGACGGTCCAGCTTCCCACGCCGCGATAGCGACACCGCGAGGGTGGCGTTCCCTGCCGGGGATGCCGCTCCTTTCCTGGAGCAGGGCGACTCCGCTTCGATCGGGAGCGGCTGAGGGCCGCCCCTTCTGGCAGCCTCTGCCCCGGGTGTTCGGGCCGGAAGCGGAGCTGCCGCTTCCGGCCGGTTCTCGGTGTCGTAGCGTGGCGCCCCGGAGGGTTGGGCCGATCTCCCGAGGTAGGGGAGTGCCCGGTGGGCGCGCTACCCCAGGCAGCGCAGGAAGAGCACCGAGGGGTTCACGGCCTCCCCCACCTCCGCGGCGGTGCGGGTGGGACCGCTGGTGGCGGTGCGGGGCTGGATCCGGTTCTCCCGCAGGAAAGCCAGGGCCTGTTCGGCCTTCACCGCGAAGTTCACGTTCTGCGGGATGTCGCCGGTGCGCTGGGCCACGCGCTGGGCATTGAGCTTGCTGGTGATGATGCCGACCACGTTGCCGGCGAGGTCCAGCAGCGGGCCGCCGGAATTGCCGGGCTGGACGGGGGCGCTGATCTGGAAGTGGGCGCGGTTGTCGGCGAGGCCGGCGAGCGCGGAGATGTCGCCCGTGGTGAGGGTGGGGCCGGAGGAGAGCATCCCGGCGAGGGGGAAGCCGTAGGTGACCACCGATTCGCCGCGGCGGATGTCCGGGGCGTTGCGGAAGGCGAGGGCCGGGCCCGCGCTCTCCTGCAGGTCGAGGATGGCGAGGTCGCGCCGGCTGTCGCGGGCGCGGACGGTGGCGGTGATCTCCCGCCCGTCCGCGTTGCGGGCGCGGACGGAGCGGCAATCCCGCACGACGTGGTCGTTGGTGAGCGCCTGGCGCTCCCCGATCACGAAGCCGGTGCCGGAGGAGACCTCTCGCGTGCTCGGCCTCGGGGCGCTGCGCGGGTCGAGCGCCGGGGGCTTGCCGTCGGGCCCCGGGGCGCCAGGGGGGGCGCCGGGAGGCGCGCCGGGCTGGGCGCGGGCATCCGGGCGCGAGGGCGGGCCGGGGCGGCGGGGGGCCGGGTCCGGCATGTCGTAGAGGGGCGGCGGCTTGCCCGAGGGATCGGGCGCGGCCGCGGAGCCGCCGCCGCTCCCGCCACTGGCGCCCAGGGGCGGGGGCTTGCCGCTCTGGACCAAGGTCTGGACCTGGGTCTGGGCCGCGGCGGGTGGGGCGGCGAGCAGCAGGGCTGCGGCCAGCGGGGCGGCGAGGAGGCCGGGGAGGGTCGCGGCGAGGGGGGCGCGCATGGTGGAAGGGTGGGGGCGGGGCGGCGGGCGGTCAATCTCCGCGGTCAGAGAAGGTTCTCGCGCCGGAAGGAAAGGTGGCGGCCGCTGCCGATGATGAGGTGGTCGTGCAGGAGGATGCCGAGGGTGGCGGCGGCCTGCCGGACCTCGGCCGTCATGTCGATGTCGGCGCGCGACGGGGTGGGATCGCCGGAGGGGTGGTTGTGCACGAGAATGAGGGCGGTGGCGCCGAGCTCCAGCGCGCGCTTGACCACCTCCCGCGGGTAGACGGGGGTGTGGTTGACGGTGCCGCGGGCCTGGGCCTCGTCCGCGAGGAGTCGGTTGCGGCTGTCCAGGTAGAGGACGCGGAACTGCTCCACCACCTCGTGCGCGAGGGCGGCGGTGAGGTAGGCGACCAGGCGTTCCCAGTTGTTGAGGACGGGCTGTTCCCGCGCTTCCTGCACGAGAAGGCGGAGGGCGGCGGCGCGGGCGAGGCGGAGGGCGGCGATGGCGGCGTCGCCGATGCCTTCCACGCCGCGCAGCTCGTTCTCGGAGGCGGTGACGGCGCGGGCGAAGCTGCCGAAGCGGGCCATGAGGCGCTTGGCGTGGGGCTTGGTGTCCACGCGGGGGAGCGCGAGGAAGAGGAGCATCTCCAGCAGCTCGTAATCGGCGAGGGCATCGGGGCCGGCGCGGAGCAGCTTCTCCCGGAGGCGCTTGCGGTGGCCTTCGGGGCCGGGCGGAGGGGTTGTCTCGGGGACGCTGGCCTGGGCGGGCGGAAGATCGAGCAGGGTGGAGAAAGCGGAGCTTGCCTCCTCCATGCCGCGCCGCGTGGCCAAGAACGCCTCCTGCTCTCCGTATCTCGTGAAGATGGGAGCGCCGGGACGGCTTGTCCATGCGGGCGGGCCGATTCGAGCCCTTGGCGGCTGGGGCAGCGGGTTGCCATGGGGGCGGCGCGGGGGTGGTTCCGGTCTTGGCGCGGTTCTGGGGGCGATGACGGGCGCAGGTTTAGGCGCGGTTGGCAGGCGTGATGCGGCGTCCGGTGGTGCAGGGTCGGTGAGGGGGCGCCAGAGGTGCACGCCGTCAGGCCCGATCGGGGCGGGTTCCATCAAAGGGCAGCGACGGTGGTCAGGGAGCGGGCCATTCCTCTCGTGACCGGCCGGTGCGGCTTGGTTTAATCGGGTGACATCTCCAAGCGTGGAGACGCGATGAATTTTTGTTTTAATCAACCTTAGGTTGAGACAGAGCCCGGGACTTGTTAAATCAGGCGAACTGCTTTCGGTCGCCTGACCGCCTGTTCTCCTTCCCGGGGCGGGGGCGACCGGAGCTGACGGTTCGGAGGACGCCATGCCGCCAGCCCCGCTGCCGCGAGACGAGAGGAGCCGGGTCGCCTCGCTCCGCTCCTACGAGGTGCTCGACACCGAGAGCGAGGAGGTCTTCGACGAGATCGTGGACCTGGCGGCGCGGCTGACGCACAGCCCCATCGCGCTCGTCTCCCTCGTCGACGAGGAGCGGCAGTGGTTCAAGGCGCGGCACGGGCTGGAGGTGGCGGAGACGCCGCGGGACCTCGCCTTCTGTGCCCACACCATCCTCACCCCCGACCGGCCCATGGCGGTGGAGGACGCGACGAAGGACCCGCGCTTCCGGGAGAACCCGCTGGTGACGGGGGCGCCGGACATCCGCGCCTATCTCGGCGTGCCGCTGGTGAACCACGAGGGGCACGCGCTCGGCAGCCTCTGCGTCATCGACCGGGAGGCGCGGCAGTTCGACCGGGAGACGATCGGGACGGTGCGGACCCTGGCCCGGGCCGTGGTGGCGAACCTGGAACTGCGGCGCGCCCTGCTGGACGCGCGCGAGGCGGCGCTGACGGACGCGCTGACCGGGCTGCCGAACCGGCGCGCGACGATGGCCGCGCTGACGGAGACGCTGGCCGGCGGCACGCCTGTGGCCGTTGCCACGGTGGACCTGGACCACTTCAAGGAGGCGAATGACGGGGAGGGGCACGCCGCGGGCGACGCGCTGCTGAAGGAGGCGGCGGCGCGGCTGCGCGAGGCGGTGCGGCCCGGCGACACGGTGGGGCGGACCGGCGGGGACGAGTTCGTCGTGCTCCTCTCCGGCGTGGAGGACGACGCGACGGCGGATGCGGTGGTGCAGCGGATCAGCACGGCCCTGCACCGGCCGGTGCCCTATGGCGAGCGGATGCTGCGGCTCGGCGCCACGCTCGGCATCGCGCTCGCGCCCGCGCATGCCGATGACGCGGAGATGCTGGTCCGCGTGGCGGACGAGGCGCTGGTGCGGGCGAAGCGGGACGCGCGCGGCAGCATCGGCCGCGCGAGCCCGGAGGATGCCGCGCAGCTGATGCGGGCGGCGGCGGTGCTGCGGGCCTTCGACGCGGACGCCGCGGCCGGGCTTCCCGGCGCGACGGCGCAGCTGCAGCCGATCCTCGGGCTGGGCCGGGGCAGGTTCGGTACCGAAAGGTTAGGCCCCGAAAGGTTGAACCCCGACCGGATGGGCGAGGGGGGAGCGGACGGGGCGGTGCTGGCGGTGGAGGCGCTGGCGCGCTGGAGCCATCCGGAGGTGGGCGACGTGCCGCCCGGGGAGCTGTTCCCCATCATCGGGCCGGCGCGGGGCGCGCTTCTCGGGCGGGCGGTGCGCGGGCAGGCGTTGGCGGCCTTCGCCGCGCTGCAGGGCCCGCTGCTGGCCGCGGGGCG